>NCIF01000072.1 GCA_002256785.1 Hydrogenophilales bacterium 17-61-9
CGCGAACTGTATCTGTCGCTGCTGGTGGATCGCGAAACCGAGCGCGTCGCCATTGTGGCCTCAGCCGCCGGCGGCATGGACATCGAGGATGTCGCCCACGCCACGCCGGAAAAAGTCCTGACTGAATTTTGCGACCCGCTGCTGGGGGTGCAGGATTTTCAGTGTCGTGCGCTGGCGTTTGCGCTGGAATTGAAGGGCGAGGCCTACACTGATTTTTGCCGCCTGTTGCCCGCCTTGTATCGCGTGTTTCTCGCCAACGACCTCTCCCTGCTCGAAATCAATCCGCTGGTGGTGACCGCCGACAACCGCGTGCTGCCGCTCGACTGCAAGATGAGCGTCGACGACAACGCCTTGTATCGCCGCAAACAACTGGCCGAACTGCGCGACGACAGCCAGATCGACGCCAAGGAAGCCGCGGCCAACGCGGCCAGCGTGAATTACGTCGCGCTCGCCGGCAACATCGGCTGCATGGTCAACGGCGCGGGCCTGGCGATGGCGACGATGGATTTGATTCAACTCGAAGGCGGCACGCCCGCCAACTTCCTCGACGTCGGCGGCGGCGCCACGCCGGAAACCGTGGCGCAGGGTTTCAAGATCATCCTGCTCGACCCCAACGTGCGCGCCGTGCTGATCAACATCTTCGGCGGCATCGTGCGCTGCGACGTCATCGCCGAAGGCATCATCCAGGCGGTGAAGGAGGTCGGCGTCAAGGTGCCGGTGATCGTGCGGCTGGAAGGCACCAACGCCGAACTGGGGCGCAAGCTGCTGGCCGAATCGGGGCTGGCGATCCTCGCGGCCGAGAGCCTCACCCAGGCGGCGAAACTCGCCGTGGAGAAAGCGCAATGAGCATCCTCGTCGATAAAAATACCAAAGTGATTTGCCAGGGCTTCACCGGCAAGCAGGGCAGCTTCCACTCCGAACAGGCAATCGCCTACGGCACGCAAATGGTCGGCGGCGTCACCCCCGGCAAGGGCGGGCAGACGCATCTGAACCTGCCGGTGTTCAACACCGTGCGCGACGCGGTGCGGCAGACCGGCGCCAACGCGACCATGATCTACGTGCCGGCCGCGTTTGCCGCCGATTCGATTCTGGAAGCGGCCGACGCCGGCATCGAGGTCATCGTCTGCATTACCGAAGGCATTCCGGTACTCGACATGCTCAACGTCAAGGCCGCGCTGCGCGCCAACGGCGCCAAGCTCATCGGCCCCAACTGCCCCGGCATCATCACCTCGGGCGAATGCAAGATCGGCATCATGCCCGGCGTCATCCATCAACAAGGAAAAATCGGCATCGTCTCGCGCTCCGGCACGCTCACCTACGAAGCGGTGCACCAGACCACGTTGCTGGGGCTGGGCCAGTCGACCTGCGTCGGCATCGGCGGCGACCCGATCAAGGGGCTGGATTTCATTGATTGCCTGGAACTGTTCGAGGCCGACGCGGAAACCTCCGCGGTGATTCTGGTCGGCGAGATCGCAAGCGCATGGGGCATGCAGGCGCGATCATTGCCGGTGGCGCCGGAACCGCCGACGCCAAGATCCGCGCGCTGGAAGCTGCTGGCGTGGTCATCGCGCAAAGCCCGGCAGGGCTGGGCGAGGCGGTGCAGGCGGCGCTGGCGGCCCGATGAAACTCGGCATCGCCCAACTCAACCTCACCGTTGGCGATATCGCGGGCAATGCGGCCAAACTGCTGGCCGCGGCGCAGGAGGCGCATGACGCAGGCGCTGAATTGCTGCTCAGCCCCGAGATGTCGATTTGCGGCTATCCGGCCGAAGACCTGGTGTTGCGGCGCGATTTTACGGCAGCCTGCGAAGCGGCGCTGCAACAACTGGCCGTCGCCGCGCCGCCTGAACTCGCCTTGATTGTGGGTTATCCCGAGCGCAGCGACGACGGCCTGTTCAACGCCGCTGCGCTGCTGCGCGGCGGCCGGGTCGAGGCGGTGTATCGCAAGCATCACTTGCCCAACCATTCCGTGTTCGACGAGCAGCGTGTGTTCGAGCGCGGCGACGCGCCCTGCGTGTTTGCCTGTGGCGGTCTGAATTTTGGCCTCAATATTTGCGGCGACATCTGGGAACCGGGCCCGGTCAGGCGCGCGATGGAAGCCGGCGCGGACTGGTTGCTGGTGCCGAATGCCTCGCCGTTCCATCTCAACAAGGAGCGCGAGCGTGCCAGGGTTGCGCGTGCGCGGCTTGTCGAAGCAGGGCTGCCTATTGTCTACGCCAATATGGTGGGCGGGCAGGACGAACTGGTGTTCGACGGCGCATCGTTTGCGATGAATGCCGACAGCGAGATCGCGGTGCAATGTCCGGCCTGGCGCGAAGGGCTGTTTTACCTGGAGCTGGAAGGCGACACCTGTAGCGGCCCGCTACACACGCTGCCGAGTGAAGAAGAAGCCGTTTACGATGCACTGGTGCTGGCCGTGCGCGATTACGTCGGCAAGAATGGCTTCAAGGGCGTGCATCTGGGCTTGTCGGGCGGGATCGATTCGGCGCTGACGCTGGCGATTGCCGTCGATGCGCTGGGCGCAGACAAGGTGCATGCCGTGATGATGCCGTCGGATTACACCGCGTCCATCAGCGTCGAGGATGCGCGCGACATGGTGAAACGGCTGGGCGTGCGCTATTCCGAAATCGCCATCAAGTCGATATTCGATGCCTTTGTGGCGCAGCTGGCAGGCGAGTTTGCGGGACGGGCAGCCGATACCACCGAAGAGAATTTGCAGGCTAGAACACGCGGCACGTTATTGATGGCGTTGTCGAACAAGTTCGGCTCGCTGGTGCTGACCACCGGCAACAAGAGCGAGATGGCTGTCGGTTACGCCACGCTGTACGGCGACATGGCGGGCGGGTTTGCGGTGCTGAAGGATGTGGCGAAAACGATGGTGTACCGGCTGGCGAATTATCGCAACAGCCTGTCTCAGGTCATCCCGCAACGCATCATCGATCGTCCGCCGTCGGCCGAGCTGCGGCCGGACCAGACCGACCAGGACAGCCTGCCGCCATACGATGTGCTGGACGCGATTCTGGCGGCCTACGTCGAACGCGATCTGTCGGCGCGCGACATCGTCGCATTGGGCCACGATGCTGCTATCGTGCGCAAAGTGATACGTATGGTCGATCTGGCCGAATACAAACGGCGCCAGGCGCCACCCGGCCCGCGCATTACGCCGCGCAATTTCGGCAAGGATCGCCGCTACCCCATTACCTCGAAGTACCGACCCGAAGGAGACTTGTTGTGAAAAAAATAGAAGCCATCATCAAACCGTTCAAGCTCGACGAAGTGCGTGAAGCCTTGTCGGAGATTGGCGTGACCGGCCTGACCGTGACTGAGGTCAAGGGCTTCGGTCGGCAGAAGGGCCACACCGAGCTGTATCGCGGCGCCGAATATGTGGTGGACTTTTTGCCCAAGGTGAAGCTGGAAGTGGTGGTGGCCGACAGCCTGCTGGACCGTGCCATGGAGTCGATCATCGCGGCCGCGCGCACCGGCAAGATCGGCGACGGCAAGATTTTTGTGACTGCGGTGGAACAGGTGGTGCGGATACGCACCGGGGAGTCGGGCGAAGCGGCGATCTGAACCCGGGCAGCGTTTGCTGCCTTTTCAGTTAATGTCATGTTGACTGCCTCCGCGACCGCCAAAGCTCACGGCTGAGGTGTGCCTGTCAGTTCGTTCAGCGTTCGCTTACGAAGGGGCTTGCGGAGGTCTTAAATCAGCCAGGAAAAGACGGTCAAAGTTGTCGCCAAGGTCCGGTGTTCGGCCAGAGCCGACATTGACCTCAAATCAGATTCCGTCAGCAATGCATCGGTTACCAGCCACTCAGCCGCAAGTAGTGGTGAACGGCAGCTGCTCGATATGGCAACATGAACTAGCGCCCCCTTGCAGTCACTCGGATCGACTACGACGAATGTCTGTTCCAAGGCCGAAGAGCTAATTCACACGCACTGGCCCGATTAGGCCGAACTCGCGGCCAAAATTCGATTGGCGAACTCCACCACGTCTGTATCTGTCTCTGCGCAGTGGACGGCCTCGTTTGCGATCTCCAAAGACAACTTCTTCTTAAGTTTATGGTTTCCTCTCGGGACGGAATCCAATTGCTTGATTGCGGCCGAAAGGTTGCCTTTGGCGATTTCAAAGCGGACGCGAAGCTTCGCAAGCAACCCCGCATGCGTTCGCACGCCCTTTGAATCATCAGCGATCTTCTGAATCTGTCTGATGTCAGAGTCGACCGAGTGCAAGGCCGCCATATCATTTTTCATCCGGAGTTTGATGTCGGCGCGGGTGGCATAGGCGCTGACCTTGCTAGAATTTCGACGCACAGCTTCCTCTGCCCACTCCATTGCTTCAGAGAAGTTCCTCAAGGCCGCATGGAAATGGGCCTGACGGAGGTTGGCGAATTCGGAGCGCTCGCGCCGGTCGGCTATTTCGAGTCGAAGAAGCAGGTCAGCAACCTCCTGGTCCTCGGACAAGGCCAAGGTGTTGTTCTTCCGCTGCTCTATGAGGCACTGCAGCAAAATGTCTATGACGTAGGGGCTGCCTGGAGTGCGTGCGAGCGCCTCGCGGGCATAGCGTTCAGCCAGGACAAAATCCTCGCGGACAACTAGCAACTGTGCAATCTCTCGCAATGCATGTGTGTCCTTGGGATTGATCTTCAGCGTTTCGCCGAATTCGATCTCTGCCGTGTCAAAGTCACCATTCCACCTGGCATCGAATCCCTTAATGAAATGTACATGGCGCTGCGCCTGATGGGTGGCCATCTTCAGTAATTCCTGAATGGCGTTGTCCAGGTTTTCCCTGTCGCCAGTTCTAACGGCCGCCATGCCTAGCAGCCGCATGCACTCGACAATTGCCTCATCAGTCAGCGTGTGGCGCTTAGCGTGAGCTTCAGTGGCAAAGGCGACTGTGTCTTGGTACTTTTCCCGGTCGTAGCTAACACGGGCAACCCGCAGGTAATGGGACCCGATGACGGCACGCTCAAGCCCAAGTGGAATTGCGCTTCCCTGTGAAATCGCATTGATCAGTGCGACGTCGATGGTAGCGAAGGAGATGTTGTCGTCAGACGTGTAGGTCGATGTCAAGCTAAGAAGCCGCTTACGGGCATCGGTCAAGAACCCGTCGGTCTCGGCGGAGAATTGTTTCCGGAAGCGCGCGTTGCGGAAATAGGAAGCCAGTCGTAAATGGTCTCCCTCACTTTCCAGTAATCCCAGACTCAGCAAGTGATTCACGCTTTCGGCGACAGCTTGATCTGACTCACCGCAAATCTCAATCAAGTCCGTGGGATCAATAGATCCAAGTTCATCAAACAGTGTCAAGAGGCGCTTAGATATTTCGCTGAGGTCTAAACCATCAACCAAGCTTAAAGACAAGCTGCGCAGGGTCTCCATCAGTTCTCTCGGATTAGCCTCAACTGCGGGCTTCTTTGCGACCGCCACATACTCGGCGGCTGTCCAAATCATAGCCGGATGACCGCTAATATGTCCCTGTAGCAAAGTCACGAAACTCCGGTCTGCATCCTCAAATTCAAAATAGTCCAACGCATAGATCCAAAGCAGCTTCGACTCCTCGTCGGTCATGCTGTCGACCTTGAAAAAGCCAATGTTGTCCAATCGCCGCTGCTCCTGAAAGCGAGGTATGCGCTTTGCACAGAGCACTAAGGATGGCCGCCGAGACTTCAGGTTGCGTAGAAGCAAGTGAAAGTCCGGCTGGAAATTCCCATTATCATCAAGAATATCGTAATCAAATTTTAGCCAAGTGAGCATCTTCTGCTCGCTAATGGCATCAAGAAGGTCGCTCGTCTTGTCTACGAGCTGCTGCTTCGTATATCCAGCCACCTCATCGAAAAACGCTTTAGCCTCGGCAACAGTAGGACTCGTCCACGCGAATTGAAGTTTTCGAAATGTTTCTAGCAAACCTTCGCCGTCGGACACCGTGATTTGGACACCGATGAGATCCACGGAGGGAAACAGGCTCTTGAGGGTGTCGGCGACGATTGAGCGGCGTCCAATTCCATCGACGCCACTGACATAGAGCGCCCGAATCTGATGGTTCAGGTCGGCGATACGCTTCTCAATCTCGCCACGGATCCTCGTGCGCTGAACGAATGGCTTGGGTCGGATCCCCTTTTTCGAGTCGAGTTCAAAGAGCTTGCTACGAATCAGATTCGCAATGCGTACGACGCTGGACGTACGCACGAACACATGCATTCGAATCCATTCCGGGAGTTCCACCGCTAAGGTTCCGTCAATGATAAAGACGAGAACGCCGCCAATCTGGCGCGAAAAAAGGAGATGCTGAGCGAGTTCCAACTCCGACTTCACCCAGTCTGACCCCATGGAGTTCGCAGATGCTATCAGGACGAACAGATCCGAGCGCTTTAGCGCCGCCATGATTTCGTCAGCGCTGCGCTTCCCCCCCTCGAAAGTGAAGCTGTCAATTTCCCACCTGGCGGCTGAGACGAGCTTAGCCACGTCCTCGACGAGAGGCTTGTCTGCGCTCGAGTGCGAGATGAATGCCTTAGAAAATGAAGCCAATCTACTACTCCCCTTTGCCGTTAATGCCGATGACAGCTGATTCTCACGCGGATTCGCCGCAACCTCCACCGCAAATACCGCAAATAATAGTGGCACTTGGCAATGCAGAAAGAACAAGGAGCATCGGCGCCAAGCAAATAGTACGCGTCGGGCATTGATTCCGTGAAGCGATCATGGCTTAACCTCAGGATCAGCTTAATCAACGACAGCAAACGACCGTATTGCTGACGCACAGGGTGGTGAACTCCACCGACAGCAAAGGCCGACGACCAGACGCTCTTTGTAACCAGCACGACCGATTGTCAGGGTCGAGAGCGGTTCTACCGGGTTACCTGGAAGCGGACACTAATGAAGTCCATCATCCACAGCCGGCCGAGCCGATCACCAGAACCGGTACCAGGCCTTCTCTTCAGTGCTCACACCCTTGCTGTACTTGCTGTTGGGGAAGTTGAGGTTCAATACGCGCTGCGCGTCGTCGCGCAGGTCGGTGAGTTTCAGCTTGTCGTAGGCCACCACCATGATCGCCAGCGCTTCTTCCAGGGCGGGGGCTTCGGGATAGGTCTTCAGCACTTCCTTGGCGCGGTTGGCGGCGGCCACCCAGGCTTCGCGCTTGAGATAATATTTGGCGACATGGACTTCGTTGCCGGCCAGCGCGTTGACCAGGTATTTCATGCGCGCGGTCGAGTCGGCGGCATATTTCCCATCGGGGAAACGGGTGGCCACTTCCTTGAACGCCAGAAACGCGTCGCGTGCGGCCCGGGGATCGCGCTCGCTGAGATCCTGGTCGATGAGTTTTCCGAGATAACCCAGGTCGTCATTAAAATTAGCCAGGCCCTTCAGGTAATAGGCGTAATCGACGTTAGGGTGGTTAGGGTGGAGCTTGATGAAGCGGTCGGCCGCGGCAATGGCGGAAATCGGTTCGTTGTCCTTGTAGTAGGCGTAAGCCACTTCCAGTTGCGCCTGCTGCGCATAGCGGCCGAACGGATATCGCGATTCCAGCGTTTCGAATAATTTGACGGCGCGCGTGTAATTTCCGCTATTCAGATTATCCTTGGCCTCGGCATACAGCTTTTGCGCCGACCAGCCTGCGGTTTCGTCTTTGACTGCGGGCAACAGTCCGCAGCCACTCAGGGCGAGCGTGGCGGCCAGCAGCAGGCCGCCTGCGAGGCCAGACGCCCGATTGAATGTTTTTGAACTGGATAAACGTAGCTTGAACATGGAAAAAGACACCGAAGATTCGTCGCCTGATTATAAGGTAAATCCTTCCGCTGACATTCGCGAGCTGGTGATCCCGGACGCCGAGGGCGGGCAACGGCTGGATCAGGCCCTGTCCCGGATGCTGCCCGAGTTTTCGCGTAACCGCATCCAGAACTGGATACGCGCACGCAAAATCGCCGTGGATGACGCTTTTCCAAACACCAAGATGAAAGTCCTGGGTGGGGAGAATGTACGGGTGGAAGTTGAAGCCGATTCCGGCGCGACCCCCGATGCGCCTGAGGCGATTCCATTGGAGGTGGTGTTTGAAGACCCGATGCTGATGGTGATCAACAAACCCGTCGGATTGGTGGTTCACCCCGGCAGCGGCAACCGCCAGGGCACCATGCTGAACGCCTTGCTGCACTGGGTGCCGCAAGTTGCCGAGTTGCCGCGTGCCGGCATTGTGCACCGCCTCGACAAGGACACATCGGGACTTCTGGTGGTCGCCAAAACAATTAAAGCGCATACCGATCTGGTGCGGCAGTTGCAGGCGCGCACCGTCAAACGCGAATACCTTGCGCTGGTTTATGGTGAAATCGACCGGTCAGGAACGGTTAATGCGCCGCTGGCGCGCGATCCCCATAACCGTGTCAAACGCACCGTGCACAGCATGGGCAAGGAAGCCATTACCCATTACGATGTGGTGGAGCGTTTTCCCGGCATCACCCTGGTGCGCTGCAAGCTGGAAACCGGCCGCACCCATCAGATCCGGGTGCATATGCAGCACATCGGCCACCCGCTGGTCGGCGAAGGCACCTATAACGCAAGCCGCCGCAGCCATCTCAAGCTGCCGTTTCCGCGGCAGGCGCTGCACGCCGAACGTCTGGGCCTGATCCACCCGATCACACGGGAATTCATGCAGTGGGACTGTCCCTTGCCGCCCGATTTTTCCGGCATTCTCGAAGCGCTGCGCGCAAATGCCATTTAGTTTTTGAGTCCGATGCTTCAGCCCGACTGGCCTGCACCCTCCGGGGTGTTCAGCCTGATGACCACCCGCGAGGGCGGGGTCAGCCGTCCGCCGTGGGCCAGCTTCAACCTTGGCGACCACGTCGGCGACGACCCGGCCCATGTGGCGGAAAATCGTGCGCGTTTGCGCCGGCAGTTGCCGGCCGAGCCGGACTGGCTCAGGCAGGTTCATGGCGCAACGGTGGTTGAGGTCGGCTCGGGTTGGGTCGAGGCCGATGCGGCGTTTACCCGGCAGGCGGGAAGCGTCTGCGCCGTCCTCACCGCCGACTGTCTGCCGGTGCTGTTTTGCGACCGCGCCGGCAGCGTGGTGGCGGCCGCGCACGCAGGCTGGCGCGGGCTGGCGGGCGGCGTGCTGGAGGCTACCGTCGCCGCCATGCGGGTGCCGCCGGGCGAGGTGCTTGCCTGGATGGGCGCCGCCATCGGTCCGCAGGCATTTGAAGTGGGCGACGAGGTGCGTCAGGCGTTTATCAAGCAGCATCCGGAGGCTGCCGTAGCCTTTGTGTCGCATCCGGGCGCTGAACCGGGTAAATGGCTTGCCGACATCTACCAGCTGGCACGCATCCGCCTCAATTGCGCCGGCGTGCAGGCGGTCTATGGCGGCGGACGCTGCACCTTCAACGAAGCGGACCGTTTTTACTCGTATCGCCGCGACGGCGTGACCGGCCGCATGGCGTCGCTGATCTGGCTGGCGTAAGGCTTTAATCCAGCCATTTGTGCAGAAACTGCGCGTGCCCCATGGCGGGGTCGAGCTGGTAGTCGGTAAACCCCAGCCGTTGATACACGTTGCGGGCCGGGGTGTTGCCCTGCAGCACTTCGAGCGTGAGCTTGCAGGCGCCGCGTTCGCGCGCCAGGGCTTCCACCTGTTCAAACATGTGCGCTGCGATACCGCGCCCGCGATGGCTGGGCGCCACCACGACGTCATGTACGTTGACCAGCGGGCGGCAGGCAAAGGTGGAAAACCCCTCGATTGCGTTGACGAGTCCCACTGGCATGGCATCGTCGAAGGCCAGTACGCTGAAAATGAACGGGCGGGCAGCGAGTGCGCCGACCAGATTCTGGCGGGCGAAATCGCTTAACGCTTTGCCTCCTCCGGCCGGGTCGCGCGCGTAGGCATCCATCAATTCAACCAGCGCGGCAGCGTGTATGGCGTCGTCGTAGCAGACGCGGGTGATTTCAATCATGGGTGCGCATCGACAGGTCCACCGCGCGGATGTGCTTGGTCAGCCCGCCGATGGAAATGCGGTCCACCCCGGTTTCGGCCACTGCGCGCACGCTGTCCAGCGTGATGTTGCCGGAGGCTTCGAGCAGGGCGCGGCCATGGGCGATCTGCACCGCGTGGCGCATGTCTGCCAGACTGAAATTGTCGAGCAGGATCAGTTTTGCGCCGCCGGCGAGCGCTTCGCGCAGCTGTTCCAGCGTTTCCACCTCGATCTGCACGCCGACCGTGTTGTCGGCCAGTTTGAACGCCGCATCCAGCACCGGCGCGATGCCGCCCGCCGCGGCGATGTGGTTTTCCTTGATCAGGATGCCGTCGTACAGGCCCACGCGCTGGTTCTGCCCGCCGCCGACCCGCACCGCGTATTTTTCGGCGATGCGCAGGCCGGGCAGGGTTTTGCGGGTGTCGAGAATGGCGGCATGGGTGCCGGCTACAGCCTCGACATAGGGGCGGGTGGCGGTGGCCACCGCCGACAGGGTTTGCAGGAAGTTCAGCGCCGGGCGCTCGGCGGTCAGCAGGGCGCGGGCATGGCCGCTGATTTCCACCAGCACGCGGTTGGCCGCGACCTGTTCGCCTTCATCGACTTGCCAGGCAATCACGCAATCCGGGTCGAGCGCCCGAAAACAGGCATCGAACCACGGCCGGCCGGCGATCACGGCCGCCTCGCGGGTGATGACGCGGGCATGGGCGGTTTGGGTTGCCGGGATGAGCCGGGCGGTGAGATCGCCGCTGCCGACGTCTTCGTCCAGCGCGCGCGCGACATCGGACAAAACCTGGTCTACATTCAATTCAGACATGGAGGGTTGAAATCGCCTGAGAAGGCATCACTTGGATGGCATTGAATATACCTTAAGCACGAGGTCACTTATGCGTTTCGACAAGCTCACCACCCAGTTTCAACAAGCCTTTTCCGACGCGCAAAGCCTGGCCGTCGGCGGCGACCACGCCTACATCGAGCCGCAGCACCTGCTGCTGGCGCTGCTGAATCAGGAAGGCGCCGGCGCGGCGGCGATCCTGGCGCGCGCAGGCGTGCAGGTGCCGGCGCTGAAGGCCGCGCTGACCCAGGCGCTGACGCGGCTGCCCAAGGTGGAAGGCCAGGGCGGCGAGGTGACGATTTCGCGCGACCTCAACAACCTGCTGAACCTGACCGACAAGGAGGCGATGAAGCGCAACGACGCCTACATCGCCTCCGAACTGTTTCTGCTGGCAGCGCTGGACGACAAGGGCGAAACCGGGCGGCTGCTGAAGCAGCACGGTGCGCAGAAGGCCGCGCTGGAACAGGCGATTGCGGCCGTGCGCGGCGGCGAAAACGTGCAGTCGCAGGAAGCCGAAGGCCAGCGCGAGGCGCTTGCCAAATACACGCTGGACCTCACCGCGCGTGCTCGCGAAGGCAAGCTCGACCCGGTGATCGGGCGCGACGACGAAATCCGCCGTGCTATCCAGATCCTGCAGCGCCGTACCAAGAACAACCCGGTGCTGATCGGCGAGCCCGGCGTCGGAAAAACTGCAATTGTGGAAGGTTTGGCGCAGCGCATCGTCAACGACGAAGTGCCGGAGACGCTGAAAGGCAAGAAGGTGCTGGTGCTGGATCTGGCCGCGCTCTTGGCCGGCGCGAAATATCGCGGCGAATTCGAGGAGCGGCTGAAAGCCGTGCTGAAGGAGCTGGCGATGGATCCGGGCCGCTATATCGTGTTCCTCGACGAACTGCACACCCTGGTCGGCGCCGGCAAGGCCGAAGGCGCGATGGACGCGGGCAATATGCTGAAACCGGCGTTGGCGCGCGGCGAGCTGCACCTGATCGGCGCCACCACGCTCGACGAGTATCGCAAGTATGTCGAGAAGGACGCTGCGCTGGAACGCCGCTTCCAGAAGGTGCTGGTCGACGAGCCGAGCGTCGAATCGACCATCGCCATCCTGCGCGGCCTGCAGGAACGCTACGAGCTGCACCACGGCGTCGAGATTACCGACCCGGCGATCATTGCCGCCGCCGAATTGAGCCATCGCTACATCACCGACCGCTTCCTGCCCGACAAGGCCATCGACCTGATCGACGAGGCCGCCGCGCGCGTCAAGATGGAAATCGATTCCAAGCCGGAGGTGATGGACAAGCTCGACCGCCGCATCATCCAGTTGAAAATCGAGCGCGAGGCGGTGAAGCGGGAAACCGACGAGGCTTCGAAAAAACGCCTGGGTCTGCTGGAAGAGGAAATCGAGAAACTCGGCCGCGAATCGGCTGACCTCGAAGAAATCTGGAAAGCCGAAAAGGCCCAGGTGCAGGGCAGCGCCCACATCAAGGAAGAAATCGACAGGCTGCGCGGCGAGATGGTCGACCTGCAACGCCAGGGCAAGCTCGACAAGGTCGCCGAGATTCAATACGGCAAGCTGCCGCAGCTCGAAGCCCAGCTGAAGCACGCCGAAGCGGCCGACACCAAGCCCGTGTTCAAGCTCCTGCGCACCGAAGTCGGCGCCGAGGAAATCGCCGAAGTCGTCTCGCGCGCGACCGGGATTCCGGTATCCAAGATGATGCAGGGCGAGCGCGACAAGCTGCTGCACATGGAAGACAAGCTGCACAGCCGCGTGGTGGGGCAGGACGAAGCCGTGCGCGTCGTCTCCGACGCCATCCGCCGTTCGCGCGCGGGCCTGTCCGACCCCAACCGGCCGCTCGGCTCCTTCCTGTTCCTCGGCCCCACCGGCGTCGGCAAGACCGAGCTGTGCAAGACGCTGGCCGAATACCTGTTCGATTCCGCCGACCACATGATCCGCATCGACATGAGC
>NCIF01000073.1 GCA_002256785.1 Hydrogenophilales bacterium 17-61-9
ATGCAACGGGGGTGGACTGGGTGGCGCATCCGGACAGCGCAAACGCTGCCCCTGCGCCGGTGATTTTCAGGAAATCGCGACGATTCAGAGTCATTGTGTGTTCTCCTCGATTGTTGTTATTTGAGGCTCGCGAAGTACGCGCCCATGGCCTCGAATTCGGCGTCGGTGTAGCCGGATGCGTGGCGCTTCATGATGGTGCTGTTACGTTTGCCAGACTTGAACTCCTGCATCAACTTGACGAAGTGATCCTTGTTCAGTGCGGCCAGGTCGGGAATGGCGCCGAGGCTCCGGCCACCGGGGCCGTGGCATGACATGCAGGTGGATGCGATGGTTCGGGTGTGGACATCTGCAGCGCAGACGATGGCGGGCAGGGCGAAGCCGACAAAGCCGGCCAACGCCAGAGTGATCTTGTTATACATAGACTCCTCCAATGAATGAAAAACAGGAACGTTTCCGTTCCGGAAGCTGACGTTAGTCACGGGCTTCTTGGTTTCCCGTCTGCACTGTCTTGAAGCTACGATTAATACGGGTTTCCAGGTTACTCCGTATCGCTTTTCATCATGGGTAGGTACAAAAATACTGTCAACAAACGTTCGCTTATATACCTGAGCCCGGTTGACATTTGGAATGATTTTTTCGCCCGGGAATTCAGGCGGAGGCGCCGCTCCGTAGGGCGATGGCTTTGCAGGCGGCATGATCGGCCTGGGCCGCGTCGCGATCCCAGGTCTCGCTGGCCCAGCCGCCCAGATTTTCCAGCGCGATCTGGCCCAGTGCATCGATCCACTGCGGGTGTTCGTTGAGTGCGGGGATGTAGTTGAATGCCTTGCCGCCAGCAGCGAGAAAATGGGCGCGACCTTCCATTGCCAGTTCTTCCAGCGTTTCCAGACAGTCGGCCACAAAACCGGGTGCGACTACATCAACCCGCTTCACGCCCTGGCGTCCCAGTTCGGCCAGGGTTTTGTCGGTGTAGGGATGCAACCACTCGGCGCGACCGAAGCGCGACTGGAAGGTGAGGCGGAACTGGCTGGGTTCCAGCCCGAGTGCTTCGGTCAATAGGCGGCCGGTTTTCTGGCATTCGCAGTGGTAGGGGTCGCCCTTGTCGAGGGTGTAGCGCGGCACGCCGTGAAAGCTCATCACGAGCAGGTCGGGGCGGCCGTGCATTTGCCAGTAGTCGCGAATGTTGGCGGCCAGCGCCTGGATGTAGGCGGGATGGTCGTGGTAATGCTTGAGCGTGCGCAGCGCCGGCTGGTTGCGGGTTTGCTGCAGCCAGGCAAATACGGCGTCGAACGCGGTGGCGGTGCTGGAGGCAGCATATTGCGGGTAGGCCGGCAGGACCAGAATACGGTCGCAGCCCGCGGCCTTCATGCGCGCCAGCGTGTCGGGCACCGACGGGTTGCCGTAACGCATGGCGTATTCGACCATGAAGGGGGTGGCGATTTTTTCGCCCAGCCAGCCTTTCAGCAGCTTGGCCTGCTTTTCGGTGTGAACCTTGAGTGGCGAGCCCTCGGCCGTCCAGATCGCGGCATATTTTTCGGCCGATTTTTTCGGCCGGGTGTTGAGGATGATGCCGTTGAGAATCAGCCACCACACAGCACGCGGAATTTCCACCACGCGCGGATCGGATAAGAATTCTTTCAGATAAGGCCGCACCGCTTGCGCAGTAGGCGCTTCGGGGGTGCCGAGGTTGACCAGCAAAATTCCGGTGCGGGCGGGCTGGCCGTGGGTGTGGCCGGGTTCTTTGAGGTAGCTCATTGCGTGTTACGCGTCCTAATGGTGGGAGAGTGCGCTCGATAATAACTTGGCGGTGATATCGACAATCGGCACCACGCGTTCGTACGCCATGCGGGTGGGGCCGACGACGCCGAGGGTGCCGACGACCTGGCCGTCGACCGAATACGGCGCGGTGACCAGGCTGCATTCGTCGAGCGCCATCAGTTCGGAATCGCCGCCGATAAAAATCTGCACCCCTGCGGCGGTGCGCGACTGGTCGAGCAGCTGCATCAGGCCGGTTTTCTGCTCGAAAGCGTCGAACAGGCGGCGCAGGTTGCTCATGTTGCTGGAGAGTTCTTCCACGTCGAGCAGCTTGCGGCTGCCTGAAACCACCATGTTGTCCTGGCTTGCATCGTGTGCCTGCGAGCCTGCGTCCACCGCGGCGGCCATCAGGCGGGTGATGTCGTCGCGAACGCGGCCCAGTTCGTCGCGCAGCTTGCTGCGGACCTGGTCGAAGCTGTGGCCGGTAAAGTGCTGGTTGAAGTAGTTGGCCGCCTCGGTCAGTTTGGCGGGGCTATAGGGCTTGTCGGTGAGGATGACGCGGTTTTCCACCTCGCCTTCCATGGTCACGATAATGAGCAGGATGCGCTTTTCCGACAGGCTGATAAATTCGACCTGGCGAAACGCCGGACTGCGGCGCGGGGTCATCACCAGCCCGGCAAACTGGCTGAGATCGGACAAAAGGGTGGACGCCGCGGTCATCAGCCGCTGCGGGTCGGACGGCGTCAGGCTGTGTTCGAGCTTGCTGACTTCGACCTGCGCCAGCGGCCGCACAGTCAGCAGTGTGTCGACAAAAATCCGGTAGCCGCGCGGTGTCGGGACGCGCCCCGACGAGGTGTGCGGGCTGGATACAAAGCCCATGTCTTCCAGGTCGACCATGATGTTGCGGATGGTGGCCGGCGACAAATCCAGTCCGGCATATTGCGACAAGGTGCGCGACCCCACCGGCTCGCCACCGGCGATATATCGTTCAACCAGGGTTTTCAGCAGGATGCGCGCGCGGTCGTTGAGCATGGGGGGATTATATAGGGGTCAGGGGTCAGGGGTCAGGGGTCAGGGGTCAGGGGTCAGGGGTCAGGGGTCAGGGGTCAGGGGTCGCGTTGAGTTTGATCAAAAAACGCGCAGCACATTCCCTGAATCCTGACCCCTGACCCCTGACCCCTTTATAATCCCCTCATGCAAACCCCTTTCCACACTGTCGGCCTGGTTGGCAAATATGATAATCAGGGCATGGGCGCCTCGGTGCGCGCGCTGGGCGAGTTTTTGCGGGGGCGCGGTCATGACGTGCTGCTTGCCAGCCAGACGGCTGAAAACCTGAGCGTTGCGGATTTCCCCACCCGTAACCTGCATGACCTGGCGATTGAATGTGGCGCCGTGGTGGTGCTGGGTGGCGATGGCACCATGCTGTCGATTGCGCGGGAACTGGCGCCGCATGGCGTTCCGCTGATCGGCATCAATCAGGGACGGCTGGGTTTTCTCACCGATATCACCGTCGATGACATGTTTGGCGCCGTGGCGGAAATTCTCAGTGGCCAGTATGTGGCGGAAGAACGGATTCTGCTGAATGGACAGGTTCGACGGGGAAGCGAACGGGTGTTTGAAGGCACCGCTTTCAACGACGTGGTGGTGGGCAAAGGCGGGTCGGGCCGCTTGATCGACCTGGAAATCTCCATCAACAGCGAGTTTGTCTACAGCCAGCGGGCCGATGGTCTGGTGGTCACCACCCCGACCGGCACCACGGCGTATGCCCTGTCAGCAGGCGGCCCCATCGTGCACCCGACGCTGGAAGCCGTGGCGCTGGTGCCGATTTGTCCGCACACCCTGTCGGCGCGGCCGATTGTGGTGAGCAGCCATTCGCGTATCGAGTTGCATCTGACTTACGCCGACGATGCGCGTATTCACTTCGATGGCCAGCATCATTTCGACCTGATCAGCGGCGACCACGTGTGGATCACGCGCGCCAGCCGTACAGTCACGCTGCTGCATCCGCACTCCTATAGTTACTACGACACCCTGCGGCAAAAACTGCACTGGGGTAAACAGCTTTAACGCGCAATCGCTTCATGCTGTCGCATCTTTCCATACGCAACTATCTTCTGGTCGAATCGGTTGAACTCGATTTCGCACCGGGCCTGACTGTGCTCACCGGCGAAACCGGGGCCGGCAAATCGATACTGATCGACGCATTGGCGCTGGCGCTGGGCGACCGCGCCGAAGGCGGCGTGGTGCGCGGCGACGCGTCGCGTGCCGAAATCACCGCCGGGTTTGCGATCGATGGCTTGCCGCAGCTTGCGGCCTGGCTCGACAAGGCGGGTTATGCCTCTGATGATGACGCATTGATCCTGCGTCGCGTGATCGACGCCGGCGGCCGCTCGCGCGCTTTCATCAACGGCAGCGCCGCGCCGCTGATGCAATTGAAGGAAGCCGCCGAGTTTCTGCTCGACATTCACGGCCAGCATGCGCATCACGCCTTGCTGCGCCCGCAGGCGCAGCGCGAAGTTGTCGATGCTTATGCAGGCGCACAGCAGCAAGCGGCGGCGGTGAGTGCCGCCTGGCATGCCTGGCAACACGCACGGCAGCAACGGCTGGCGTGCGAATCGCACGGACAGGCGCGGCAGATCGAACGCGAAGGCCTGACGCTGGCGGTGGCGGAACTGCGCGCACTGGGCGACGACCTGCCGCGCTGGGACGACATTCAAATTGAGCACGCACGGCTGGCCCACGTCACGACATTGATCGAAGGCAGCCAGGCGCTGATTCAGGGCCTGGACGACGGCGACGCGGCAATCTCCAGCCAGCTGGGTGAAATGCGTGCGCGACTCGTCACAATGCAGGCGGTGGACGACAGCCTGACCGAGATCG
Organism: Hydrogenophilales bacterium 17-61-9; assembly: GCA_002256785.1. GTDB lineage: Bacteria > Pseudomonadota > Gammaproteobacteria > Burkholderiales > Thiobacillaceae > Thiobacillus. The sequence goes on from NCIF01000073.1 coordinate 4,633, forward strand.
GCACGGTGCTGGATTCGGCCAGCGCCAACCTTGCCGAAGCGGTGCACGCGCTGCGCCGCTATGCCGATACCCTCAATCTCGACCCCGAACGGCTGACCATGCTCGACCGTCTGCTGAGTGACATGCATCAGCTGGCGCGCAAGCATCGGGTACAACCCGATGCGCTGGCCGGTCTGCTTGAGCAGTTTCAGGTTCGGCTGGCCGAACTGGTCGCCGGCGATGACCGCGATGCATTGCTGGCAAGCGAAAACACCGCCTGGGCGGTGTACCAGAAAGAAGCGGAGCGACTGACCGCGCAGCGCCGCAAGGCAGCTGCCGCGTTATCGGCGCAAGTAACCGACACGATGCACGAACTTGCCCTGGCGGGCGGACAACTTGATATTCAATTGCATCCAGTCGGCGAGCCGCGTGCACACGGATTGGAGGACGTGAATTTTCTGGTTGCCAGTCATCCGGGCCTGCCGCCGGGGCCGCTCGCCAAGGTGGCGTCGGGGGGGGAATTGTCGCGCATCAGCCTGGCGATCCAGACTGCGCTGTCCGGCGTTGCCGGGGTGCCGACATTGATTTTCGACGAGGTCGATGTCGGCATCGGCGGCAGCGTGGCCGAAGCGGTCGGGCGGCGGCTGGCGAAACTCGGCGAAACCCGGCAGGTGCTGGTCATCACCCATTTACCGCAGGTGGCTGCACGCGGCGCCCAGCACTTGCGGGTGAGCAAGCTGGCCCATGGCGGCTTGGTTTCGTCCAGCATTGAGTCGCTTGATGCGGATACGCGGGTGGAGGAAATCGCGCGCATGCTGGGCGGACTCAAAATCACGACGACGACGCGACAACACGCCGCTGAGATGCTGGCCGGGTGAAACGCGGCTTGTGGCTGCTGCTTGTCGCGTGGGCCGTTTCTCTGCCGGCATTGGCGGAGAATGTGCGGGGTGTCGTGGTCGGGGTGATCGATGGCGATACGGTCTTGTTCAAACCCGAACGCACGGGCGCCCGGTCGCGCGCTATCCTGAAAATTCGACTGGCCGATATCGATGCGCCGGAGAAAAGCCAGGCCTATGGCGACGCCGCGACGCGCGCGCTGACTGCGCTGGTGCTGAACCAGTCAGTGGAAGCGAACATGGTTGCAACCGATGTCTATGGACGCAGAGTTGCGCACCTCGCCCAAGGCACATTGCAGGTCAATATTGAAATGGTGCGTTTGGGCCTGGCCTGGACGTACTATCCCGCTTCGCGTTACCGGCGCAATGCGGCAGGCGTGGCGGCGCAGGAAGAAGCCCGTCGCGCACGCCGCGGATTGTGGGCAGAGGCGACGCCGACGCCGCCATGGATCTGGCGGCGGGCGCAGCGTCAATCAGTCAACTAGATGTTGCGCTGCGTGGCCTGCCGTTCGGCAGGTTACGGTGGCACTCGTGAAATACCCGGGCAGTGCAGGATTCGCAAATATCGTTGTTCATGCGGCTGTATATCGCCTTGATTGCCTCGCCTTTGTGACGAAAAATATTGTCTTCGCCCACGGTGTCGACCTGTCCACTGCGTTTCAGCATTTCGCAGAGGTCGGGTTGCACGCCGACAATGTAGAGGCCGCCCCCCATTTTTCGCCGCCTGACGGCTTCTTTTGCGAACAGTTCGGCGCCCGCCAGATCAATGAAGCCGATGGCGCGCGCCGCCAGCATCAGATGTTTTTTGTTGGGGTCGGACTCGTCCACATTGCGGAAGTGTTGTTGAACGTGTTCGACCGCGCCAAAGAAAATCGAGCCCTCAACGCGAAGGATGGCCATTTGCGGACAGGCCGGCGCATCGGTATCGACGGGTACGAGCTTGCGTTGCGGGTTGTCGCGGTTGATGAATGACGGCACCAGTTCGCGAATCGACGGCTGCGACGTGCGATACAGATAGAACATCAGCGACACCAGAATGCCGAGAAAAATGCCTTTCTCCAGGTCGATCAGGGTGCCGAAAAAGGTGATGGCAAGCACGATGCGCTCGCGATTGTGCCGTTTGAGGATTTCGCCAATGTGATGGAAGTCGATCAGGCTCCACGCCACGATGAACAGAATGGCGGCCATCGAGGCGACCGGCAGATAAGCGGCAAGCGGCGCGACCAGCAGCACGATCAGCAGCAGGAAAACCGCCGACATCGCGGCAGCAAGCGGTGTTTTCGCGCCCGAGGCGTAATTCACGCCGCTGCGGTTGAACGAGCCGCTGGACGCGTAGCTGGAGAAAAAGCTGCCCGCGATATTGGACAGGCCCTGTCCTACAAACTCCTGGTTGCTGTCGATCCGCTGGTCGGACTTGACGGCAACCGAGCGCGCAATGGCGACCGCTTCGGTCAGGGCCAGTATCGCGATAATGGTGGCCGGAAACAGGGTTTGCTTGATGGCGGTCAGCGAGAAGTCGGGCAGTGACAAGGGCGGGAAGGACGCCACCAATGCACCCACCGTGCGAATGCCGGTTTGCTCAGCACCGAGTTCGTAGTTCAGAAAAGCGGCCACCAGGCTGCCCGCTACCATGGCAACGATCATGTAAGGCAGCCTGGCCAGATAGCGTTTGGCGAGCATGCCGGAAATCAAGGTGACTGCGCCCACGGTCAATACCCATGGCTGGGTGTCCATGATGTGCGTGCCGAACTGGATCAGCACCTCATGAAAATGGGCGTCGCGAGAAATATCCAGGCCGAAAAAGTTCTTGATCTGGCTGCTGGCGATGAGGATTGCCGCACCCGCAGTGAAACCGATGATGACGGTGTGGGAGATGAAGTTGACCAGCGCACCCAGTCGCGCCAGTCCCATCGCCAGCTGGATCAAGCCCGCTAATAGGGTGAGGGTGAGGACCATGCCGATGAATTGGGCACTTCCGGGTTCGGCCAGCGGGCTGATTGACGCAAAAACCACAATGGAAATGGCCGTCGTCGGTCCCGAAACCAGGTGCCAGCTCGAACCCCAAAGCGCGCCGACGATAGCCGGCACCATCGCGGCATACAGCCCATATTCGGGCGGCAAACCGGCGATGGTTGCAAAGGCCACTGCCTGTGGCAGGACTATCATTGCGCCGGTTAGCGCGGCAATGACGTCGCTCTTGACAGTCTGCTGCGTGACGTTGGGCCACCAGCGCAAAAAAGGCAGCAGACGGAAAATCCAGAGCGGACAAGCCTTGAGATTGATCACGGAAACCCCAGAAGAATATTAGCGAATAATACTATATCCACTTGCCATAAAAGGATTTATGGCGGGCAAGAGGCATGTCAAGCGGGGTATACGGTTTTATAATGGGCGTCAAACCCTGCATCAGACAGGGTCCTTAATGACAACTCAACCAGAGAGAGCGAGGAAGATGAAAACCACCACGATTACGCTGTGCGCGTCCGTGCTGTTGGCGCTGGCCATGCCGGTTCAGGCAGCGGGCGACCCCAAGGCCGGACAACTGAAAACCTCCATGTGCGCCGGCTGCCATGGCATTCCGGGCTGGCGTACGGCCTACCCCAGTGTCTATAGCGTGCCCAAGCTGGGCGGACAGCATGCAGACTACATCGTGGCCGCGCTCAAAGGCTACAAGTCAGGCGAACGCAGCCATCCCAGCATGAAGGGAATCGCTGCGACCTTGTCCGACCAGGACATGGAAGACCTCGCTGCCTATTACGCTTCTTCCTACAGCGGCCCTGCCAACTAAACGAGGACGACATCATGAAAAAAGCATTGTTTATCCTCGCCACGGTTGCGCTGGGTTTTTCGTTACAAGTGCAGGCCAAGGGCAACTATGAAGCGGGCAAGGCCAAGTCCACCACCTGCGCGGGCTGTCATGGCGCGGAAGGCGTGAGCGCGGTGCCGTCCTTCCCCACGCTGGCGGGGCAGCATCGTGATTATATTTATCACTCGCTCAAGGATTACAAGTCGGGCAAACGCAGCAACCCCATCATGGCCGGTCAGGTGCAAACCCTGTCCGATGCAGACATGCTGGACCTGGCGTTGTTCTTCTCCAGACAAAAAGGCTTGAACCTGAAGTACTGAACGGGCAGTTCCGGACCGGAAACGGGCGCGGCCATGTGAGGGTCGCGCCCGTTTTTTTGGTGGATTGAAGGTTTGAAGCGGGGCGCTACGGGGTACAAACCTGATTGCGCCCAGCCTGTTTGGCCAGATAGAGGGCCTGGTCGGCCGTGCTGATCCGCGCATCGATATCGGTTGTTGCGGCATCGCGCACGGCTACACCGATACTGGTCGTATCGACAGAAACGCGGAAAAATGCAGCCACGGAAAGGCGGGGTCAGGCGTCGCCGGTCTGGCGGTCCAGGCACTGCAGATAGGCGGTTGAATCGAAGGCGGTCTGGTGGCGTTGCGCCTGCCAGATCATTTCTGCCAGACAGTCCATGACCGCGTGCTGGGCGCCCATCTCGTCGTCATGCAGCTTGATCAGCTGCTGGTAGCGTGCGCGGATGCCTGGCGGCTGGTCAACCGACAGCTGCTCGGCAATGGCCAGGTGCATGGATAAATGCAGAAACGGATTGGTTTCGCCCGCATCGGGCAGATAGTCCCGATCCAGATAGCGCTCGGGCTGGTCGAGCATGGCGTGGTATTCGGGGTGTGCCAGCACGGCTTCGAGCGCGGGCTGCTCCGCGCCCGCCAATGGCTGGCCGGCGCGGTATTTGGCCCATACGCTAAAGAAAAACTGGCGAACCTGGTCGCGGCTGGGATTAAACACTTTTACCCTTGTATTCGCAGAGGTCGGCAATGATGCACTCGCCGCACCTGGGCTTGCGCGCCTGGCAGGTATAGCGGCCGTGCAGGATCAGCCAATGATGGGCGTCGACGCGGAATTCGGCGGGGATGGTCTTGAGCAGCTTCTTCTCCACTTCAAGCACCGTTTTTCCGGGGGCAAGCCCGATGCGATTGGACACGCGGAAGATGTGGGTGTCGACCGCCATGGTCGGCTGGCCGAACGCGGTGTTGAGTATGACGTTGGCCGTCTTGCGCCCCACGCCGGGCAGGGCTTCGAGCGCCGCCCGGTCGGCAGGAACCGCGCTATCGTGCAAGTCGATCAGCATTTTGCAGGTGACGATGAGGTGGCGGGCCTTGCTTTTGTAGAGACCGATAGTCTTGATGGCATCGGCCAGCCCGGTTTCGCCCAGCGCGTAAATGGCTTCGGGCGTATTGGCTTTCGGGAACAGGCGGCGGGTGGCCAGGTTGACCCCCTTGTCGGTGGATTGCGCCGACAACACCACCGCCACCAGCAATTCGAACGGGGTGCGGTATTCAAGCTCAGTGGCGGGATGAGGATTGGCGGCGCGCAGCCGACTGAAGATTTCGTGGCGCTTGGTTTGATTCATCGTACGCTGATTATGGGTCGTTCAGACATGCGCTAAAGGCCTGTTTCCCGGCTTTGCGTTGCCGTGTGGGTGCAAATATAGGGCTGCCAGCCCGGGCGCGCGTCGCTTCAACGGCGGCTTCATGCCGCAGCGAGAAGGGCCGCGTGGGCGCGCTGTTCGGCACGCGCCTTGTTCCAGTTGTGCGCAGCAATCAGCAGGCCAAGCGAAATGAAGGCGCCGGGCGGCAGAATCGCCAGTAAAAATCCCTGGTAATGGGGCAGCACATGCAGCACGAATTGTTTGGCTTCTTCGCCGAAAACCAGATTGATCCCGGAGAACAGCGTGCCCTGGCCGGCCAGTTCGCGAATGCTGCCCAGCACCACCAGCACCAGCGTCAGCCCCAGACCCATTGCAAAGGCATCGACCATGCCATGCAAAGGGTGGTTTTTCGATGCGAACGCATCGGCGCGCGCGAGCACGATGCAGTTGGTGGTGATGAGCGGAATGAAAATGCCCAGCACCAGATACAGCCGGTGCACATAAGCATGCATGACCAGATCGATGACCGTGACCAGTGCCGCGATGATGAGCACGAAGACTGGAATGCGGATTTCGTGCGGCACGAAATTGCGCACACTGGAAACCACGCCGCTGGAAAAAACCATCACCAGCATGGTGGCCAGGCCCAATGCCAACGCGTTCACCAGCGTGTTGCTGATCGCCAGCAGCGGGCACAGGCCGAGCAGTTGCACCAGTCCGGCGTTTTGCTTGTTGAGGCCATTTTGAAACAGGCTGCGGAATTCAGTGGCTGTCATCATGGGGGCTCTCCTTGGCGGGCGTAGTCATTTCAGCGGGGGGCGGTGCAACGATCGCCTTGCGGTTGCGTGCAAAATAATCGAGCGCGCTGCGGACGGCCTTGACCACGGCGCGCGGTGTGATGGTGGCGCCGGCACGGGCGTCGAATGCGCCGCCATCCTTGGCGACCCCCCACAGTTTGCTGGCAGGCAGGCTCAACGACTTGCCGGCGAACTGTTCGACCCACGGACTTCTTTGCCGGTCGATATAGTCGCCCAGCCCTGGCGTTTCGCGATGGCTGGTCACGCGCACGCCGGTGAGGGCGCCGTTGATGTCGATACCGATCAGCAGATGAATGTTTCCACTGTAGCCATCTGGAGCGATGGCTTCAAGAACCACCGCAGAAATGGCGTCGCCCCGGCGCGCAACCCACATCGCAGACGGCTTCTGGGTTCCCAGTTGCGAATCGGGCGGGACGCTGCGCTGGCTGGAGAGCAGGTCGTTGTCATACAGCGACTGCGGCAATACCTGGTTGAGCAGCGACAGTTTTGCGGCCTGCTGGCTGCGCTCGATGCTGGGTTGCGTACGGCCGAAGGTGAATGTCAGCAGCGTAGTGGCGCTTGCCGCCGCCATAAATGCGCGGTTGGGTCCAGGCGTCGATCAAGGGCACGCTCAGGTTCATCAGCAGGATGGCGAAAGCCACGCCGTCCGGGAAGCCGCCCCAGGTGCGGATGATGATGGTGAGCAAGCCTGCGCCAAAGCCGAAAATCAGCTTGCCGCGCGGCGTGGTCGCGCCCGACACCGGGTCGGTGGCGATGAAGAAGGCGCCGAGCATGACCGAAGGCGCAAACAGATGAAACCAGGGTGCGCCGAAGCGGCCGGCGTCGAAGAAATGCAAGAATCCGGCCGTCAGCCAGATGCCCGCAAGAAACGCCAGCGGCACCTGCCAGCTGATGATGCGCAGCGCCCACAGCATGAGTCCGCCGAGCAGAAACGCGGCCGCCAGCCATTCGAACCCCGTTCCGCCGTAATGGCCGAAAATGGATTTTGGCATGATCTCGTCGACGGTCAGTTGCTGCAGTAAGCCGGTTCGTAACGTGTCCAGCGGGGTGGCCATGGTGACGGCATCGAGCGTGGCTTTGGACAGGTCGCCGCCAAAAATCACCGTTGCGCTTTGCGCCAGGGTCAGCGGAGCAGCGGTCAATTCAAGCGGCCCCGCCCACTGCGTCATCTGCACCGGAAAGGACACGATCAGCACCGCGTAACCGACCATCGCCGGGTTGAAAATATTCTGCCCCAGACCGCCATACAAATGCTTGGCGACCACAATGGCGAACAGCGTGCCGGTGACGATCAGCCACCACGGCGCCAGCGACGGCAGCGACAAGGCCAGCAGCCAGGCGGTGACGATCGCGCTCAAATCGGTGAGGAAAGGCTTGGCCGGATAGCCGCGCGCCTTGAGCATGGCCGCCTCGGCCGCCAGCGCGGTGACGGTGGCGAGCGACAGCGTGACCAGGATGCCCGGCCCGAACAGCCATACATACGCGGCAATGCCGGGCAGCAAGGCAGCCAGCACCCAGGCCATGACCTGGGTGACGCTGGAGCGGTCGAGAATGAAAGGAGCGGGCATTATTTGGACTTCTCTTCGGTTTCCAGCGGTTGGTGCGCCAGTTCACGGATTTTAGCCCGGCGTGCCTCGATTTCCCCGATCTCGCGCTGGGTTTCGGGCGACAGGCTGTCGGTGTTTTTGGGCACGGCTTCGGCTTTGTTGGCCTGGACCCGCGCCAGCGCAGCGGCAATCAGCGCCTTCTTGGCATCGGCTTCGCTGGGGGCTGCGCCATCAGCGGGGGTGGCGCTGAGTTCGGCGCGCCGCGTTTGATCCAGCGCAGCTTGCGCCCGCGCTGCCTGCGCCTTGGCGGCAAGTTTTTCGGCTTTTTCCTGTTTCTCGCGCTCCAGCCGGAACTGGCGGAATTCGTGGCGTTCGCGTGCCAGATCGGCGGCGCGTTTTTCTTTTTCGCGCGCCCAGATTTCGCTCTTGGCGTAGCGATAGAAATCAACCAGCGGGATATGGCTGGGGCAGACATAGCTGCAGCAGCCGCACTCGATGCAGTCGAACAGGTGATATTCCTGGGCGCGTCCAAAATCCGCCGCCTTGGCAAAGCGGAACAGCTCCTGCGGCTGTAGTTCGGCCGGGCAGACGTCGGCGCAGCGGGTGCAGCGAATGCACGGCAGGGCCTTGGGGAGTGGCGGGAACTGCTCGGCTGATTTCACCAGAATGCAGTTGGTGGCCTTGACCACCGGTACCTTCAGATCGGGCATCGGCATGCCCATCATCGGTCCGCCCATCAGCACCCCGGTGGCGCCGTCGCGTTCGCCCGCATGCGCGATCAGCGTGTGCATCGGGGTGCCGATCAGCACCTCGAAATTTTGCGGCCGCAACACGTGTCCCGTCACCGTGACCAGCCGCGAGATCAGGGGTTCGCCGTAATGCACCGCACGCGCCAGCGCATAAGCGGTGCCGACGTTGAACACCTGAATGCCGATGTCGGTGGACAGTTTGCCGGACGGCACTTCCTTGCCGGTGAGCGTCCGGATCATCTGCTTGGCGCCGCCGCCAGGGTAGATCGCCGGCACCGCGACGATTTCCACCGCGAAATCCATTTTCTGCGCGGCGGCCTGCATCGCGGCGATGGCTTCGGGCTTGTTGTCTTCGATGCCGACGAGAATTTCGGTGCTGCCCAACACATGCCGCATCACCGCCACGCCCTGCAAAATGGCGTCGGCGTGCGCGCGCATCAGCATCTCGTCGCAGGTGATCCAGGGTTCGCATTCGCCGCCGTTGACGATCAGGGTGGGACAGGCGTGCGCCGCACCGGGGTCGAGTTTGACCGCACTGGGAAACACCGCACCGCCCAGACCGGTCAGGCCCATGTCGCGCAGTTGCATGCGCAATTCGGCGGGCGCCATGTTTGGGTAATCGAGGGGCGCGCGGTCTATCCACGCGTCGCGGCCGTCGGTTACCAGGGTAATGCACAGGTCGGGCAGGCCGGAAACATGCGGAACCGGCTGCAGGTCGATGCTGGAAATGACACCCGAGGTGGGGGCGTGGACGGCCGCCGAGATGTAGCCATCGGCCGCCGCAATCATCTGGCCCTTTAAAACCGATTGGCCCACATGGACCAGCGGTTTCGCCGGATTGCCGATGTGTTGGCGAACCGGGATGACCAGTTGTTTGGGGAGTGGCGCGACGTGAATCGGTCGCGTGTTCGATTCCGACTTGTGTTCGGGCGGGTGCACGCCGCCCTTGAACTTGAACAGTTCGCGACTCATGCGATGCGCTTCAACATCACCACCGGATGCTTCCATTTCCAGTGCGGCAGATCTTCCGCGATCGGAATCATCGCAATGCAGTCGACCGGGCACGGCGGCAGGCACAGTTCGCAGCCGGTGCATTCGGCGGCGATGATGGTGTGCATCTGCTTGGCGGCGCCGGCGATGGCATCGACCGGGCAGGCCTGGATGCACAAGGTGCAGCCGATGCAGGTTTGCTCGTCGATGAACGCCACCGACTTGGGCTTGGGGGTGCCGTGGGTTGCGTCGAGCGGCTTGGCTTCCACGCCGAGCAGTTCGGCCAGTTTCTTGACCCCGTCTTCGCCGCCCGGTGGACACTGGTTGATGTCGGCTTCGCCCTTGGCGATGGCATTGGCATAGGGCTTGCAGCCGGGGAAGCCGCACTGCCCGCATTGGGTTTGCGGCAGGATGGCGTCGATTTTTTCCGCCAGCGGGTTGCCTTCCACCTTGAGCCGGATCGCCGACCAGCCCAGCGTCAGCCCGATCACGACGGCGATGCCGACCATTACCAGAACGGCGGTGAGCATTATTTCACCAGCCCGGAGAAACCCATGAATGCGAGCGACATCAACCCCGCAGTGATCATTGCAATACTGGTGCCCTTGAACGGCGACGGCACATCGCAGGTATCCAGCCGTTCGCGAATGCCGGCAAACAGGATCAGCGCCAGGGTGAAGCCGATCGCGCCGCCGGCGCCGAAAAACAGCGACTCGACAAAACCGTGCTGCGCCTGCACGTTGAGCAGCGGAATCCCCAGCACTGCGCAGTTGGTGGTGATCAGCGGCAGATAAATCCCCAGCACCTGATATAGCACCGGGCTGGTCTTGTTGATGAACATCTCGGTGAATTGCACAATCCCGGCAATCACCACGATGAATGACAGCGTGCGCAGGTAAAACAGTTCGGCGCCGAGCAGGTATTCGTTGATGAGGTAGCTGGCGCCGGACGCCAGCGTCAGCACAAAGGTCGTCGCCAGCCCCATGCCGATGGCGGTTTCCAGCTTTCTCGACACGCCCATGAACGGGCACAGGCCGAGAATCTTGGCCATCACGATGTTGTTCACGAACACCGTGGAAATGAGGATGAGAATGTAGGTTTCCAAAATGGGCTATCCGGCGCAATGCAGCATTATCCATCGCCGAGGGCGTGCGATTCAAGCTGTTTGGGGAAAGGGTATTGATCGTGATTCGAGTACTGCCATGCCAGCCAGTGCGGCGCCGACGTGGAATTGATCACGGCTGCGATACTCAAGGACATTGAAAATCAGGCTTTGCAGCTTTCTCCGCAGGACCGGGGCGAACTCATCCATCGCCTCATCGTCAGTCTGTAAGGTGTGTCAGGGGACGCTCCTGAAGACATCGCCAAAGCCTGGGATGAAGAGGTTGCATGATGCGTGGCTGATATGGAAGCGGGCCGCACTCAGCCGGATTCCGGCAGCCGAGATTATGTCCAGAATCAGTGCGCTCATAAGTGCGACCAAAATCAACCATGCGAGTTAAGCTATTCAGTGAGGTGTCGTTGCCTCATCCCCGTTCGAGCCGGGAACACTCCAGCACCCACTCGGCAGTCGCATCGCTGGGAAAACGCTAGTTCGCCGTAGTCCTTGTAGAAAGGGACTAACCAGCGGACGCTCTCGCAGGTCATCGCCAACACGGCTTCATCGGTTGCGCCCGGTATCGTTTCCTGCACGGACAGCACGTCGACGCCTTGCGAATGCAGCACCCGCAAGGTCGGTGCAGGAAAGTTTTCGTTGACGATCAGAGCCGGCTTCAAGCGACAGCCTTGTGCGCGGCGATGTGCTGTTCATCCCGCATCATTTCCTCGGCAAACGCCAGTGCGGCCAGGATGTCTTCCCGAGTAATGTGCGGATAGGACTCCAGGATTTGCTTGTATGTCCAGCCATTGGCCAGCCAGCCCAGAATCAACTCGACGGAAATTCGCGTGTCTTTGATGACCGGCTTGCCGACCAGCACGGTAGGGTCGCTGATAATTCGATCTCGCCATTCCATATTCGGACTCCTTAGCAAAGCCAAGCTCGATTTTCTGCCCAATGGGGCGGGTGACTCAAGCGCAGTTTACTTGCGGAAAGTCGATCATTAGACGTTTCAATCCGCGCCCGGCCATGAGGCCGGGCGATGCTGCCGACCTGCATGCCGACGCGCGCAATGAGGATGTTTCAATCCGCGCCCGGCCATGAGGCCGGGCGATGCTGGACGCCGTCATCGTCCCTGCAATGCCTGCGATGTTTCAATCCGCGCCCGGCCATGAGGCCGGGCGATGCTCAAATACATGCGTCGCGCGATTTAAGCCATGTCGTTTCAATCCGCGCCCGGCCATGAGGCCGGGCGATGCCTGCAGCAGGTACTCCAGTGTTTCGACGACGTCGGTTTCAATCCGCGCCCGGCCATGAGGCCGGGCGATGCCCTGTCGCTCACCCATACCGACAACCGCGGCATGGTTTCAATCCGCGCCCGGCCATGAGGCCGGGCGATGCCATGTTTATCGGGAAAATCGTCGATGATAAAAAGGTTTCAATCCGCGCCCGGCCATGAGGCCGGGCGATGCCCGCGATCAAGCTCGGCGAGAACGTCAAGGCTGCCGTTTCAATCCGCGCCCGGCCATGAGGCCGGGCGATGCGTGCTGTGTTCTGCGCGGCGCGAATACGGAGACGGGTTTCAATCCGCGCCCGGCCATGAGGCCGGGCGATGCCCTGTTTGAACAACAGCAGGACCAGGCAGCAGCATGTTTCAATCCGCGCCCGGCCATGAGGCCGGGCGATGCATGGTGTTCATGCTGCCTTCTCCACGCCGTTGATGTTTCAATCCGCGCCCGGCCATGAGGCCGGGCGATGCGACAGCACCGACTTCCTTGCCGACGCGGTTGCGGTGTTTCAATCCGCGCCCGGCCATGAGGCCGGGCGATGCGCCGCTCTGGATCCCAGCACAGCCACTTCGGTTCGTTTCAATCCGCGCCCGGCCATGAGGCCGGGCGATGCTTCGGCGAATTTTTCGCTACGTCGCACGAAATTAGTTTCAATCCGCGCCCGGCCATGAGGCCGGGCGATGCCCTGGCCGAGGATCATGGCGAGGTCGGCGCGGACGTTTCAATCCGCGCCCGGCCATGAGGCCGGGCGATGCGCAAGGCGTCGAACGGCTACATCGAGCAGAACCCGTTTCAATCCGCGCCCGGCCATGAGGCCGGGCGATGCGCCGTCCAGCATGTTGATGGTGTTGCCCGTGCCCGGTTTCAATCCGCGCCCGGCCATGAGGCCGGGCGATGCCCTTGTTTTCTCCGATCCGTAGACGACGCTTCTGGTTTCAATCCGCGCCCGGCCATGAGGCCGGGCGATGCGAAACAACGCCCCACATCTACGTGCGACGGAGTGTGTTTCAATCCGCGCCCGGCCATGAGGCCGGGCGATGCGGTTATGGTTTTGCGGTTACAGGTAGGCGCGCGATGTTTCAATCCGCGCCCGGCCATGAGGCCGGGCGATGCCCAAGGGTGTGAGCGAGGACGACAAGGCGCGCTTCCGTTTCAATCCGCGCCCGGCCATGAGGCCGGGCGATGCTCGGGTCGATCCGCAGCCTGGAAGTCACCTGGGGCGTTTCAATCCGCGCCCGGCCATGAGGCCGGGCGATGCGCCATGCCAGCGCGCCGCCGCAACTTGGGCAAAGGTTGTTTCAATCCGCGCCCGGCCATGAGGCCGGGCGATGCGCGCTGCCTTACGGTCCGGTCAACGGCTCGGTGGTGTTTCAATCCGCGCCCGGCCATGAGGCCGGGCGATGCTTGAACTGCGTCAAGCGCAGAATTAAAAATAAATGGTTTCAATCCGCGCCCGGCCATGAGGCCGGGCGATGCATCCGGGCAAGCCGTCCACGTCCCAGGCCTGCTCGTTTCAATCCGCGCCCGGCCATGAGGCCGGGCGATGCGCGCGCCTTGAGGGTGGCGCAGGCACGGCAGCTTGTTTCAATCCGCGCCCGGCCATGAGGCCGGGCGATGCCCAGGCGCCACCAGTTACCAGTTTATGTATTTTCCGTTTCAATCCGCGCCCGGCCATGAGGCCGGGCGATGCTGAATATGGTTCGCTCATGATCGGGCGGCTGAAGGCGTTTCAATCCGCGCCCGGCCATGAGGCCGGGCGATGCATCGGCGTTGACATACTGGCCAGCACTTCATCTGGTTTCAATCCGCGCCCGGCCATGAGGCCGGGCGATGCGTGGTTTCCGTGGCCGGTTTAAGGGGATAGATATGTTTCAATCCGCGCCCGGCCATGAGGCCGGGCGATGCCGCCCGGAATCCGCAAATTGGCGGGCATATCGTTGTTTCAATCCGCGCCCGGCCATGAGGCCGGGCGATGCATTGCCGGCAGATTGCCCACCACCGGCCCGAGCGAGTTTCAATCCGCGCCCGGCCATGAGGCCGGGCGATGCTGATGGAGGTCCACTCGCTCAACTACGACACAAACGTTTCAATCCGCGCCCGGCCATGAGGCCGGGCGATGCGCGAGCGGCGGGCGGCGGGCGATGTGCAAACAGAGGTTTCAATCCGCGCCCGGCCATGAGGCCGGGCGATGCAGCACTTCGCATAATGGACGGTTACGACCAACGCGTTTCAATCCGCGCCCGGCCATGAGGCCGGGCGATGCTCCCGCTCCGGCTCTCGCTCAATGCGACACCACGGTTTCAATCCGCGCCCGGCCATGAGGCCGGGCGATGCACTTTATCCGCCTGCTGCCTATTGCATTTACCGAGTTTCAATCCGCGCCCGGCCATGAGGCCGGGCGATGCCATGGGCGAAAATCGCTGAGCCATGCCGGAATGGGTTTCAATCCGCGCCCGGCCATGAGGCCGGGCGATGCGCATTTCCATCGTCACTGTCGTCCTCCCCAATCTGTTTCAATCCGCGCCCGGCCATGAGGCCGGGCGATGCATGATGCGCGACCAGCCATCAACACCGACGACAGGTTTCAATCCGCGCCCGGCCATGAGGCCGGGCGATGCCATCGAAACGCCCTACCGCAGCGTGGCGCTGCTGGAGGTTTCAATCCGCGCCCGGCCATGAGGCCGGGCGATGCCGCAGCGGGGCCGAGGACTGACAGCAATGAGCGAGTTTCAATCCGCGCCCGGCCATGAGGCCGGGCGATGCTTGAGCGCCTTGTGCAGGCCATCGTCGGCCAGGATGTTTCAATCCGCGCCCGGCCATGAGGCCGGGCGATGCCGGATGCCCAGCGCCGGGAGTTGATGGATCTGGCGTTTCAATCCGCGCCCGGCCATGAGGCCGGGCGATGCCTGGATCAAATGACATTTGGCCTGTACGGCAAAATGTTTCAATCCGCGCCCGGCCATGAGGCCGGGCGATGCACGGCCTGAAACCGTTGCTGCACAAGGGTTTCATGGTTTCAATCCGCGCCCGGCCATGAGGCCGGGCGATGCGTGGTAATCGCCGCCCGCCGGCTCGACGAAGAACAGTTTCAATCCGCGCCCGGCCATGAGGCCGGGCGATGCGCGACTTTGGATTGGGATAAAACCGGCCACTCTTGTTTCAATCCGCGCCCGGCCATGAGGCCGGGCGATGCCGGTTGTCGCACGCCCGCCGCTGCCGGCGGTAATGTTTCAATCCGCGCCCGGCCATGAGGCCGGGCGATGCCACGTAGCGGTCGTACACCCATGCCATGCCAGCGCGTTTCAATCCGCGCCCGGCCATGAGGCCGGGCGATGCCTCGTTCAGCCACTGCGGCGACTCGTGCAGCAGGATGTTTCAATCCGCGCCCGGCCATGAGGCCGGGCGATGCCAAAGCGCACCGCGTGCGCCGGCTCCGATTGAGTCGTTTCAATCCGCGCCCGGCCATGAGGCCGGGCGATGCCCCGAGGCATGCGCGCCCAGCTTCATCTGCTTCGGGTTTCAATCCGCGCCCGGCCATGAGGCCGGGCGATGCGCGGCGACCGAACTCCAGGTCGTTCTCCGGCACCACGTTTCAATCCGCGCCCGGCCATGAGGCCGGGCGATGCCAGCCTGCGCTTTGATAATGTTTGGGAGTCCATCAGTTTCAATCCGCGCCCGGCCATGAGGCCGGGCGATGCATGTACAGGGTGTCCTCCTTGTGGTTCAACAAGAACAGTTTCAATCCGCGCCCGGCCATGAGGCCGGGCGATGCCGAGCTGATCCCCGTCCCCGTCGCCGCCGCCAAGAGTTTCAATCCGCGCCCGGCCATGAGGCCGGGCGATGCCGGCCACCAGGGAATGCTCGGCATGGAACAACAGGTTTCAATCCGCGCCCGGCCATGAGGCCGGGCGATGCGGCGTGGCGGGCGGCAGCCACTTCAACGCCGCAGAGTTTCAATCCGCGCCCGGCCATGAGGCCGGGCGATGCATGAGGCCGGGCGATGCCCGATCATCACCTTGCCCTCCGCCGCCAGCTTCAGTTTCAATCCGCGCCCGGCCATGAGGCCGGGCGATGCGCCGCCTGAGCGACTGCTGCCGTATTTCATCGAGGCGTTTCAATCCGCGCCCGGCCATGAGGCCGGGCGATGCGCCGGCAGGGCACGCCGCGCGTGATCGGCGCTTACGTTTCAATCCGCGCCCGGCCATGAGGCCGGGCGATGCCCTGCCAGGTGCCGGGCTGGGCCTTGAGGGTGTTGTTGTTTCAATCCGCGCCCGGCCATGAGGCCGGGCGATGCCTGCACGACCAGGTCGGCGGCGGCGTTCTTGAACTTGTTTCAATCCGCGCCCGGCCATGAGGCCGGGCGATGCGTAGCCGCCGGCGGCGCGCGCTTCGGCGCCAAACTTGTTTCAATCCGCGCCCGGCCATGAGGCCGGGCGATGCGGGATCAGCGCCAGCGGGCGGCCTTCGTCGTCCTTGTTTCAATCCGCGCCCGGCCATGAGGCCGGGCGATGCGCCGTTGGTCTTGGCCACGGTTTCGTCGTCGACGATGTTTCAATCCGCGCCCGGCCATGAGGCCGGGCGATGCAGCTGGATCTCGCGCCCGGCGGGGGCGATGGAAAACGTTTCAATCCGCGCCCGGCCATGAGGCCGGGCGATGCCCCGCTCATGCAATCGGTTGATTATTTTGCGAAGCGCGATAAGTTTGCGCGAACCTGACATTCGCGGCAATCCAAACGGTGTGTGCTAGAACGGAGCTGCTTGCCAAGTTGTTAAAGAACAATGACTTGTTGCGCGCGCGAACCCGCCGGCTTTTTACTGTTGATAGATGTTCGCGCTTCATATGACGAGGGGGCCTTCGAAATCGACGGCACGAAAGATGCCATATTCCTTGACGCGTAGTTCGGTTGGTTCGGTGATGCGGTAGAAACGCAGGTTGTCGTGTTCAGGATCTATTTCAGCCAGCAATTCGCGTTCGAGTTGTTCGTATTGCATTTCATCAACCCGGCATTCGAAGACGGATTTTTGCACGCGCTGTCCGCTGCGTTCGCAGGCTTTTGCGACACGGCGCAGGCGTTTTCGACCGGCGGCTGTTTCGGTAGAGACATCGTAGGTGACGATGATGAGCATGGCTTATTTGGACAGATAGGGCAGGTAGCTTTCCATTTCGCCGCGCAGAGTGCGGGCGATGAAGCGTGCCTGGATGAAGGGCAGCAGGGCAAAAGGCTGTTTGGTTTCTGTCAGCGGGTGGGTGATTTCTTCCTGTTTGCGTTCTTGCCAGGCGGTGACGACGGCGCGGCGGCCTTTGTCGTTGAGCATGACCGCACCGCCTTCGCGCAGGTCGAAGTCGACCGGGCCAACCTGACCGCGATTGATGAGAGTGAGCGCCAAACGGTCGCACAGCACAGCGCGGAACTCTTCCTGTAAATCCAGCGCGAGCGCAGCGCGGCCGGGGCGGACAGCGTGCAGAAAGCCGAGTTGCGGATCGAGTCCGACGGCTTCCAGTGCGGATCGGCAGTCATTCATGAGCATGGCGTAGAGGAAAGAAATCAGTGCGTTGAAGCGGTCCAGCGGCGGGCGGCGGGTGCGACCGTCGAGCTGGAAGTGTTCGCGCATGGTGGGTTTGATGACGAGGTTGACGGCGGCAAAATAGCCGCGTGCGGCTTCGCCTTCGACGCCGCGCAGCTCGTCCAGCGTGGCGGCAACGGCGGCGGCGCGCAGCGAGGCGGCGAGGTTGTCGGCAGTGCGGGTGAGTTTTTTTGCCTCGGATTCGTCTGCTGTCT
>NCIF01000074.1 GCA_002256785.1 Hydrogenophilales bacterium 17-61-9
CAGCATGACACTCTCCTTGATGGCCTTGAGAATGCTTTAAAAATAGGTCAGCCGCCGCCTGTATTCAAGCTTGTTTTCCGGATAGAGGGGCTATGCCGCCCTGCGACCGTATCCAGCGTCCCTGTGCAGGCCGCATAATGCGCGCTGTGTTACGGCCGCTGCGGCGGCAGATTGAATTCATGCCTACTCTTCCCTACTGGCGCCTGTCCGGTTTCTATTTCTTTTACTTTGCCTTCGTCGGCGCGATGTCGCCGTTCTGGGGGCTGTATTTGCAGTCGCTGGCATTCAACGCGTTCCAGATTGGCGTGTTGATGTCGCTGCTGCAGGTGATGCGGATATTCGCCCCCAATATCTGGGGTCATATTGCCGATTTGACCGGACGGCGCACGGCGATCGTTCAGGTTGCGGCGGTGGGCAGCGTGCTGGTGTTTGTCGGCGTGTTTGTCAGCGACAGTTTCTGGTGGCTGTTTGGCGTGATGGCCGCATTAAGCTTTTTCTGGAGCGCGTCGTTGCCTTTGGTTGAGGCGATGACGCTGTCCCATCTGGGCGAACGTAGCGATGGCTATGGCCGGATCCGGCTATGGGGCTCGGTGGGGTTTATCCTGATGGTGGTGGGTTTGGGGTATGCCTTCGATCATGTGCCTATCAGTTGGCTGCCGTGGGCGGTGCTGGCGGTGATGTTCGGCATCGTTGCGTTTGCGCGGGTGATCCCCGAGTCGGCGATCCTGCCGCACCCCACCGATGATCATTCGGTGTGGGAAACGGTGAGGCGGCCCGAGGTGGCGGCATTGCTCGTGGCCTGCATGCTGATGGCGGTCACGCACGGTCCGTATTACACCTTTTATTCAATTTATCTGGTCGAGCACGGCTACGACAAGTCCACCGTGGGCTGGCTGTGGGCGCTGGGGGTGCTGTGTGAAATCGGGGTTTTCCTGATTATTCCGCGCATATTTGCGCAGGTGACGCCGCGCCGGCTGATTCTGGCGAGTTTCGCGCTGGCGGTATTGCGTTTCCTGCTGATTGCCTGGGGGGTCGAGTCGGCCTGGGTCGTGTGGAGCGCGCAGACGCTGCACGCATTTACTTTTGGCACCTATCACGCGGCGGCGGTGGCGCTGATCCACCAGCATTTTCGCGGGCGCCATCAGGCACGCGGGCAAGCGCTTTACACCAGCCTGTCCTACGGCGTCGGCGGCACGATCGGCGGGCTGGCCAGCGGCCTGACCTGGGATAGCCTCGGATCGGCGTGGACCTTTACCCTGGCTGCCGTCAGCGCAGCACTGGCGTGGGCGGTGTATGCCCTGCTGGGCAAAACAAAAACCGTGCCCGCACCCGCCAAGCTATGAAATAATTCGTCTTTACGCTTTGGTTGCCTGCTTGTATGTCTGGTTTGACTTTATTTCAGAAATTGTGGGACGCCCATGTCGTGCACGTCGAGGATGACGGCACCACGCTGCTCTATATCGATCGCCACCTGGTGCACGAAGTGACCAGCCCGCAGGCGTTCGAAGGGCTGAAGCTGGCCCGCCGCACCCCGCGACGCGTGGATGCGGCGGTTGCCGTGCCCGACCATAACGTACCGACAACCGACCGCTCGCTGGGGATTGCCGATCCGGTGTCGCGCCTGCAGGTGGAAACGCTCGACGCCAACTGCGCCGAATACGGCATCACCGAGTTCAAGATGGGCGACATCCGTCAGGGCATCGTTCACGTCATTGGTCCCGAAGAAGGACTGACCCTGCCCGGCATGACCGTGGTGTGCGGCGATTCGCATACGTCGACCCACGGCGCGTTTGGCGCGCTGGCATTCGGCATTGGCACCTCCGAAGTCGAGCACGTGCTGGCGACCCAATGTCTGTGGCAGAAACCATCCAAAACATTACTGGTCAAAGTCGAGGGTGAGTTGGGCCGTGGCATCACCGCCAAGGACATTGCTCTCGCCATCATCGGCGAAATCGGCACCGCTGGCGGCACGGGCTATGCGCTGGAGTTTGGCGGCTCGGCCATACGCGCGCTGACCATGGAAGGCCGCATGACGTTATGCAACATGGCCATCGAAGCCGGTGCACGCGCCGGCATGGTGGCGGTCGATGCCACCACGATTGAGTACGTTAAAGGCCGGCCTTATGCACCCAAAGGCGCAGCATGGGAACAAGCGGTAGCGTGGTGGGGCACCCTGCATTCAGACGCTGATGCCGTATTTGACCGCGTGGTCGAACTTGAGGCGGCGACGATAGAACCGCAGGTGACTTGGGGCACCTCGCCCGAAATGGTGACCACGATCAATGGCCGGGTGCCGAATCCGGCTGACGCGCCAAGCGTCATTAAAAAGCAGGACTGGACACGTGCGCTGGAATACATGAATTTGCAGGCCAACACGCCAATTGCCGACATTCTCGTGGACAAGGTGTTTATCGGCTCCTGTACCAATTCGCGGATTGAAGACATACGCGAAGCAGCCAGTGTGGCCCGTGGCCGCAAGGTTGCAGCCAACGTCAAGCTGGCGATGGTGGTGCCGGGTTCCGGTCTGGTCAAACAGCAGGCCGAGGCCGAAGGACTGGACAAGATTTTTATTGAAGCTGGATTTGAATGGCGCGAGCCAGGCTGCTCGATGTGTCTGGCGATGAACGCCGATCGCCTGGAGCCGGGCGAGCGCTGCGCCTCTACCTCCAACCGCAATTTCGAAGGGCGGCAGGGGCAGGGTGGACGCACCCATCTGGTCAGCCCGGCGATGGCGGCAGCTGCGGCCTGTGCCGGGCATTTTGTCGATGTGCGCACGCTAGAAGGAGAGTCGCGATGAAGAACTTATTCATGCTGCTATTGCTGGGTTTGTTTGTTGGGCAACCAGCACTCGCTGAAGAAGGTGTCGCCAAGAAAGTGGGTGACGGCATCAAAACGGGGGGTGAGGCTGCAGGGAACGGCATCAAAACAGGCGGTGAGGCTGCAGCGAACGGTATTGAAAAGGGTATCGAGGCCACCGAAAAAGGATTGAAGAAAGGTGCGGCCGCAGCGGGCAAAGGCCTGGAAACCGCGGGTCAGTGGATCGAAAAGAAAGTGCACGGCGACAAGTAGAAAAAGGCAAATTATGAATAAATTCACAGTATTGGATGGCTTGGTGGTACCGCTGGATCGCGCCAATGTCGATACCGATGCCATCATCCCCAAGCAGTTTTTGAAGTCGATCAAGCGCGCAGGTTTTGGTCCAAACCTGTTCGATGAATGGCGTTACCTTGACCACGGCGAACCAGGCAAGTCAAATCACGACCGGCCGCTGAATCCCGAATTTGTGCTGAATCAGCCCCGTTATCAGAATGCATCGGTGCTGTTGGCGCGGGAGAATTTTGGTTGCGGCTCCAGTCGGGAGCATGCCCCATGGGCACTGGAAGATTATGGTTTTCGTGTCATCATCGCGCCGAGCTTCGCCGATATTTTCTATAACAACTGCTTCAAAAACGGCATCCTGCCTATCGTTCTGGATGCTGCCGTAGTGGACCGGCTGTTCAAGGCATGCGAGACCATTGAAGCTTATGTTTTGACGGTGGACCTGGACAAGCAAACCGTGACGACCCCCTCGGGTGAAGTCATCCGCTTTGATGTGGACGCAGGCCGCAAGCATCGCCTGCTGAACGGGCTGGATGACATCGGCCTCACGCTGTTGCAAGGCGACAAGATCAATGCGTATGAAGCGCGCCGCAAGCAGGAAGCGCCCTGGTTATTTGGTGGACCCCAACAATGAAAATTACAGTGTTACCCGGTGATGGCATCGGCCCGGAAATCGTGGCACAGGCGGTCAAGGTGCTCGAGGTGTTGCGCGCTGAAGGCGCGAAGATCGAAATGGAAAGCGCGCCAATCGGCGGCGCAGGCTATGACGCAGCGGGTGATCCGCTCCCCGACGCGACGCTGAAACTCGCACGCGAAGCCGATGCGGTCTTGCTTGGCGCTGTCGGCGGCCCACAGTACGACGCGCTGGATCGCCCGTTGCGCCCCGAGCGCGGTTTGCTGCGCATTCGCAAGGAACTCAATCTGTTTGCCAACCTGCGACCGGCTTTGTTGTACCCCGAACTCGCATCGGCTTCTTCGCTGAAGCCGGATGTTGTGTCAAATCTGGATCTGATGATCGTGCGCGAACTCACCGGTGACGTGTATTTCGGCCAGCCACGCGGGATTGAAGTCAGGAACGGTGAGCGCGTGGGCTTCAACACCATGCTGTACGCCGAATCTGAAGTGCGGCGTGTGGCGCATGTGGCATTTGGCATTGCAATGAAGCGCGGCAAGAAACTGTGTTCGGTGGACAAAGCTAACGTGCTGGAGTGCTCGGAGTTGTGGAAGGAAGTGATGATCGAGGTGTCGCAAGACTACCCCGAGGTCGAGCTCTCCCACATGTACGTCGACAATGCAGCGATGCAACTGATTCGTGCGCCGAAGCAGTTCGACACCATGGTGACCGGCAATATTTTCGGCGACATTCTGTCTGACGCAGCGTCGATGCTGTCCGGCTCGATTGGCATGTTGCCGTCGGCCTCGCTGGACGAAAACAACAAAGGTATGTTTGAGCCGATTCACGGCTCGGCGCCTGACATTGCCGGCAAGAACATGGCGAATCCGCTGGCGACGATTTTGTCGGTGGCAATGATGTATCGCTACACCTTCGCCGATCTGGCCACTGCGGACCGCATTGAAAATGCGGTCAAGAAGGTGATTTCGCAAGGCCTGCGAACGAGCGACATCTGGACCGACGGCACACAAAAAGTGTCGTGCAGCGAGATGGGCGACGCGGTGGTCGCGGCGCTCGCGCGCTAAGAGTTAGGAATTTGGATTTAGGAATTTTAGGGGTCGGGATTTTAGGGGTCGGGATTCAGGATTCAGGATTCAGGATTCAGGATTCAGGGGTGGTGCGGGCACAGCCCGCGCCTTGATAATTGCGCGGTCTTTGGCCGCTCGTTCCCTGACCCCTGACCCCTGACCCCTGACCCCTAGCCCCTCACACGGAGAAACGAAATGATGAAGGTAGGACTGATCGGCTGGCGCGGCATGGTGGGTTCCGTGCTGATGGGGCGGATGCGTGAAGAGCATGACTTCGACCATATCGAGCCGGTGTTTTTCACGACCTCAAACGTCGGCGGTGCCGGCCCCGACATTGGACGCGAGCTGCCGCCGCTGAAGGATGCCAACAGTATCGACGATCTGAAGCGGTGCGACGCCATCATCACCTGCCAGGGCGGCGACTACACCCAGGACGTGTATCCGAAGCTGCGCGCGGCCGGCTGGACCGGTTACTGGATCGATGCGGCCTCGACGCTGCGTATGAAGGACGAGGCCATCATCATCCTCGATCCGGTCAACGGCAATGTCATCCGGGACGGCCTCGCCAACGGCGTCAAAACCTATGTCGGCGGCAACTGCACGGTGTCCTTGATGCTGATGTCGATGGGCGGCCTGTTCGACGCCGGGCTGGTGGAATGGGTCTCGCCGATGACCTATCAGGCCGCTTCCGGCGCCGGCGCGCGCAATATGCGCGAGCTGATCCAGCAGATGGGCGCGGTGCATGCCGAAGTCAAAGACCTGCTCGACGATCCGGCTGCCGCGATTCTTGAAATCGACCGCAAGATGGCCGATTTCATCCGCTCCGACCGTTATCCGGTCGACGCCTGGCCGGTGCC
This sequence comes from Hydrogenophilales bacterium 17-61-9, assembly GCA_002256785.1. Classification (GTDB taxonomy): domain Bacteria; phylum Pseudomonadota; class Gammaproteobacteria; order Burkholderiales; family Thiobacillaceae; genus Thiobacillus. The sequence continues at coordinate 5,658 of NCIF01000074.1, forward strand.
GCTGGCCGGCAACCTGATTCCGTGGATCGACGTGGCGCTTGAATCCGGCCAGTCCAAGGAAGAATGGAAGGCGCAGGTTGAAGCCAACAAGATCATGCGTCGTGACGATAATCCGATCCCCATCGACGGTCTGTGCGTGCGCGTGGGCGCGATGCGCTGTCACTCGCAGGCGCTTACCATCAAACTGACCCGGGACGTTCCGCTGGCCGACATCGATAGTCTGATCGCCGGGCACAACCAATGGGTGAAAGTGGTGCCGAACGACCGCGAGCTCACCATGCGCGAACTCACCCCCGCCGCGGTGACCGGCACGCTTACCGTGCCGATCGGGCGGATGCGCAAGCTCAATATGGGCCCGCAATACCTGACCGCGTTTACGGTAGGCGACCAGCTTTTGTGGGGCGCGGCGGAACCCTTGCGCCGGATGCTGCGAATTCTGCTGGAAGCCAGATAACATAAGGCTCGGATAAAAATATCTTGGGGCTGGTGCGGTTTATGCACTAAAGATTGCGTCTGCCGAGCCGTCAATAGTGGCGTCAAGTATTCAACAGCTCCGCTTGGCGGGGCGAATAGGGAGAAACGGATGAAATTGAAGCGCTTCACCATCCAGCTGGCGGCCGCCGGACTGATTGCCGCGCCGCTGATGGCGAATGCCGCAGGGCTAGGCAAGCTGTCTGTCACCTCGGCACTGGGGCAGCCGCTTGCGGCTGAGATCGAGCTGTTTACGGCGGACAAGGCTGAACTCGAAAGCCTTTCCGCCATGCTCGCTTCTGATCAGGCGTTCCGCGATGCCCGCGTTGAATACGCGCCGGTTTTATCTTCGCTGCGTTTTTCGGTCGAGAAAAAACCGAATGGCAAGGCTGTGCTGAAGGTTTCTTCCAGCCGTCCGGTCAACGATCCGTTCATTGACATGCTGGTAGAGCTGAACTGGTCGTCAGGGCGACTGGTACGCGAATACACTCTGTTGCTTGACCCGCCCGGGATGGCGAGCCCTCAAACTGTCGCGCCGGTTGCCGTTTCGATTCCCGCGCAAGCCGCGCCCGGGCCGGCCGCAGTCAAATCAGCGCCTGCCCCGCAGGAACAGGTTATCCCGGCCTCTGACGCGTCCAAACCCGAGCCAAGGCCGGCAGCGCCAGACAGCATTCTCGTCAAACGAGGGGATACGCTGAGTGGAATTGCCCGCCGCGTGCGCCCGGAAGGGGTCAGCCTTGAGCAGACTTTGCTGGGGCTGTATCGCGAGAACGCCCAGGCGTTCGACGGCAACCTGAATCGTCTTAAGGCAGGCAAGACGCTCAGCATCCCGCCGGCAGACAAGGTGGCTGCAATTCCGCAAAAAGAAGCGGTACGAGAGATCAGGCTTCAAGCAGACGACTGGCGTGCCTATCGCCAGAAGCTGGCGGGTGCCGTGAGCGAGGCGCCCGAAGCGAAAGTTGCGCCGGGCGAAGCCAGCAGCGGCAAGATCACGCCCAGGGTTGAAGACCGCGCCCAAGCGGCTCCCGAAAGCCAGAAGGACGTATTGAAACTGTCCAAAGTCACGCCGCCAACCGCTGCAGCTACGGCTGCCAAGGCTGACGAAGCGCGGGCTTTGCAGAACAAGCTGCGCACCCAGGAAGAAGACGCAACGGCACGCGAAAAGGCATTGAATGAATCGGGTCAGCGTGTTGCCATGCTGGAAAAGCAGATTCAGGATATGCAAAAGCTGGTTGAAATGAAGGAAAAAGCGCAGAGCGAAGCGCCGGCCCCTGAAGCGGCTGCGCCCGTTCCAGTCCCGGCGCCGGATGAAGTGAAACCTGTACCCGTTGTTCCGGTCGTCACGCCGCCTGCAGCCGTACCTGAAGCTGCGGAAAACTGGTATGCGCCGTTACTGGCCAACCCGATGTATTGGGGCGGCGGCCTCGCAGCCCTGGGCTTGGGCGGGGTGTTGTGGTGGATGATGGCAGGCGGGGGGCGTCGTCGCAAAACCGGCGGCGCGGTGATGGAGGAAGACAACATTATGACGGGCGGCGATGTTCGCCCGACCTCCGTGATTCACGCCGCGTCGGGTGGCAGCGTCAATACGGGGGATACCTCATTTCTGACCGATTTCAGCCAGGCGGGCCTGGGCACGATCGATACGCATGACGTTGATCCCATTGCCGAAGCCGAGGTCTACATGGCCTATGGCCGCGATGTGCAGGCCGAGGAAATTCTCAAGGAAGCCATCGGCAAAAATCCTGACCGCCACGAGATTCGCTCCAAGCTGCTGGAAATCTATGCCGCCCGACATAACACGGCTGCATTTGAATCCGTCGCAGGCGAGCTTTACGCTGCGCTGGGCAGCAAGTCCAGCCCGTTGTGGGACCAGGCCTGTGAAATGGGACGCGGTATCGATCCGACCAACCCGCTTTATGGCGGCGTGCAATCGGCTGCTACGCCTGTTGCGGCAGTCGCTACCGTTGCAGCGACTGCCGCGATAGCAGGGGGTGCGGTAGGGTTTGACGATGAGACCGTCGCTGCGTCCCAGCCAGAAGCGTTGACTGAAGTCGAGCCTGAATCTGATGTGCAGACTGCGGTCATGGAGTTTGAGTCTGCAGGGCAGGTGCAGGACTTCGATGCCCCGGCCGGTTCGACTGCAGCCCTCGAGCCAGGCTATCAGGAGATGGATACGCAAGGTCTCGACTTCGATTTGCCGGATCTGAATGCGCCGTCATCGCAGGATGACGCGCTGAACCTGGATGCGGGTCTGGAAGAAGCAAATGACGCGGACAGCAAATTCGATTTCAGCGGCCTCGATCTCGATCTGGGCAATGCCGGCGGCAATGACCTCGAACTCGATGAAGTCGGCACCAAACTTGACCTCGCCCGCGCTTACGTGGAAATGGGTGACAAGGAAGGCGCACGTGAAATCCTCACCGAGGTGCTGGCCGAAGGCAGCGACAAGCAAAAATCCGATGCAAAGGGCATGTTGAATTCGCTTGGCTAAGTCCCCCCATCCGGTCGCCCGCATCCTGTTGTGGTGCGGGTGGGCAGTTGCGGTGGAGCGCGCTGTCATGCCGCAATTCGCTTTTTTGGCCGTTGCAACCGCGACGGCCTTTCTGTTTTACCCCATCCGTTCTGAAGCCTGGCGCTTGCTGCGGCGCACCCGCTGGTTGATGGCCGTGTTGCTGCTCACCTATGCTTACAGCCTGCCCGGCGCACTGCTGTGGCCGCCGCTGGGCTGGGCCAGTCCCAGCCTGGAAGGACTGGAGCAAGGCGTGTGGCGCGTGGCGCGCCTGGTTCTGCTGCTGGCAGGCTTGTCGGCGTTGCTGGCGTATACCACACGGCCCCGCTTGATATTTGGCCTGTATGTTTTAGCGAGGCCACTGGCGTGGCTGGGATTCGACCGTCGCGCCTTTGCGGTTCGACTGGGTCTGACCCTGGACTATGTCGAACATGCCGCCAAACCGGTGCGCTGGCTGGACGCGCTGCGTGCGCCATTAGCGGATGATGCGGGACCCGCAAGCTATAGCCTGCACACTGAAAGCTGGCAAGGCCGCGACAGCGCCGTCATACTTGCGGGCTTGCTGGGGGTGTGGTTTGTGCTGGTTTGAGGCCGTGGAAATATGAGAATAGCGCTGGGTCTGGAATATTGCGGGATCGGGTTTTGCGGGTGGCAGTCGCAATTGCAGGGGTGTGGCGTGCAGGATGCACTTGAAACCGCAGTGGCTGCCATCGCCGGCGTCGCCATCCGCATGATCGCAGCGGGACGCACCGACACTGGCGTGCATGCGGCGTTTCAGGTGGTGCACTTCGATACCGGGGTTGAACGTCCGCTGACAGCGTGGGTGCGTGGCGTCAACAGCCACCTTCCTCCGGGGGTGACGGTGTTGTGGGCGCGCGAACTCGACGCTGCGTTCCATGCGCGGTTTTCTGCCAATCAACGCGGCTATCGCTATGTGTTGCTCAATCATGCCGTGCGGCCCGGCCTCAATCACGGGCTGATCGGCTGGTATCACCGCCCGCTGGACGCGGCTGCGATGAATGCCGCCGCCGCCCGGTTAACCGGGCGGCATGATTTTTCAGCCTTCCGCGCAGCCGCGTGCCAAGCCAAATCCCCGATCAAAGACCTGCGACTGATCAAGATCGAACGGCGCGGCGATTACCTGCTGTGCGATTTTCTGGCCGACGGCTTTTTGCATCACATGGTGCGCAATCTTATGGGCTGCCTGATCCAGGTTGGCGCAGGCGCCCAGTCGCCAGAATGGGCGCAGGCGGTTCTGGAAAGCCGGGATCGCTCGCTTGCCGCCCCCACCTTTGATCCTGCCGGCCTGTATTTGACGCACATCCGGTATCCTCCGCACTTTGCCTTGCCGGAAACCTCTGAACGATGGCTGTACGCGTAAAAATCTGCGGCATCACCCGATTGCAGGATGTGCACGCTGCCTGCGATGCCGGGGCGGATGCGCTGGGATTTGTGTTCTACGAGCGCAGCCCGCGCCATGTGACGATCGCGGCGGCGGCGGCGCTGGTGCGTGCGCTGCCGCCCTTCGTGCAGTCGGTGGGGTTGTTTGTGAATGCCGAGCCGGCATTCATTGCGTCCGTATTGCAGGAAGTGCCGCTGGATTTGCTGCAGTTTCATGGCGACGAGACACCCGCGGCGTGCGCGCGCTTCGACCGGCCCTACATCAAGGCGGCGCGCGTCAATCGGGACACGGATTTGCTAAAATACGCGGCTGACTTTGAGGCTGCGCGCGGATTGCTGCTCGACGCTTATGTGCAAGGCGTGCCGGGCGGCACCGGAGAACGCTTCGACTGGAGCCTGATTCCGGCGAATGTGTCCAAACCGGTCATCCTGTCGGGCGGTCTCACGCCTGACAACGTCGCCGAAGCCGTGCAGCGGGTTCGACCGTGGGCCGTGGACGTGTCGTCTGGCGTGGAGGCTTCAAAAGGCATCAAGGACGCACACAAATTGGCGCAATTCATTGCGAGAGCAAAAGCTTTATGAAACTCACTGACCTTCCTGATTCCCATGGCCACTTCGGTCCCTACGGCGGGATTTTTGTCGCCGAAACGCTGATGGCGGCGCTGGAAGAGTTGCGCGTCGAATATGACAAGGCACGCAACGATCCGGCTTTCATGGCCGAGTTCGAATATGAACTGAAGCACTATGTGGGTCGACCCAGCCCGGTGTATCACGCCAAACGCTTGAGCGAGCAATACGGCGGCGCGCAGATATACCTGAAGCGCGAAGACCTCAATCACACCGGCGCGCACAAGATTAACAACACCATCGGCCAGGCGATGCTGGCGCGGCGCATGGGCAAGAAACGCGTGATCGCCGAAACCGGCGCCGGCCAGCACGGCGTCGCCTCGGCCACCGTCGCCGCGCGTTACGGCATGGAATGCGTGGTTTACATGGGCGCCGAAGACGTCGCGCGGCAGTCGCCCAACGTTTTCCGCATGAAGCTGCTCGGCGCCACCGTGGTACCGGTGTCGTCTGGCTCCAAAACCCTGAAGGACGCGCTGAACGAGGCGATGCGCGACTGGGTCACTAACGTCGAGTCGACTTTCTATATCCTCGGCACCGCCGCCGGCCCGCACCCGTACCCTATGCTGGTGCGCGACTTCCAGTGCGTGATCGGCCGCGAATGCCTCACGCAGAAGATCGGCGTCGAGGCGGGCGGTTCAGGAGTGGAATCTGGCCGCCACGCCGCCACGCTCACGGCCGGCACGCCGGGCGTGCTGCACGGCTTCCGCAGCTACCTGATGCAGGACGAAAACGGCCAGATCATCGAAACCCATTCGATTTCCGCCGGCCTCGACTACCCCGGCGTCGGCCCCGAGCACAGCTGGCTCAAGGACGCCGGCCGCGCCGAGTACGTGGCGATCAACGACGACGAAGCCATGGCGGCTTTCCACGACCTGTGCCGGTTCGAAGGCATCATCCCGGCACTGGAATCCAGCCATGCCGTCGCCCACGCCAAAAAGCTCGCGCCGACGATGAAGAAGGACCAGATCATTCTGGTGAACCTTTCCGGGCGCGGCGACAAGGATATCGACACCGTGGCGAAGCTGTCGGGAATATCCTTGTAATGCCTATTCCTGATTTTCAAAGCCTGATGATGCCATTGCTCAGCGCGTGTGCAGACGGGCATGAGCATAGCAATCAAGCACTGCGACATGTTTTGGCGGAGCGGTTTGGCCTTACTGAGGTTGAGTTGGCCGCCAAACTCCCCAGCGGCAGGCAGGGTGTTTTTGATAATCGTGTGGCTTGGGCAAAAGGCCATCTCAAACAGGCTGGCCTGATCGAGATTGCGCAGCGGGGGATTTATAGAATTACTGCTCGTGGACTCGAAGTTCTTGGTGAGAACCCACAAACACTGAATATCAAGTATCTGAAACGGTTTCCCGAGTATGTGGCCTTCCTGTCCGGTGGACAAAGCGATAAACCCAAGCTGGCCGAGCCTGTTTCGCCGCTTCTGGAGACGCCGGACGAACTCATCGATGGCGGTTACAAGCAATTGCGGAAAGCGCTGGCGACTGAGCTTCTGGAACGTATCAAGACGGTCAGCCCTTCACGCTTTGAGGAACTGGTCGTCGAACTGCTGCTGAAGATGGGGTATGGCGGCACGCAGGAAGACGCGGGGCGCGTGGTTGGGAAAAGCGGTGATGGCGGCATCGATGGCATCATCAATGAAGACCGGCTTGGGCTGGACGTGATCTACATTCAGGCCAAGCGCTGGGAGGCGGATGTGGGTCGCCCCGAGATTCAGAAGTTTGTAGGCGCACTGGCCGGAAACAAGGCAAACAAAGGCGTGTTTATCACCAGCTCGGGTTTTTCGAAGGGCGCGACCGACTATGCGGCGCAAGTGAATCACCGGGTCGTCCTGATCGACGGCCCGATGCTGGCGGAACTGATGATGGATCACGATCTGGGCGTTTCCACCAAGGAGGTTTATACGGTGAAGCGTCTGGACACGGATTATTTTGAAGAAGACTGATTTTAGATTGAGAGCAGCATGAGCCGCATCGGCCAGACGTTTATCGCGCTCAAGGCGCACAACAAGAAAGCCCTGATCACCTTTATCACCGCCGGCGATCCGGGCAAGGGTCTGACCGTGCCGCTGATGCATGCATTGGTGGAAGCGGGGGCGGACATCATAGAACTGGGCGTGCCGTTTTCCGACCCGATGGCCGATGGGCCGGTGATCCAGCGCGCATCGGAACGCGCACTGGCGAACAAAACCGGGCTCAAGGACGTGCTGGCGATGACGGCGGAATTCCGCAAGAGCAACGCAACGACGCCGGTGGTACTGATGGGCTATGCCAATCCGGTCGAGCGCATGGGTTACGAAAGCTTTGCGCTGGCCGCGAAACGCGCCGGCGTTGACGGCGTGCTGACCGTGGACATCCCCCCGGAGGAGTCGCATGGCGTGTCGGATGTATTTAAAGCCGCCGGACTGGACCCCATTTTTCTATTGTCGCCGACCACGCCGGCGTCGCGGATGGAAATGGTGGCGGCAGCGGCAGGGGGGTTCATTTATTACGTGTCGTTGAAGGGCGTGACCGGTTCGGCGGATCTCGATACCGAAGAGGTCGCGCGCAAAATCGCGACCATACGCCGGCATTGCGAACTGCCGGTGGGCGTAGGGTTTGGCATTCGCGATGCGGCAACGGCCGAAGCGGTGGCGCGCATCGCCGATGCGGTGGTGGTGGGCAGTCGCATCGTGAACGAAATCGAAACCTCGCCCGAAGACGAGGTGGTCAATCGCGTTAAAACGCTGGTGCAGGATCTGCGCCGGGGCGTGGACGCAGCTTCTAAATAAGCCGACATCATTCAAGCAGCGGAGAAAACAATGAGCTGGTTCCAAAAAATATTGCCGCCAAAAATCAAGCGGCGCGCGCTGGCGGATAAAAAATCCATGCCCGAGGGGCTCTGGTCCAAATGTCCGGCATGCAATGAAGTGCTGTACCGGGCAGACCTGGAAAGCAATCTGGAAGTGTGCCCAAAGTGCAGCCATCACCATCGGGTTGGCGCGCGCCAGCGTCTTGCGATGCTGTTGGACCCGGAGGGGCAGCACGAGATCGGCGCCCATGTGACGCCGCTCGACCCCCTTAAATTCAAGGACACCAAAAAATACCCTGATCGTTTGAAAGATGCGCAGTCCGGCACTTCGGAAACCGATGCCCTGGTCGTGGTGGGCGGCAGCATCAAGGCTGTTCCAGTCGTGGTGGCTGCGTTTGAATTCAAATTCATGGGAGGCTCGATGGGCTCGGTTGTGGGAGAGCGCTTTGTTCAGGGCGTGGAGACCGCGATCGAGTCGAATTCGGCTTTCGTCTGCTTTTCTGCGAGCGGCGGCGCGCGCATGCAGGAGGGGCTGTTTTCGCTGATGCAAATGGCAAAAACCTCGGCTGCTTTGACACAACTTTCACGTCACCGCTTGCCCTTCATTTCGGTTCTGACCGATCCCACCATGGGCGGCGTGTCGGCCAGTTTCGCCATGCTGGGCGACCTGAATTTGGCTGAACCCAATGCCTTGATCGGTTTTGCAGGCCCGCGTGTGATCGAGCAAACGGTACGCGAAACGCTACCCGAAGGATTTCAGCGCGCTGAGTTTCTGGTCGACAAGGGCGCTATCGACCGCATCATCGATCGCCGCGCGATGCGCGATGAACTCGCCTCCATGCTGGCGATGATGATGGGCCGCCACGCGCTTGCTTCCTGACGTGTGTTGACGCGCACGGCACATTCACTGGCCAGCTGGCTGGCACGGCTGGAGCAGTTGCATCCCAGCGCCATCGAGCTGGGCCTTGAGCGGGTATGCAAGGTCAGGGATGCCCTTGGGCTTGCCCCCGATTTTCCGCTCATCATCGTGGGGGGCACCAATGGCAAGGGCTCAACCTGTGCTTATCTGGAAGCCATCCTGCTTGCAGCAGGATATAAAACGGGCCTCTACACATCGCCGCATCTGTTGCGTTACAACGAGCGGGTGCGCATTGCCGGGCACGATGCGCGGGACGCCGAGCTGGTCGCGGCGTTCGAAAAAGTCGACGCGGCACGCGGCGACACCTCGCTCACCTATTTTGAGTTCGGCACGCTGGGCGCGATGATCCAGTTCATCGAAGCAAGCGTAGACGTGGCCATTCTCGAGGTTGGACTCGGGGGTCGGCTCGACGCGGTGAATGCGTTTGATGCGGACGTGGCCCTTGTCACCAGCGTTGACCTCGACCATATGGAATACCTCGGAGACACCCGCGAGAAAATTGGTTTCGAGAAGGCGGGCATATATCGGGCGGGTCGACCGGCTATTTGTGCCGATGCTGCGCCGCCCGCCAGCCTGCTCGATCATGCGCATGAAATTGGCGCCGAAGCGCTGTGCGTGAACCGCGATTATTTTATCCGGCGGGAAACCGGTCACTGGACCTATCGCGGTCCCTCGCTGACCTGGCCTGCGCTGCCGCTGCCAGCCATGGCCGGCCCGTATCAACTGGGTAATGCCGCGGCTGCACTGGCAGCGCTTGAGGCCGTTGCTGTCCGCTTGCCGGTGAGCGAGGTGGCAATCCATCAGGGGTTGGCTGCGGCGCAGGCGCCGGGGCGATTCCAGCGCATTGCCCGTGCGCCGGATGTCATTCTCGATGTGGCGCACAATCCGGAAGCCGCACGCGCCTTGTCCGTCACCCTGCGCGAGCAGGCCATCCCCGGGCGTACGCTGGCTGTCGTCGGCATGCTGGCCGACAAGGATGCCGATGCGGTGTTCTCCGCTCTTGCAAATGAAATTGATGCCTGGTGGACCTGCACGCCCGACTCGCCGCGCGCGCAGGCGGCTGGAGCCCTGGCGGCCACGCTGGCGCGCCATGCGGGCAATGCTCCGGTTAGCGTGCAGCCAGACGTGATCGTTGCACTCAATGCGGCACGAAACGCGGCGCATGAAGGTGATAGAATCCTTGTCTTCGGTTCGTTCTACACCGTTGCCGCCGTACTCGATCATGCCGCTACCCAGCAATGAAAATGACCTTAAACGCCGCGCCCGCCGCCGTCTGATTGGCGCGGTCGGACTGACGCTGCTTGCGGTGATCGTGCTGCCCCTGCTGCTGGAAGACGAGCCGCCGCCCGCGAGTTCGCTGGCGGTGCGCATGGCGGCCAAACCGGCGCTGACTCCCGTCCCCGCGCCGCCACCGGCGCAGCAGAACGAAGCCGTCGTGGCTGCTGCGCCGCCAGTCTTGCCGCAGCCTGAGGCGCCGCCCGCGCCAGATGCAAAACCCGAACCCAGGCCTGCGTCCCAAGCCGTGCCGGTCAAGCCTGAACCGCCTCGGCCCACCCCCAAACCCGCTCCGCTCAAACCGGTTGAGGCGCCCGCAGCCCAATCGGCGGCTGCGAGCGGCATGTTTGTGGTGCAGCTTGCGGCCCTGTCCGATGCCGCCAAGGCTGAAACCCTGAAAACACGCGCAGCCCAGGCCGGCTTGCCTGCATTTACCGATAAAGTGGGCAATTTGACGCGCGTTCGCGTGGGGCCCTATGCAACACGCGCGGCTGCCGTTGCGGCTGCCGTGAAACTCGCTGAAAACAACCTGGCCGGACAGGTGCTGACACAATGAGCCTGCTCGATATCATCGTGCTTCTGGTTCTGGTCCTGACTGTGGTGCGCGGCTTGATGCGCGGCATGATCGATACGCTGTTTTCGCTGGTGGCCTGGATACTGGCTTTTTTGCTGGCCAAGTGGGGCGCATTGATGGTGGCGCCGCTGCTGCCTGTCGGGGTCGAAAATCCGGCAATCCGCTACTTTGCCGGATACGCTGTCATTTTCCTGGCGGTGCTGATCGGCGTGCTGCTGCTAGGGCATGCCTTGTCGTCCCTGGTTAAAGCAGTGGGCCTCGGCAGCGCCGACAAAATATTGGGCGGCGTGCTTGGACTGACAAAGGGGGCGGTGATTCTGGTCGGGCTGACGATTGCCGCCGGATTGACTTCGCTTCCCCGGACAGATTTCTGGAAGCAGGCTGCGTTGTCTGGCAGCTTGCAAACGATGGCGATGGTCAGCTTGCCGTTGATACCGGCGGATATGGCGAAATACGTTCGCTTTGAGTAAACGCTGTTTTGAGAATGCCGTTTTGAATAATTCTATGGATGGGTGCACAGCATGTGCGGGGTAATCGGAGTCGTCGCCAATTCGGCGGTTAATCAGCTGTTGTATGACGGGTTGATGGTATTGCAGCATCGCGGCCAGGATGCGGCCGGGATCGTGACGGCGGAAGAAAGCCGCTTTCACATGCACAAGGAGCCCGGGCTGGCGCGCGACGTGTTCCGCACCCGCGACATGCGTAATCTGCTCGGCGACATGGGGGTGGCGCACGTACGCTATCCGACCGCGGGCAGCGCCTCGTCGTCGGCCGAATCGCAGCCGTTTTATGTGAATTCACCGTACGGTATCGTGCTGGGGCACAACGGCAACCTCACCAATACGCACGAGCTGAAAGAGTCGCTGTTCCGCTCTGACTTGCGCCACGTCAACACCAATTCGGATTCCGAGGTGTTGCTGAACGTGCTGGCGCATGAGTTGCAGGTGCGCGCGTCGGGCCAGAAGTTGAGCCTGGACATGATTTTTGGCGCGGTGGCCAGCGTGCATGCGCGCTGCAAGGGCGCCTATGCGGTAACGGCTTTCATCGCCGGCTATGGCTTGCTGGCGTTTCGCGATCCCCATGGCATCCGTCCGCTGGTAATCGGTGTCAACGACCAGGTTCTGCCGCACGAATATATGGTCGCTTCGGAGAGCGTGGCCATCGACACCCTGGGGTTTCGCCTGTTGCGCGACGTGGCGCCGGGGGAGGCGATATTCATCGATTACCAGCGGCAGATGCATAGCCGCCAGTGCAGCGCCAAGTCGGTGCTCAATCCCTGTATCTTCGAATACGTCTACCTCGCCCGCCCCGATTCGGTGATGGACGGCATCTCGGTTTACAGCACGCGCCTGGCCATGGGGGTGTCGCTGGCCGAAAAAATCCGCCGCGATTTCTCACATCTCAAAATCGATGTGGTCATTCCGATCCCGGACACCAGCCGTCCCTCCGCATTGCAGCTGGCGAACCATCTCAACGTACCGTATCGCGAAGGCTTCATCAAGAATCGCTATATCGGCCGGACCTTTATCATGCCGGGCCAGGCCTTGCGTAAAAAGTCGGTGCGGCAGAAGCTCAATGCCATCGGCGAAGAGTTCAAGGGCAAGAACGTGCTGCTGGTCGACGATTCCATCGTGCGCGGCACCACCAGCCGCGAGATTGTGCAGATGGCGCGCGATGCCGGCGCGGCGAAAGTCTATTTCGCTTCGGCCTCGCCGCCCGTGCGTTATTCCAATGTGTACGGCATCGACATGCCGACGCGCAATGAACTGATTGCCAATGGCCGTACCGATGCGGATATCGCGCGCGAAATCGGCTGCGACGCGATGATTTATCAGGATCTCGACGCCATGATAGAAGTGGTACGCGCGGGTAATTCCGCGATTCTTGATTTCGATACCTCGTGCTTCGACGGCCGCTACATCACCGGAGACGTCACCCCCGAGTACCTGAATTACATCGAGTCGATGCGTAACGGCGAAACGCCTTCGCCCTCTGCCTTGTCTACTCAACAACTCGACCTGAACCTGGCAACAAACCGTTGACCTGAATCGAAGCGGCGCGTAGATTTATCTGTGCGCCGATTTGAATTACAGCTTGCGGGCGCTTGATAAATCCGGCTAAAGCGGCGCCAAGGGAACCCCGACACGCGCTTGCCGTTCGGGGTTTTTTATTTTGGGACCTGATATGAACGACGAATACGACATCGAGACGCTGGCCGTGCGTGCCGGCACAGTGCGCAGCCAGTTCAACGAGCACTCCGAGGCGCTGTTTCTGACCTCCAGTTTTGTGTTCGCCAGTGCGGCCGAAGCAGCGGCGCGGTTCAAGGGCGAAGAACCCGGGCCGATCTACGCGCGCTTCACCAATCCCACCGTCAGCATGATGGAAGCGCGGCTTGCCGCACTGGAAGGCGCCGAGCGCTGCGTGGCGTTTGCCTCCGGCATGGCTGCGATTCTGGCCACCGTGATGGGGCTGATGAAGGCGGGCGAGCACGTCGTTGCCTCGCGCTCGATTTTTGGTTCCACCGTGCAGTTGTTCAGCAATATTCTGGGGCGCTTTGGCATCGAGACGACCTATGTGTCGCCGACCGACCCGGCGGAGTGGCGCGCGGCCGTGCGGCCGAACACCCGGCTGTTTTTTGTCGAGTCGCCGTCCAATCCCTTGACCGAAGTGAGCGATATCCGCGCGCTGGCGGCGATTGCGCATGAATCGGGCGCCTGGCTTGCCGTGGACAACTGCTTCTGCTCGCCGGTGCTGCAAAAGCCGCTTGAACTGGATGCCGATATCGTCATCCATTCGGCGACAAAATATCTGGATGGACAGGGCAGGGTGCTCGGCGGCGCCGTACTC
>NCIF01000075.1 GCA_002256785.1 Hydrogenophilales bacterium 17-61-9
AGTGCCAGACGATTACCGCCGCCGTCAGACGCTGAAGAACGCCGAACGCTACATCACGCCGGAACTGAAAGCCTTCGAAGACCGCGCACTGTCGGCGCAGGACCGCGCGCTGGCGCGCGAAAAAACGCTGTTCGACGCGCTGCTGGAATCGCTGACGCCGCATGTGCCGGCTTTGCTGATGCTGGCCGCCGCGCTGGCCGAGGTCGACGTGCTGGCGAGCCAGGCCGAGCGCGTGCGTGCGCTCAAGCTGTGCGCGCCCGACTACAGCGACGAACCGGGCATCGTCATCCGCGGCGGGCGCCATCCGGTGGTCGAAGCGCAGGTCGCGCACTTTATTCCAAACGACGTGGCCCTGACCCGCAGCCGCCAGATGCTCTTGATCACCGGCCCCAATATGGGCGGCAAATCGACCTACATGCGGCAAGTCGCGCTGATCGCGCTGCTGGCCTGCTGCGGCCTGTGGGTGCCCGCCCGCGCGGCGAAAATCGGCGCCGTCGACCAGATTTTCACCCGCATCGGCGCATCCGACGACCTGGCGGGCGGACGTTCGACCTTCATGGTCGAGATGACCGAAACCGCGCACATCCTGCATACCGCCACCTCGAGCAGCTTGGTGCTGCTGGACGAAATCGGCCGCGGCACCTCCACCTTCGACGGCCTCGCGCTGGCCTGGGCAGTGGCGCGGCATCTGGTCAGCGCGACGCGTGCGTTCACCCTGTTTGCCACGCATTATTTCGAATTGACGCAACTCGCCAACGAATACAAGCAGCTCGTCAACGTGCATCTGGACGCCAAGGAACACGGCGCCGGCCTGGTCTTCCTGCACGCGGTGGAAGACGGCCCGGCGTCGCAGAGCTACGGCATCCAGGTCGCCCGCCTGGCCGGCGTGCCGAGCCCGGTCATCCTCGCCGCGCGCCGCCATCTGCGCGAGCTCGAGGATGCGCAACTGCAACCCGGTCCGCAAGGCGATCTCTTCGTTGCGCACATTCCCAACGACGAACCGCCGCCGCACCCCGCGCTCGACCAGCTACGCGAGATCGATCCCGACACGCTCACGCCGAAGGCGGCGCTGGATATGCTCTACGCCTTGAAGGCGCTGACGGATACCACGCCGTAAAAACGCTGCGCCTGGACACGGCCGAACTCGGCCTCGACTTCAACCCTCATTGAGGCTGGCGACCGCCATCGCCCGGCAACAGCTGGGCAGCGACACGATGTTGCTGAGCTGGTACGACCGCGAGCGCAATCTCGAATCGCCGGCAGGCGTGAGCGAATGTCACGAAGGCTGCGCCACCAAAGGGTCGTGGGACTATGCGGAGAACCGCGGCGCGCAGCTGGCGGTGGCGTTCGACTCAGGGCGCTTCTGTTTTTGCTTTCTTTAAGCATCGGCCGCCACGACCCGTCCGGCGCGGACGCGGCGCCGTCTGATCCACACGGATCTTGTCAGCCTCTGAAAAACACCTGCTAATCAATCCTGGCGCTCCAGGCCGTTGAATATCCCTCCGCGTCAGGGCGCCGGCGGCGATCATCCCGTCAATCAATACGCGCGCCGTGTCGCGGCGGCCGAAGGCAATGCTGTAATATATTTCTGTTCTTATAAATTTATGTAAAGTGATTCAAATCCATAAATTTAGATAGAGAAGCTGCATCATGTTGTTATCCGCAAAGCTGCCCAGCCACAAGCGCAATAGTGGATTCACCCTGCTGGAACTTTTGGTGGTGTTAGTTATTTTGGGTTTGCTCGCGGGCTATGTCGCGCCGAAGTATTTTGCCCAGATTGGCAAGTCCGAGGTCAAGACTGCGCGTGCGCAGGTCATTGCGCTGGAAAAGGCCCTCGACCAGTACCGTATCGATACCGGGCATTACCCCAGTACCGAACAAGGATTGTCGGCGCTGAATACCAGGCCCGCCAACGAGCCGCGCTGGCAAGGCCCCTATCTGAAAAAAGCCGTGCCCGACGACCCCTGGGGCAAGCCGTATCAATACAGAATGCCGGGCGAACACAGTGAAGTGGACATTTATTCATTGGGTCGCGACGGCGTAGCAGGTGGCGGCGACAATGGTGTGGACATCGGAAACTGGTAAGCCGCCCGCACCATGCGCTATCAGGTAAAAGTCTTGCGCCCCGGAGCCGGTGTAACCGTGCTGATGATGGAGGCCATAGACGAGACTGAGGCTGCCGCACGACTGCAACGTGAAGGCGCACAGGTGCTTTCCATTGTTGCTGCGCGTCATGGCTGGCTGGCTGCGCGGCGGGTGCGCTTTCCGCTGTTGCTGTTTACCCAGGAACTCATCGCGCTGCTGGATGCCGGGCTCACCCTGACGGAATCGCTGGAAACCCTGGCCGAAAAAGAGAGCCGCCCCGAATCGCGTCAACTGATCGGACGCCTCTTGGTCGCCATGCGCGAGGGCCGGCCGTTCTCGGCGGCGCTGGCCGCACAGGGCGAAACATTTCCCCCTTTATATGCCGCCACGGTGCGCGCAGCCGAAAGCACGGGCGACCTCTCGCCCGCCCTCACCCGCTATGTCGGCTATCAAAACCAGATCGACACGGTAAAGAAAAAGGTCCTGTCGGCGTCTATCTATCCCCTGCTGCTGGTTGGCGTCGGCACCCTGGTGATTGGTTTTCTGCTCGGCTATGTGGTGCCGCGATTTGCCTCGGTGTATGCCGATGCCGGGCGCGATCTGCCCTGGATGTCGCGCGCCTTGTTAAGCTGGGGCGAGGCGGTGCAGGCGCACGGGGTCTTGATCGCGCTGGGGGCGGCAGGGCTCATCGCAGGTTTGGGCATCGCGTTTGCTCAGCCCGTCACCCGCGCCGCACTCACCCGGCTGGCCTGGCGCACGCCCGGCATAGGCGAGCACCTGCGCACGTTTGAACTGGCACGGTTTTATCGCAGCATCGGCATGTTGCTCTCAGGCGGCATCCCCATTGTGTCGGCGCTCGGCATGGTCTCGGGGCTGCTGTCCGCGCACCTGCGCAGCGGCGCGGGCATCACGATAGAAGCCATGCGCCGCGGCGAAACCATATCGGCTGCATTTGCTCGCGGCGAGCTGACCACACCGGTGGCCGCCCGCTTGCTGCGGGTGGGAGAAAAAAGCGGGCGCATGGGCGAGATGATGGATCGCATTGCGATTTTTCACGATGAAGAAATGGCCCGCTGGGTAGACTGGTTCACCCGACTGTTCGAACCTTTGCTGATGATCATCATCGGCCTGACAATTGGATTGATCGTGGTACTGCTGTACATGCCGATTTTCGAACTCGCGGGATCCATCCAGTGAACGCGCCTCTGCCTGCCCTCACCTCCGCCAGCCTGGCCGCGCTGCGCAACGAAGCGCGGGCGGCAGGGCAGCCGGTAATACAACGACTGCAAGAGCAATTCGGCCTCGGGGCCGACGCCAGCCTGCATCTATTGGCGGCGCACAGTCATCACCCTGCATTCGACATGGCGGCGCTGAATGCATTGACGGTCGATTTTGGCAAGTTGAGTTTCAATGAGGCCGCTCGCCGCGCCTGCCTCGCCGCGCGCGATACCGATGCACAACTCTGGCTGCTGCTGTCCGACCCATGGGACAACGCCGCACGTGCCTATGCCGCGCATGTGCTGAATGCGCCGTTCAGGCTTGGACTGGCGCATCCTGCCGACCTCGCTGCCTTGATGGTGCGGCACGAAGAAGGACTGCGTGCGATGGAAGGTGTGATGGATGGCGGCACGCACACCAAGCTGGACTCGGGGGCGGAGGCCCTGTCCTTCGCCAGCATCGCCGAAGATACCAGTCCGGTGGTGCGACTGGTGCGCTCCACCCTGTACGACGCGTTGAAAGCCGGGGCGTCCGACATTCACCTGGAAACCGACACGCGCGGCTTGACGGTGAAATACCGCATTGACGGCGTGCTCCTGCACATTGCGCAGGTCCCCGGCGTTGAAACGGCCGAACAGGCCGTATCGCGCATCAAGGTGATGTCCGAACTCGACATCGCCGAGCGTCGCGTGCCGCAGGATGGCCGCTTCAAGGTGGCGATACAGGGGCGCGAGGTCGATGTGCGCGTCTCCATCATGCCGAGCGTGTTCGGCGAGGACGCCGTGCTGCGCATCCTCGACCGCCAGGCGCTGTCGAAAGAATTGAGCGGGCTGACGCTGGAAGGCCTGGGTTACGCCGGCATCACGCTGGCGCGGATCCGCAAGCTGGCCGCCGAACCCTACGGCATGCTGCTCGTCACCGGACCCACCGGCTCGGGCAAAACGACCACGCTGTATGCGGCGATTTCCGAAATCAATCACGGCCACGACAAGATCATCACCATCGAAGACCCTGTCGAATACCAGTTGCCGGGGGTGTTGCAGATTCCCGTCAACGAGAAAAAGGGCCTCACCTTTGCGCGCGGTCTGCGCTCGATCCTGCGGCACGATCCGGACAAAATCATGGTCGGCGAAATCCGCGACGCCGACACCGCGCAAATCGCCGTGCAGTCTGCGCTCACCGGCCATCTGGTGTTCACCACCGTTCACGCCAACAACGTGTTTGACGTCATCGGCCGTTTTATCCATATGGGTGTCGATCCCTACAGTTTCGTCTCGGCTTTAAACGGCATCGTCGCGCAGCGGCTGCTGCGGATCAATTGCCCGCATTGCGCGGCGGCGACGACGCCGACCGACGAACTGCTGGAACTGTCGGGGCTGAGCCGGGATAAAACGCACGACTACGTATTTCGCCAAGGCAGTGGATGCGGCCATTGTCGCGGCAGCGGCTACAAAGGCCGGCGCGCAATCGCCGAGATTCTGCTGCTCACCGACGAGCTGCGCGAGCTGATCGTGGCGCGCGCGCCGATTGGCCAGATCAAGGAAGCCGCGGTACGCGGCGGCACCCGGAATCTGCGCGAAGCGGCGCTTGCACTGGTGAAATCGGGCGATACCACACTGGAGGAAATCAACCGTGTCACTTTGGTCGGCTGAAACACTGCGTATTGCGCTCGCGCCTGGCGAAGTCGCGTTACGACGCGCCCGTGGCGAACCCGCCAGCCGCGTGCTCACCACGGGCGAACGCGGTGCGGCGAGTTTGCTGCTCCTGCTGGACGATGCCCTGTCCGATCCCGCCTGGCACAGTCGCCGGGTTGAGGTGGTGCTGTCGCAGCACTTTGTGCGCCATGTGCTCACCCCATCGCCTGGCAAAGCGCTTTCGCGCATCGAAGAACAGGCACTGGTCGCCGCCAGCCTGCGCGAAATATACGGCGACGAAGTCAGCCAGTGGCGGATTCAGGTGCTGAGCCAGCCCCCCCGCCAGGGTCTGGTTGGCGCAGCGGTAGACGAGTCGTTCGCGCAGCAGCTGGATGCCCTGCTGGCTCGCCATGATTGTCGCGATGTGACGATCAACCCGCTTGTCAGCCTGGCCGCACGCCGCCTGCCGAAAAACTTTCAGGGATGGTGGGTGCTGGCGGAGCCTGGCTGGCTGAGCCTGCTTGGCGGGGCGAATGGCGCCTGGCAGCACTTCGCCGGACAACCCATTGATGACGGCTGGGCCGCGTCCCTGCCCGAACTGATCGAGCGCGAGGCCGGCTTGAAAACGCCCGCCCTGCCTGCCGCAGTATGGGTTCAGGCGCTCGGCATCGGCGCGGTTTCAACACCCGCCCCCAACACCGGCGATTGGCATATGCTGCCGCAAAACGGCCCGGCTCGTGGCACGCTGGCCCTGGCGGAGATATAAACATGGCGCGGCTTGAGTTTGATTTTCATGCGCGGCCCGCCCATCCGGGCAAACTGGGAATGGCTTTGGCCATTGCCGGAGCCGCAGCACTGGTCTGGGCCTGGAGCAATCTGCAGGCGGCGCGCGCAGCCGAAGCCGGGCTGGCAGCGCATATCGCCCGCATCGAGCAGGCCCGGCCACAAAAAACAGCCAAACTCGCCGTGCCTGCCGAGAGTCCCGGGCAGGCCGCACGGGCTCATGTCGCGTCGCAAATGGACTATTCCTGGGAGCCCGCGTTCGCGGCGCTGGCCGCCGCGCGCAGCGGCAAGATCGCACTGGTTTCGCTGGAAGCGGCGCAGGCCAAACCGCAAATAAAACTGGTGGCTGAAGCACGGCATCTGGCCGATGCGGTCGCGTTTATCGACGCACTCCAGCAGCAACCGGGGGTCAAGCGCGCCGCGCTCGTCCAGCATGAAGTGAGGGTGGAGGATGCGCAAAAGCCGGTGCGTTTCAACATCATGGTGGAGTTGGGCACATGAATACGCTTGGGTGGCACATCCATCAATGGGCACGGCGTCTCGGCGTCGCCGGGCTGGCGGGGCTGGGCCTGCTGATCGCCGCACTGCTGCTGCAGATGATCCAGGTCGAACCCATGCAGCGGGCAACCATGGCCCAACGCGAAAGGCTGACCCAGTTGCAGCTGGAGACGGCCGTTCAGAACCCGGCGCCTGCGCCGGTTTCGTTCAACCCGTTGGCGATGCTGCCTCCAACGGGCGAGGCCGCGCAACTGATAGGCGAACTGGAGCGCATGGCGCAGGCGCACGGGCTGGAACTCCCGAGCGGCCAATACAGCGTCACCCCGCTCACAGCCACCTCGCTCTTACGCTGGCAGCTCATATTGCCCGTTGAAGCCCCTTATCCGGCCCTGCATGCCTTTATTGCAACCGCGCTGGAACGCCTGCCCAACCTGACGCTGGACGAATTGAAACTCAAACGCGAACGTATCGAAGACGAAACGCTGCAAGCGGATTTACGCCTGAGCCTGTTTGTGGAGACGGCGCCATGACTGGCAGACAACGCCGTACTGTGCTGTTTCTGGCGCTGGCTGGGGTGGCGGCATGGTCAATCTGGCTGGCGGGCAACGAGTCTTCCAGCGATGCTGAAGACAGTGCGGACAACGTGGCTGAGCCAAAGCTGCGCAACAATTCGGTTTCCCCTGTGGCGATCAGTCCAGCCCCCATTCCGACCCCGGCCAAAACCCGGGAAGCGCAGCCGCGGCTGGCGCTCGCGCGCACCAACCTGTTTCCCGAACAGACCTGGTTTGTCCGCCCGCCCCCGCCGCCGCCTTATGTCATCCCGCCGCCGCAAGCCCCTGCCCTGCCCTTCGGCTATATGGGGCGCTGGCAGGAAGCCGATCAGACGACGTATTACCTGGTGCGCGGCACGCAGCCGTTGAGCGTGCGCGCAGGCCAGGTGCTCGACGGCGTGTGGCAGCTCGAACCCATGAGCAATGGCATCCTGAATTTCACCTATTTACCGCTGAACCAAACGCGCAGCTTGCGCACAGGAGATTGAGTTGCAGCCCATCCGCACCATTTATCTAACCGCGCTGCTCGCGCTGAGCCTGGCCGGCTGTGCCACAACCGGCCTGAACGAAGGGCGCGAACTGATTGCCGCCGGCAAAACCGAAGAAGGCCTGAGTCGCCTGCGTGCGGGCCTCGCCAAAGAGCCCGGTAACATCGAGCTCAGGGCCTATTACCACACCCAGCGCGAACGCCTCAGCAGCCAGCAGCTGGTTCAGGCGCAGCAGGATCTGGACGCGGCGCGGTTCGATGCGGCCGAATCCACGCTACAAAAAGTGCTGGCAATCCATCCTGAAAACCCGCGCGCACGCAGCCTGCTCGACAACCTGGCTACCACCCGCCAGCACCAGTCGGACGTGCAGGCAGCCCGCCAGTCGCTTGCCGCTGGGCGGGCCGATGAGGCGACGCAGATGGCGCGCCAGGTCCTGGCGCAGGCGCCCGGTCATGCCGGTGCGTTGGCACTGCTGCAACAAACCCAGGCGGCGCGCAGCGCGGAAGAACACAACCCGCGCGAACTCGGCGCGGCCTATCGCAAACCAATCACGCTGGAATTCCGCGATGCCTCGCTGCGCAATGTATTCGACATGATCGCGCGCCAATCCAGCATCAACTTCATCTTCGACAAGGACGTTCGGCTCGACACCAAAGCGACGCTGTTCGCACGCAACACCCCCATCGCCGATGCGCTCGACATGCTGTTATTGACGGGCCAGCTGGAAAAAAAGGTGGTCAATGCCAACACGCTGCTGATCTATCCAAGCCTGCCGCAAAAACAGAAGGCGTACCAGGAACTGCTGGTGAAAAGCTTTTATCTCGGCAACGCCGACGCCAAAACCACCATGGCGATGCTGCGCACGCTGATCAAGACCCGCGACCTGTTTGTGGACGAGCGGCTGAATATGGTCATCATGCGCGACACTCCCGAGGCCATCCGCCTGGCGGAAAAAATCATCGCCGTGCAGGATCTGGCCGAGCCGGAGGTGATGCTGGATGTCGAGGTGCTTGAAATCAAGCGCGGACGGCTGCTGGATTTGGGGGTGCAATATCCCAACCAGTTCAGTCTGCTGAATTTACCGCCTGCGACCAGTTCGACCATTGTAGACGGCATTGTCACCAACACCACACCCGCAGCCTCTGTACTGACGCTGGAAAGTTTAAGAAGCATTGCGCGCAGCGAGATCGCCATCAGCCCCACGCCAGCCGTGAATTTTCGCAAAGACGACAGCGACGTCAACATCCTGGCCAACCCGCGCATCCGCGTTAAAAACCGCGAAAAGGCCAAAATCCACATCGGCGACAAGGTGCCGGTCATCACCTCCAACACCACCTCGACCGGCGTGATCTCGGAATCGGTATCGTATCTGGACGTGGGCTTGAAACTGGATGTCGAACCCAGCGTGCTAATGCGCGACGACGTGCAGATCAAGGTCGGGCTGGAAGTCTCCAGCATCGTGCGCGAAATCCGCAGCGGCAGCGGCACCCTCACCTACCAGGTCGGCACCCGCAACGCCAGCACCACCCTGCGCCTGAAGGACGGCGAAACCCAGGTGCTGGCCGGGCTGATCTCGGACGAAGACCGCAGCACCGCCAGCCGCATTCCAGGACTGGGCGACCTGCCCTTGCTGGGGCGCTTGTTTTCCAGCCAGCGCGACGAACGCAGCAAAACCGAGATCGTGCTACTGATCACGCCGCGCGTGCTACGCAGCGACTCTACCCGGCAGCCGGCATTGACCGAATTCCGCGGCGGCACCGAAAACGCCATCGGTGGCGGATTAACGGCGCCGTATTCGGCCGCATTCGAGCAAACACCCCCGGTGCTGGCACCTGCGCTCCCCAACCCGCCGGCCGAGTCGCCGACCGACAACACATCCACTGAACCACGCGCAACCCCCGCCCCGTAAACTCCTACCCCCAACAGACAGCCAAGCCATGTCCCGAAACAGCCGCGGATTCAGCCTGATCGAACTGGTGGTCACGCTGGCCATCCTTGCGCTGCTCGCCAGCATGGCGGTGCCGTTTGCCCAACTGGTTCAGCAGCGGCAGAAGGAAACCGAATTGCGCGCGGCACTGCGCCAGATTCGAACGGCGCTCGACGCCTATAAACAAAACGTCAAGGAAGGGCGGATCGAATCCCCGGCCGACGGCAGTGGCTACCCGCCCGATCTCGACGTGCTGTGGCAGGGCGTGTCCGACAAAACCAAACCGGATGCAAGCAAGCTCTACCTCATCCGCCGGTTGCCGCGCGACCCGTTTTATCCCGATACGGCCGCGCCGCCGGCTTCCACCTGGGGCGTGCGCAGCTATGCCAGTCCGCCCGATGCCCCGGCGCCCGGCCGCGACGTATTCGACGTCTATTCGCTATCCTCCCAAACCGGGCTGAATGGCATCCCGTATCGAGAATGGTAAAACCATGCTGAAAATGGCGACACGCGGATTCACGCTGATCGAACTCGTGGTGGTCATGGCCATCATCGCCTTGCTGCTTTCACTGGCGCTGCCACGTTATTTCAACCATCTGGAAAGCGCGCGCGAAACCATCCTCAAACAGGATCTGGCGGTGATGCGCGACGCCATCGACAAATACCACGGCGATCGCGGCCGCTATCCCGACAGCCTGGATGAACTCACCAATGCGCGATATTTACGCAGCCTGCCGGTTGATCCCATCACCGAACGCCCGGACACCTGGACAATCATTGCGCCGCCCGGCGATGCGGCAGGCGCCATGTATGACATCCGGAGCGGCGCCCCCGGAACAGCACTCGACGGCAGCAACTATGCCGACTGGTAGACCTGCCCAGACCGGATTCAGCTACCTCTTCGTGCTGATGCTGATCGCGCTCATCGGCATGGGTCTCGCCGCGACAGGCACGCTGTGGCGCACCGATGCACAGCGCGCACGCGAGGCCGACCTTTTATTTATCGGCGAGCAATACCGCCAGGCCATCCGCAGTTATTACGCACTCGACCCCGCGCAGCCGCGTTTACCCCAAACCATCGATGACTTGCTGGAAGACAACCGCCGCCCCAACATCGTCCGGCACCTGCGCCGCGCGTACCGCGACCCGCTCACCGGCGGCGAACTCGAAATCATCCGTGCTCCCGATACACAAGGCATCCTCGGTGTATACAGCCAATCCACCGGGAAGCCCTTCAAAAAAACGGGATTTCTGCCGGAACAAGCGCGCTTTTCAAATGCAGACAGCTATAGCGAATGGCGTTTTGAGTTCGCCGCTCCGGTCGTTCAGCCTGTTCAGGTAAAGGGATCCGGAGGATAAGTGCCACAACCTTGACCCGAATTGCCTTTTCAGGTTCTGGCAGCCACCCGGGTGCCGCGATAACGCGCCTGACCCGGCAGGCTTTTAAAGACGCTTAAAAAACATGCCCGCAACCGATGGGCCGTACGCGTATCGCGAGCGATGTCGCAATTAAATGAGAGTTTGCTATCCTGAATGCGGGATAGGCGTTATGTCTCTCCACCCACAAACAGGAGCTTCGATGGTTGCGTTAAAAAAATCCCAACTTGAGGCGCTTGCATACCAGCTGAAAGTGCAGTATCAGGCGCTGTTGCGCGAAGTACGCGACGAGCTTGAAAATGTCGGGAGTCAGCACAGGATCGACCTGCTCAACAATGAGCCAGGCGACAGCGGCGACGAATCGATGGCCAACGCACTGGCAGATATCAATGTAGCCACACTGGATCATCACATTCAGACCATGCGCGATATTGAGTTGGCATTTCTGCGCATCAGGGATGGGGCATTCGGCGTGTGCATCGATTGCGGGGACGACATTGCCTTTGAGCGTTTACAGGCTTTTCCCACTGCCAAACGCTGCATTGTGTGCCAGGAAAAACGCGAAAGGGAGTTTGTCCAGGAAGGCCACCCAAAACTGTACGCCCTTGGGCCATCCCAGGGGTGTGATTCGGTCAGACTCAAACAGTGTGTATTCTTGCTCAAGACCATACCTGGAATGGGGGGAAGGCGTGTGTGTGT
>NCIF01000076.1 GCA_002256785.1 Hydrogenophilales bacterium 17-61-9
ATCAAGCTGGAGCAGAACTACCGCAGCCACGGCCACATCCTCACCGCCGCCAACACGCTGATTTCGCAAAACGCGCACCGGCTCGGCAAGAACCTGTGGACCGCGGAAGGCGAAGGCGAGCCGATCCGCGTGTTCGACGCTTACTCCGACCAGGACGAGGCGAGCTTCGTGGTCGACGAGGTGCGCGCGCTCAACCGCGAGGGGATGAACCTGTCCGACATGGCGCTCCTGTACCGCTCCAACGCGCAGTCGCGGGTGCTGGAACACGCGCTGTTCTCGGCCAGCGTGCCGTATCGCGTGTATGGCGGGCTGCGCTTTTTCGAGCGTCAGGAGATCAAGCACGCGCTGGCCTACCTGCGCCTCTTGACCAACCCGGAAGACGACGGCGCGTTTTTGCGGGTGGTGAATTTCCCCGCGCGCGGCATCGGCGCGCGCACGCTGGAGCAGCTGGCCGAAAGCGCCGCGCGCGGGGGCGCAAGCCTGTGGCAGGCGGCCTGTACCGGCGGCGGCAAGGTGGCCGGATTCGCCAGGCTGATCGAAGACATCAAGCAGGTCGCACGCGACCTGCCGCTGCAGGAAGCCATCGACCACGCGATCGAAGCCAGCGGACTGGCGGACTATTACCGGGCCGACAAGGACGGCGCCGACCGGCTGGAAAACCTGAACGAACTGGTCAACGCGGCGACGCTGTTTTCGGACGAAGCTGAGGAAGGTTCGCTCGACAGCTTTCTTGCCCACGCCGCGCTGGAAGCGGGCGGGCATCAGGCAGGCGAGGGCCATGACGCGCTGCAACTGATGACGGTTCATTCCGCCAAGGGGCTGGAGTTTCACGCGGTATTCATCACCGGACTGGAAGAAGGCCTGTTTCCGCACGAGCAAAGCGCTGCCGAGGCAAACGGCCTGGAGGAGGAACGACGGCTGATGTACGTGGCGATCACCCGCGCGCGCCGGCGACTGTATCTGTCGCACGCGCAGTCGCGCATGCTGCACGGACAAATCCGCTACGGCCTGCCGTCGCGCTTTTTCGACGAACTGCCCGAACAGGTGCTGCTCAACCTCAACCGGCGCGAGCCGGCTCACGCATCCGCCAACGCCTACAGCCCTCCCGCACCCGCGCCGCGCGGCAGCAACGACACCGGCTACAAGGTGGGGCAGAGCGTCGCCCACGCCAAGTTCGGCGCCGGCATCATCATCGACTTTGAAGGACGCGGCGCGGACGCCCGCGTGCAGGTGAAGTTTCGCGAAGCGGGAACGAAGTGGCTGGCGCTGGCTTACGCCAAGCTGTCAGCGATCTGAGTCGGCATCGGGATTGAACGGCGCCACGTTGTCGACAGGCGCATTGTCGTCCGCCCACACCGCAAAAATCGCCTGATACGAGGCATACAGCGAGCCGAACAGGATCGGCATCGCGACCAGCAAACCGAGCAGCATCGGCACCAATGCGGCAAGGAACAACAGCAGGCCGAGCGCAAGACTGTTCATGATCATTGCCGGCCAGTTTTTGGCTACGGCGCCCAGGCTCACCCCCAGCGCGGTGGCCGGGCGGGCGCCGCCGAACAGGATCAGCGCGGGGGCAAACCAGGTCGCCATGATCAGCGGCACGAACAGCAGCAGGCCGGCGAACATCGCGGGCATGGCTTGACTCATCACCGCCTGCATTTCGGCGGGGGATGCCTTGCCGCTCCTGGCGGTCTCCATCACGGCCTGCGGATCGAACCCCATGCCGAGCATGACCTGCCCGATCAGCAAGGTACCGAGCAACTGCACCGCGCCTACCGCCATCAGCGGAATCGCCGGGCCCTGCAGGCCCGCCATGAATTGCGGCAGTTCGAGTTCGTTGCCGCGATCGAGCACGCGATACGCCGCCATGAACCCCGCCACCATCAGGGGCGAAGCCAGCTCGGACAGCGAGCCGCCCACCACGGGGATCAGGCCGAGCGCCATCACCGTGCCGAACAGCACGCCGAAGGCAGCGGACAGCAACAAGGGATTTTTGCGATACAGCCGGAAGCCGGCGGCCACCCACTGGAAGCCTTCGCTGGCCGCGACCTTGCGCGGGATGTCTTGATTGGATGCGGGAGTCATGCGGCGGATTTTAACCGACGCAAGGACTTTATTCCCGATCCGCGCCGGTCGGCTTCAGAACTCTTTCACCACCCACATCGGCGGCCGCATGCCGGAATCCAGGCTGTCCTGCCGGGCAAACTGGCCGTCGCCTTTCTGGTCGATGAGGTAGTACGGCTTGCCGACCTTGGGGATGACTTTGACCATGTAAAGCTTGCCGTTGGCACGGTATTCGACCACGCGCCCCTGGCCGCTGGGCTTGATGGTCACCGCCGGCACATCATTGGGGCCCGGCGCGCCATCGGGAACGGGCTTGAGATCGGGCGGACGGTCGGACGGCGCCGCCGCGACAGCCAGACTGCTCAACATCAGGGCCAACAACAAGATGGGATAACGCATACATAACTCCGGTGGTCTGCTGTTTCTGATTCTAGCTGAACGGCCGATGCTTTACAGACTGAGCTGGATTTCGCGCTCGGCCAGCGACGGCATGAAACCGCGTTTCTCATAATGATTGAAGATGGCGTCAACCACTTCCTGGGGCGTATCGATGATCTGCATCAGCTTGATATCCTCGGGCGCAATCATGCCCTCTTCGGTCAGCGTCGTCT
This sequence comes from Hydrogenophilales bacterium 17-61-9, assembly GCA_002256785.1. GTDB lineage: Bacteria > Pseudomonadota > Gammaproteobacteria > Burkholderiales > Thiobacillaceae > Thiobacillus. The sequence goes on from NCIF01000076.1 coordinate 2,676, forward strand.
TGAACCACTCGATCAGCCCGCCCCAGAAGCTGGCCCCCACCAGGATGATGGGGATACGCGGGATTTTTCCGGTCTGGATCAGGGTCAGCGCTTCGGATAACTCGTCCAGCGTGCCAAAGCCGCCGGGCATGACCACATAGGCCGCCGCGAACTTGACGAACATGACCTTGCGCGCAAAAAAGTGCTTGAAGGTCTGGCTGATGTCCTGATAGGCGTTGCCGCTCTGTTCGTGCGGCAACTGGATATTCAGGCCGATGCTCGGCGACTTGCCGAAATACGCGCCCTTGTTGGCGGCTTCCATGATGCCGGGGCCGCCGCCGGAAATCACCGAAAACCCGGAATCGGACAGCTTGCGCGCAATGTCCTCGGTGAGCCTGTAATAGGCGTGGTCGGCCGGCGTGCGCGCACTGCCGAAGATCGAAACGGCCGGGCGGATGGACGCCAGCCGCTCGGTTGCCTCGACGAACTCTGCCATAATCCCCAGCATTCGCCACGATTCGCGCGCCGAATAGTCATTTTCGGCGGTGCGCGCCGGGTCAGCGGAAATCGGTAATTTATCCAAGTGCATGCTGTGCGCCTCGTGAGTGCTTCCAAATTGAACCAGCCCAGTGTAAGCCCGTCCAGAAAAACCCTGTTATTGGTGGACGGCTCGTCCTATCTCTATCGTGCGTTTCATGCGCTGCCCGATTTGCGCAATTCTGCGGGCGAACCGACCAATGCGATCAAGGGCGTGCTGTCGATGCTGCACAAGCTGCGCCGCGATCATGCGGCTGATTATATCGCCTGCGTATTCGACGCGAAGGGCAAGACTTTCCGCGACGATCTCTATCCCGAGTACAAGGCGCACCGCCCGCCGATGCCGGACGATTTGCGCAGCCAGATCGAACCGCTGCACGCGGCGATCCGCGCCGAGGGCTGGCCGCTGATCGTGATCGACGGCGTCGAGGCCGACGACGTCATCGGCACGCTGGTGGTGGACGCGGCCAGGCACAACGTGCGCAGCATCGTCTCCACCGGCGACAAGGACATGGCGCAACTGGTCAACGACCACGTCACGCTGGTCAACACCATGAGCGATGAAACGCTCGACGCAGCGGGCGTGACCGCCAAATTCGGCGTGCCGCCCAATCGCATCGTCGATTACCTGACGCTGATCGGCGATACCGTGGACAACGTGCCCGGCGTCGCCAAGTGCGGCCCCAAAACCGCAGTGAAGTGGCTGACCGAATACGACTCGCTCGACAACCTGGTGGCGCATGCCGATGCGATCAAGGGCGTGGTCGGCGACAACCTGCGTGCCGCGCGCGACTGGCTGCCGCAGGCGCGCGTGCTGATCACGATCAAGACCGATGTCGAACTGCCGTTCGCACTCGAAAGCCTGACGCTGCAGCCGCGCGACCTCGACACCCTGCGCCCGCTGTTCGAGCGCTATGCGTTTCGCACCTGGCTGCGCGAACTCGACGCGGCCGCCACCGAAGGGCCGGCTGATCCCGAGCAGGACGACAGCGGCGACCACCGCGCGCATTACGAAACCATTCTGACCGAGGCCGCGCTCGACGCCTGGATCGCCCGGCTGGAAGCCGCGCCTGCATTTGCGCTCGACACCGAAACCACCGGCCTCAATGCCATGCAGGCCGAACTGGTCGGCATCTCGTTTGCGACCGCAGCCGGCGTGGCGGCCTATGTGCCGCTGGCGCATCACTACGCGGGCGCGCCAGCGCAGCTCGACCGCAACGCCACGCTGGCCAGGCTCAAGCCTTTACTGGAAAACCCCGCGCCCAAAATCATCGGCCAGCACCTCAAGTACGACCGCCATATTTTTGCCAACTACGGCATCACGCTGGGCGGCGTCGAACACAGCGGCGTGCTCGACGACACGCTGCTGCAATCCTATGTCTTGGAAGCGCACCAGTCGCACGAGCTCGGCAACCTGACCACGCGTCATGTCGGGCTGGCGACCCTCAGCTACGACGACGTCACCGGCAAGGGCGCGTCGCGCATCGGCTTCGAACAGGTGGCGGTCGAACGCGCCAGCGAATACGCGGCGGAAGACGCCGACGTCACCCTGCGCGTGCGCGATGCGCTGGCGCCGCAGCTTGCCGCGTCGGACAAGCTTGAATACGTGTATCGCCAGATCGAACTGCCGGTGGCAGCGATCCTGTTCCGCATGGAACGCAACGGCGTATTGCTCGACCGCAATCTGCTGGCCATACAAAGCGGCGAACTCGGCAAGAAGATGCTGGCGCTGGAGCAGCGCGCCTATCAGGAAGCCGGCCAGCCGTTCAACATGAGTTCGCCCAAGCAGATCGGCGACATCCTGTTCACCCAAAAAGGCCTGCCGGTCGTCAAGAAAACACCGGGAGGGGCGCCGTCCACCGACGAGGACACGCTGGAGCAGCTGGCACTCGACCACCCGATCGCACGGGCGATTCTCGACTACCGCGGCATGGCCAAGCTGAAGTCGACCTACACCGACAAGCTGCCGCTGATGATTCACCCGGCCACCGGGCGAGTGCATACCAGCTATTCGCAGGCCACCGCGGTCACCGGCCGCCTGTCGAGCGCCGACCCCAACCTGCAGAATATTCCCGCGCGCACCGCCGAGGGCCGCCGCATCCGCGAGGCCTTCATCGCGCCGCCGGGGCACCTGCTGGTGTCGGCCGACTACTCGCAGATCGAGCTGCGCATCATGGCGCACCTGTCGGACGACCCGGGCTTGCTGAACGCGTTTGCCAACGACCTCGACATTCACACCGCCACCGCCGCCGAAGTGTTCGGCGTGCCGCTGAACGACGTCATCGCCGACCAGCGGCGCATGGCCAAGGTCATCAACTTCGGCCTGATCTACGGCATGTCGGCTTTCGGTCTGGCGGGGCAGCTCAATCTGGACCGCGCGGCTGCGCAGGCCTACATCGACCGCTACTTTGCGCGCTATCCCGGCGTGGCCGACTACATGCAGCGCACGCGCGAAACGGCGCGCAAACAGGGCTATGTCGAGACGGTGTTTGGACGACGCTTATACCTTCCGGAAATCAACGCCAAAAACCCGCAACGGCGCCAGGGCGCCGAGCGCGCCGCCATCAATGCGCCGATGCAGGGTACCGCCGCCGACCTCATCAAGCTGGCGATGATCGCGGTGCAGGGCTGGCTCGACCGGGAAAAACTGGCCAGCCGCCTGCTGCTGCAGGTGCACGACGAGTTGATACTCGAAGTGCCCGAGCGGGAACTCGACCGCGTCCGCGCCGATCTGCCGGGATTGATGTGCAACGTCGCCGCACTCAAGGTGCCCCTGCGCGTGGGCATGGGCGAAGGCGCCAACTGGGAAGCGGCGCACTAGCTCCGGTACGGCCCGCCTTTAAATAAAAAGGGCGGGCATCCCTGCCCGCCCTGTCTCCCGCCACGAAACCGACAACCGGTTTTGCCGGGGCGCAAACCCTTATTTCTTCAGGCTGTCGCGTATCTCGCGCAACAGCACCACATCCTCCGGCGTGGCTGCGGGTGCGGCAGGCGGCGCTTCTTTCTTCAACCGGTTAAGTTGCTTGACGAGCATGAAGACGATAAACGCCAGGATGATGAAATTGAGCAGAATGGTCAGGAAATGACCGTAGGCAAACACCGGAACATCCGCATCCCTCACGGCTGCCAGCGTCTTGGCTACCCCTTCCGGCACCGGGCCCAGGGCAATAAACAGATTGGAAAAATCAAAGCCGCCAAACACTGCGCCCGTGACCGGCATGATCAAGTCCTTGACGATCGAATCGACAATCTTGCCAAACGCCGCACCAATGATGACGCCGACCGCCAGGTCCATTGCGTTGCCCTTGACTGCGAATTCCTTGAACTCAGTGACAAAACTCATGCCTTTCCCCTGTTTATCAACAAAGCACAGCAAGGTTCATACTAGTCGGCTTAATGGCTTATCCCAATAAAGAAAAGTAAAGTCTGATCAGCTTGGTCGAGGCCCGCGACAAGGGTAAAATGCCATCCCTTATGCGCATCGGCACCCACCTCCTCAAGAATCGCCTGATTGTCGCCCCCATGGCTGGGGTCACCGACCGGCCTTTCCGTCAGCTTTGCAAAAAGCTGGGCGCGGGCATGGCCGTGTCCGAGATGGTGACGTCGAACTCGCTCTTGTACGGCTCGGCCAAGACTGCACGCCGCGCCAACCACGAAGGCGAGGTCGATCCGATCAGCGTGCAAATCGCCGGCGCCGACCCGGCGATGATGGCCGAAGCCGCACGCCACAACGTCGACCGCGGCGCGCAGATCATCGACATCAACATGGGCTGTCCGGCCAAAAAAATCTGCAACGTGATGGCCGGATCGGCGCTGTTGCAGGATGAACAACTGGTCGGACGAATTCTGGACGCGGTGGTGAAAGCGGTGCCGGAAGTGCCGGTGACGCTGAAAATTCGCACCGGCTGGGATCGCGAGCACCGCAATGCGCTGCGCATTCTCGACATTGCCGAAAATGCCGGGGTGCAGGCGCTGGCCATGCACGGCCGCACCCGCGCCTGCGCCTACACCGGCGACGCCGAATACGACACCATACGCGCAGTGAAGGCGGCGGCGCGCATTCCCGTCATTGCCAACGGCGACATCACCAGCCCGGAAAAAGCGCAATTCGTGCTCGACTACACCGGCGCCGATGCGGTGATGATCGGCCGTGCCGCACAGGGCCGCCCGTGGATTTTTCGCGAGATCGAACATTTCCTGAATACCGGCGCGCATCTGCCGCAACCCGAAGTGTCGGAAATCCACGCCGTGCTGCTCGAACACATCCACGATCTGCACGCGTTTTATGGCGACGTGGCCGGGGTACGCGTGGCGCGCAAACACATCTCCTGGTACACGCGCGGACTGGTGGGCAGCAGTGCGTTCCGCCACACCATGAACCGGCTCGACTCCGTGTCCGCTCAACTCAATGTTGTGAACGAATACTTTGCCCTGGCAGCGCGCGCCGACAACCGCTTACGCTACGAAAGCAACCAAGACAACAACACGCAAGACCTGCCCGCGGCTTCACGGCTCGCGGCATAACTTGCGGCAACAAGGGGAACTATCAATGATAGAAGAAAACGAGATCGCCGCCTGTATGCGGCGTTCACTCAATCGCTATTTCAAGGATCTCGACGGGGAAACGCCGAGCGAAATCTATGGCATGGTCTTGAGTGCAGTGGAGAAACCCCTGCTCGCCTATATCCTGGACCGCGCCGAAGGCAACCAGACGCGCGCCGCCGACATGCTCGGCATCAACCGCAACACCCTGCGCAAAAAAATGCGCGAACACGGCCTCTCCGACTAAATCCGACATGACTTCTGCTGCCACCCCAAAAATACAGCGCGCCCTGCTTTCCGTATCGGACAAAGCCGGCCTGGTCGATTTCGCCCGCGCCCTTGCCAACGCAGGCGTCGAACTGCTGTCCACGGGCGGCACGTCCAAAGCGCTGCGCGACGCCGGGCTAAGCGTCATCGATGTCAGCGAATACACCGGTTTCCCCGAAATGCTCGACGGCCGGGTCAAGACGCTGCATCCCAAGGTGCATGGCGGCATCCTGGCGCGGCGCGACCTGCCCGAGCACGCTGCAACCATGGCCGAACACGGCATGCCCTACATCGATTTGGTGTGCGTGAACCTTTACCCGTTTGTTGCCACCGTTTCCAGGCCGCATACGCTGGACGACGCAATTGAAAACATCGACATTGGCGGCCCGGCGATGGTGCGTTCGTCGGCCAAGAACTACCGCCATGTCGCCATCGTCACCGACCCCGCAGACTATGCGGCGCTGGTGTCCGAGATGCAGGCCAACGCCGGCGCGCTCAGCGACGCCACCCGCTTCAACCTGGCAAAAAAGGCCTTCACCCACACCGCGCAATACGATGGCCACATCAGCAACTATCTCACTTCGCTGAACGACGCCGGCGAACGCGAAACCTTCAGCGAACGATTGTCGCTGCAGTTTTCCCGCGCGCAAGTCTGTCGTTATGGCGAAAACCCGCATCAGGCTGGCGCCTTTTACGTTGAAGACCATGCGCCTGCCGGCACCATCGCAACTTCACGCCAGCTGCAGGGCAAGGAACTGTCGTACAACAACATCGCCGACACCGATGCCGCGCTGGAATGCGTCAAGCTGTTCGACAGCGCGCCCGCCTGCGTCATCGTCAAGCATGCCAATCCCTGCGGCGTGGCCTACGGCGCAAACCTGCTGGACGCCTACGACCGCGCGTACCAGACCGATCCCGAGTCGGCCTTCGGCGGCATCATCGCCTTCAATGGCCGCCTCGATGGCGCGACCGCGCAGGCCATCGTCGAGCGCCAGTTCGTCGAAGTCATCATCGCGCCCGAAGTCAGCCCCGAAGCGGTGGCCGCGGTGGCCGCCAAAAAAAATGTGCGTCTGCTCGAATGCGGCGCGTGGTCGGGTAACGTTGCCCAGCTCGACATGAAGCGCGTGGCCGGCGGCCTGCTGGTGCAGGATGCCGACGTGCTGCTGCACGGCGAGTTGAAGACGGTCACCGACCGCGCGCCCACGCCGCAGGAAATGGACGACCTGCTGTTCGCCTGGCGCGTCGCCAAGTTCGTCAAATCCAACGCGATTGTGTACGCAAAAAATCGCATGACGGTCGGCGTCGGCGCCGGCCAGATGAGCCGCATCAATTCCGCCCGTATCGCCGCGATCAAGGCCGAGCACGCAGGCCTGGCGGTGCCCGGCTCGGCGATGGCCTCTGACGCCTTCTTCCCGTTCCGCGACGGCATCGACCAGGCGGCAGCGGCGGGCATCAAGGCCGTCATCCAGCCCGGCGGCTCGATGCGCGACGACGAAGTGATTGCTGCCGCCAACGAACATGGCATCGCCATGGTGTTCACCGGCACGCGACATTTCCGGCACTAGGGATCAGGGAATGAGCGGCTCAAGCCGCGATTTCCAAAACCCTGATCCCAACTCCCTGACCCCTGAATCCTGACCCCTGACCCCTACTATGAAAATCCTTGTCATCGGCTCCGGCGGACGCGAACACGCACTGGCCTGGAAGCTCGCGCAATCGCCCCGGGTCTCGCAAGTGTTTGTCGCGCCCGGCAATGGCGGCACGGCAAACCAGGATGGCCTGATCAACGTGCCGTTGACGTCCATCCCGTCGCTGCTTGAATTCGTGCGCAGCGATACCGACATCGCCTTCACCGTGGTGGGCCCCGAAGCGCCGCTGGCTGCGGGCATCGTCGACACGTTCCGCGCCGCCGGGCTGAAAATATTCGGCCCGACCCAGGCCGCGGCCCAGCTCGAAAGCTCGAAGGATTTCGCCAAGCAATTCATGGCGCGCCACGGCATCCCCACGGCGGCTTTCGGCACCTTCACCGACGCCCTCTCCGCGCACGCCTACATTGACCGCCACGGTGCGCCCATCGTGGTAAAGGCCGACGGCCTGGCTGCGGGCAAGGGCGTGGTCGTTGCGGCAACGGTCGAAGAAGCCCACGCCGCAGTGGATGCCATGCTTGCCGGCAACAGTCTGGGCGAAGCCGGTCATCGCGTGGTGATCGAGGAATGCCTGCTGGGCGAGGAAGCCAGCTTTATCGTACTGGTCGACGGCGAGCATGTGCTGGCGCTGGCCTCCAGCCAGGACCACAAGCGCCTGCAGGACGGCGACCAGGGGCCCAACACCGGCGGAATGGGCGCCTATTCGCCCGCCCCCGTCGTCACGCCCGGGCTGCATGCGCGCATCATGCGCGAAGTAATCCAGCCTACAGTGGAAGGCATGGCAGCCGACGGCATTCGTTTCACCGGATTTTTGTATGCCGGGATCATGGTCGGTGCAGACGGCGCGCCCAAGGTGCTCGAGTTCAATTGCCGCATGGGCGATCCGGAAACCCAGCCGATCATGATTCGCCTGAAGACCGATCTCGTCACCATCCTGGAAGCCGCCATCGATGGCAAGCTTGACCAGGTGGAAGTGGAATGGGACCGCCGCACCGCGCTCGCCGTGGTTTTGGCCGCAGCGGGGTATCCCGATGCGCCGCAAAAAGGCGCGGTCGTCAGCGCGCTGCCGGCCGCAACCGACGACCTGCACGTATTTCATGCCGGCACCGCTACCGAGAACGGGCAGACCATCGTGAGCGGCGGCCGCGTTCTCGCCGTCACCGCACTTGGCGACAGCGTGCGCATGGCGCAAAAACGCGCCTACGACGCGATCGCCGGCATCCATTTTGACGGCATGCAATACCGCAGCGATATTGGCTGGCGCGCGCTTGACCGGAAAAAATGAATTCGCGCCGCCACACGCTATATTGAATGCGGACGCAAGACACGGCGGCCCCACGCCACCCATGAACCTGTAACCGGATCGCATTTTTGAGCCTGATACCCGCCCACACACCCGACGCCAGCTGCTTTGATTCGAGCGCCGTCAAAACCTGGCTGCTCGAATTGCAGTCGCGTATCGTCACGGCGCTTGAAGCCGCCGACGGCCTGCCGTTCCGCACCGATGCCTGGAGTCGCCCCGAAGGGGGCGGCGGCATTTCAAGGTTGATCGAAGAAGGCCGGGTACTGGAACGTGGCGGCGCGAAC
>NCIF01000224.1 GCA_002256785.1 Hydrogenophilales bacterium 17-61-9
ACAATGTCAGTATCAAGGTCTCGCTGATCCAGCCGATCGCGATGGACGAAGGTCTGCGTTTCGCGATTCGCGAAGGCGGCCGTACCGTCGGTGCGGGCGTCGTGGCGAAAATCGAAGAATAAGGCGAATTACATGCAAAACCAAAAGATCCGCATCCGCCTTAAGGCGTTTGATTACAAACTTATTGACCAGTCTGCATTGGAAATCGTCGAAACCGCCAAGCGTACTGGTGCGGTAGTTAAAGGTCCGATTCCTTTGCCGACCTCGATCGAGCGCTTCGATGTGCTGCGTTCGCCGCACGTCAACAAGACTTCACGTGATCAGTTCGAGATTCGAACTCACCGGCGATTGATGGACATCATGGATCCGACTGATAAAACGGTTGATGCGCTGATGAAGCTGGATCTTCCCGCTGGAGTGGATGTCGAAATCAAGTTGTAAAAATAGGGTGGCATCGGTATAATCCTGCCCCTTCGCTGTAACAAAAGTCGCCGGTCAATAGTAATCGGCACCTACAACCCTTGCGGGCAGCTTCGGCTTCCGGCTTGAGATAGGACATACAAAAATGAGTATAGGGCTCGTTGGCCGTAAGGTCGGCATGACCCGCATTTTTACCGAGAATGGTGCATCCATTCCGGTGACTGTGCTGGAAATGTCAAACAATCGTGTGACGCAAGTCCGCACGTCAGAAACTGATGGCTATTCTGCTGTGCAGGTCGCTTATGGCGTCCGTCGCAATAGCCGTGTCAATAAATCCGAAGCTGGGCATTACGCCAAGGCGGGTGTCGATGCGGGCGAGTTGAAGCGTGAATTCCGCGTGTCGGTCGATGTTGCCGCGCAATATCCGCTGGGTTCGACAGTTCCGGTCGAGGTTCTTGCTGCGGGTCAAAAAGTTGATGTGACTGGTGTGACGCAGGGTAAAGGTTTTGCGGGCACCATCAAGCGCCACAACTTCAAGTCGCAACGTGCAACGCACGGCAACTCGCGTTCCCACAATGTTCCTGGTTCTATCGGCATGGCCCAGGATCCGGGTCGCGTCTTTCCTGGTAAACGCATGTCTGGCCACATGGGTGTGGTGACGTGTACCAAGCAGAACCTCGAGGTTGTTCGTGTTGATTCGGGGCGCGGTCTGGTGCTGTTAAAGGGTGCAGTGCCGGGCTCCAAGGGTGGTCATGTCGTGGTTCGCCCGGCAGTGAAGGGGGGTGCCTAATGGATTTGACTGTCATTAACGAGCAGGGCCAGCAAGTATCAAGCGTGGCTGCGGATGATGAAACGTTTGGTCGTGATTACAATGAAGCGCTTATCCATCAGGTGGTGACTGCGTTTCAGGCAAACGCGCGTAGTGGAAACCGTGCTCAGCAGACGCGTGCGGAAGTCACTGCGTCTACGCACAAACCCTGGCGTCAAAAGGGTACTGGCCGTGCACGTGCCGGTCGGACCTCCAGCCCGATCTGGCGTGGCGGTGGTTTGGCGTTCCCGAACAAGCCGAATGAGAATTTCACGCATAAGGTTAACCGTAAGATGTATCGCGCTGGTCTGGCTGCCGTTCTTTCCCAATTGGCACGCGAAGGTAAGCTTAAGGTTGTCGAGAGTTTGGATGTGGTTTCACCCAAGACAAAGTTGCTCGCAGGAAAGCTGAAATCGATGGGTTTCGGCAAGGTCATGATCATTGCGGATAGCGTGGATGAGAACCTTTGGCTTTCTTCGCGCAATTTACCGAATGTATATGTGGTTGAGCCGCATCAGGCTGATCCATGGAGCCTGGTTAAGTACGGTAACGTTCTGATCACCAAGGCCGCGGTCAAGCAGTTTGAGGAGATGGTGTGATGGGTGCATTTACTCAGGAGCGTTTGCTCAAGGTTATTCTCGCGCCCGTGATCTCTGAAAAGAGCACGCGTCTTGCGGACAAGCAG
>NCIF01000077.1 GCA_002256785.1 Hydrogenophilales bacterium 17-61-9
GGCTTGTGGCTTTCAGCGTGCGGCTTTCAGACGGCCCACCACCTTTTCCTGTCCGATCAGTTGCAGCGTGGCGTCAATCGCCGGAGTCTGCGCTTCCCCTGTCACCAGCACGCGCACCGGCATCGCCAGTTTGGGCATTTTGAGTCCGTGTGCGGCGAGCGTTTCCTTGAACGCGGCACTGATGGCGCTGCGTTCCCAACTGATGTTTTCCAGACGCGTGGCCAGTTCGGCCAGCGCAGGCAACACCTCGGGCGTGACATGTTGCGCCAGCAGCTCGGGCGCGGGGTGCAGGGTGCGGTAAAACAGCGTGGCGGCATCGGCCAGTTCTTCGATCGTGGCAGCGCGTTCCTTGACCAGCGCGCACACCGCGGCGAGATCGGGACCGTCGTCCGGGTTGGCGCCGTTGCGGATCAAAAATGGGCGCGTCAGGCCGGCCAGCCGCGCATCGTCGGCCGCCTTGATGTATTGCTGGTTGAGCCAGCGCAGCTTTTCGGTGTTGAACTGCGCGGCCGACGGCGTGATGTGATCAAGATCGAACCACTGCACGAACTGCTCGCGGTCGAACAGCTCGGCATCGCCGTGCGACCAGCCCAGCCGCGCCAGGTAGTTGGTTACCGCCTCGGGCAGGTAGCCATCCTCGAAATACTGCATCACCGACACCGCGCCGTGGCGCTTCGACAGTTTGGTGCCGTCGTCGCCGAGGATCATCGACAGATGCGCGTACTGCGGCACCGGCGCGCCCAGCGCCTTGAGGATATTGATCTGGCGCGGCGTGTTGTTGACGTGGTCGTCGCCGCGTATGACGTGCGTGATCTGCATGTCCCAGTCGTCCACCACCACGCAAAAGTTGTAGGTGGGGGTGCCGTCGCCACGAGCGATGACGAGATCGTCGAGTTCGGCGTTGGCAAACTCGATCGTGCCTTTGACCAGGTCCTTCCACGCCACGCTGCCTTCGGCGGGATTCCTGAAGCGCACCACCGGCTCGATGCCGGACGGCGGCACCGGCAGCGTCTTGCCGGGCTCGGGGCGCCAGCGGCCGTCGTAGCGCGGCTTTTCGCCGCGAGCGCGTTGCGCCTCACGCATCGCATCGAGTTCCTCGGGGCTGCAATAGCAGCGATAGGCCTGGCCGCTTTCGAGCATCTGCGCGATGACTTCCTTGTAGCGATAAATCCGCTGCATCTGATAGAACGGGCCTTCGTCGTGCCCCAGATCCAGCCACGCCATGCCGTCGAGAATCGCCTGCACCGCCTCGGGCGTCGAGCGCGCGATGTCGGTGTCCTCGATGCGCAAAATAAACTGGCCGCCGTGATGACGCGCAAACGCCCACGAAAACAGCGCGGTGCGGGCGCCGCCGATATGCAGATAACCAGTGGGGGAGGGCGCGAAACGGGTGCGGATCATGACAAGGCCGGGCAACAAAAGCCGCTATTTTACGCGGCTGCGTTTAAATCGGTCGCCAGCCTTAAAATTGACCTGAGGCGCAGGGATGTGGTTTAATTCGCGCCGCTTCGGGCAGTTAGCTCAGTGGTAGAGCACTGCCTTCACACGGCAGGGGTCACAAGTTCGAACCTTGTACTGCCCACCATCCCGAACACGCTAAAAAAGGACTTACGATGACGTAAGTCCTTTTTGTTTTTCAGCCCGTCCGTAATACCCATTTCATCGATCATTGGCCATTCATCGTTTCCGGTGAACGCTGGCCTCGTCTCCCGGCATTGTCAGTTTCCAGATTGAGCGCCGCTTCCAGTTGGTCTTTCCACTTCATTGCGGCGTAGTCGAAGTCGAGTTTTTGCAGGGGTTTGAAGATTCTGAAATAGGGCGACAGATCGAAATCGCGCGGCACGTAGAGGCTGTGGTGGCGGATATGGTGGATCTCGTTGAGGCTGTAGCCGTAGAGTTGGCGTTCCGGTTCGGCGAGGACTTCTACACGCGGCAGGATGGGAAAGCGCACACTCTGAAAGGCTTGCGCAATCAGCGTGGTGCAGATTGCGCGGGTGGGATCGCCGCTGCCGAGCGAAAGCATGCGTCGCCGCATGAAAGCGGGAACAGGCGGAGTGGGCAACAGATAGCGCCCCAGGTCCCACAGGTTTTTCAGGTCGTAAGACAAGCCCAATCGGTCGGCGGCGTACTGCACTACGCATTCGCAATCCCCGGAGCTGATTTTGAGCGGACGGCAGATGCGGGTGTTGTGTTGCGCATATTTTCCCAGCGGCACCGCGATTACGCCATGCGACAAATCCGCTTCGATCAGGGTGGGTGCGGTTTCGGCATCTGTTCCCTGGCCCAGCAGGTCGCCGATATAGAGCGCGGCATGCGACCAGGTCGACTGGGTGAGGTATTTGATCGCGCTGCTGATGCGTGTGTTGCCTTCAACCAGCAAGACGTCTCCGGGTTGCAGCAGCGCCAGAAAATGCTCGGAGTTGATGGCGGAATAGGGTTCGTAATTGAGCAGCGGCCGGCTCAAAAAATCGGCCAGCCACCGTCCCGCTTTGCGACGGAGCGGCGTCATTTTGCAATGACGCGTGGCTTGCCCTGCGCATCCAGTGCGACGTAGGTGAAGCTGGCTTCCGCCACGCGTTCCTTGTCATGGCTGCTGCGCATGCGTTCGGCGTCGACCTCGATGCGGATGCGTATCGAGGTGTTGCCGATGCGTTCCAGTTGCGCCCAGCAACTGACCAGATCCCCCACCAGCACCGGTTTGATGAACTGGAAGTGGTTGACCGCGACCGTTGCGACGCGACCCGAGGAGATTTTCACGGCCAGCGTCGAGCCTGCCAGGTCAACCTGGCTCAGCAGCCAGCCGCCAAAAATGTCGCCCGCCGCGTTGGTGTTTTCGGGCATGGCCACCACCCGGCAGGTGAGAACGCGTTCATGGGTTTCAGTGTCCTGCATAGAGGGCATCCACCTTGTCTTGATAACGCTTGAGAATCGCGTTGCGCTTGAGTTTGAGGGTGGGGGTGAGCAGCCCGTTTTCCACGCTCATGGCTTCGTCCAGCAAGGCTACGCCAGCGAGCCGGGCGTAGCCGGGAAGGTCATGCAGGCAGGGCTGAAGCTGCTCCAGCACATGGCGGCATATTTCCGGATTCTGCGCCAGGACGCGATCGCCGGTTTCCGGCAGATGCAGTGCGCGCGCAATCCGGGCGAGGGCATCCGGCCTGGGTACGACCAGCGCGGTTAAAAATGACCTGCCATCGCCGACGACCATGACCTGCTCCAGCAGCGGGCAGGCAGCCAGCGACTGTTCGACATCGGCAGGCGACACTTTCTCGCCGGTGGACAGCACCAGAATCTCCTTCAGTCGTCCGGTGATCGTGATGTGGCCGCGCGGCCCGATCCTGACCTGATCTCCGGTATGCAGCCAGCCATCCGTATCGATCATTGCCTGGGTGGTTTCCGGGTTCTTCCAGTAGCCCAGCATGACCGCGGGACTGCGGGTGAGGAGTTCGTCGTGCTCGCCCAGCTTGACTTCGACTCCGGGCAAGGCGGGGCCGACGCTGGTGGGTTCGTTGTCTTCCGGCCGGTTGACGGAAATCACTGGGCTGGTTTCGGTGAGGCCGTACCCCTGCAGGATGTCGACGCCAAGCGCGATAAACGTTCGGCTGATGTCGGCCGGCAAGGGTGCGCCGCCACTGATGGCGAAGCGCATTTTCCCGCCCAGCTTGGCGCGAATCTTTGCCCCCACCAGATGGTCCAGCGCAGGTTGTATCATCAGGCCGGGCGACCAGGGTGCGCGCCCCTGGCGATGCAGGAAGGCCTGCCAGCCCAGGTCAACCGCCCTGGCAAACAGCTTTTGCCGCAAGGGCGGGGCGCTGGCAAGCGCTTCATGAATGCGTCCATGGACGCGCTCGAAGATGCGCGGCACCGAAATCAGGATCGTGGGTTTTACCGTTGTCAGGTCTTCTGCCAGTTGCGGAATCGAGCGGGCAAATGCCACGCTGCACCCCGCGATGACCGGCAGGTAATAGCCGATGCTGCGCTCCAGCATGTGCGATAGCGGCAGGAAAGACAGCATGCGGTCGCTCGAATGGACCGCCACCGACTGCAAGCCGGCCTTTACGTCGAACAGGATATTGCGGTGCGACAGCATCACGCCCTTGGGTCGTCCGGTGGTGCCCGATGTGTAGACCAGCGTGGCCAGGTCGCCGGCGTGGGTGATGCCTTTGTCGGGTGCGGCGCCGTCCTCGGGCAGCCAGGTGTCGATGACTTTGAGGTTGTCTGCCCCGGTGGTCAGCTGCGTAAGCGAAATGACGGCATCGAGTTTGTCGAGTGTCGGGCGGATGGGTTGCAGCGCATCCCAGTGCTCCTGACCGCCAATCAGCAATGCGCGGCAGCCCGCATCGTTGAGCACCCAGTCGATGTTGTCGGCGCGATCGCTGGTGTACAGCGGCACCGTCACCAGGCCGAGCCCGATTGCGGCCTGATCAAAGATGATCCATTCGCGGCAGTTGCCGAGCATCAGCGCGACCCGCTCGCCGGGGCGCAGATTCAGGGTCGCCAGCGCGGCCTGCCAGCGCGCCACTTCGCGTGCCGTGTCTTGCCAGCTGAATTCGCGCCATGACTGGCTGGCAGGGTCATGCTGCAAATAGGCCGCTGCGTGGGGCGTGCGCCGCACGCGGATGCGAAACACGCCGTCGAGCGTGGAGTCGTCGGTGATCTCGATGCCGTTGCTCGCCCACGGCTGTATGGCCGGACCGGATGCGGAAGCCCGAGCGGAAAAAGGCAGATGAAAACAGGTCGTATTGATCATGGTTTTCCTCCAGTCAGCGTGTCCCAGCCGGAATCGGGCTGGAAGCGCGCACCGAATTTTTCATGTAACGCGAGCAGGCGTTGATGCAAGGCGGCTGCGCCTGCGTGTTCAATCGCCTGCATGGGCCCGCCCTTGAAGGGGGCGAAGCCGGTGCCGAAAATCACCCCCGCATCGAGTTCATCGGCGTTCGTCACCACCCCTTCGCGCAGGCAGGCGACGGCTTCGTTAAGCAGCCGCAGCATGATGCGGTCCTGTTGCTCGGCGCTGTAGCCGGTGTCCTTGCCGCGTTGCGCGCGGCCGCGCTCCCAGCGGTAATAGCCTTGCCCGCTCTTGCGTCCCAGATGGCCGGCGTCGACGTGTTTCCGGAGTGAAGGCGGCACGTCGTTCTTCAGTAGCGCGGCCATTTTTCCGGCAACCGATAAGCAGATATCGAGGCCAACGGTATCGGCCAGTTCCACCGGCCCCACCGGCATCCCGTAATCGGTCGCGGCGCGGTCGATGGCGTCAGGCGCAACGCCTTCTTCGACCAGCATCACCGCTTCGAGCAGATAGGGCATCAGGATGCGGTTGACCAGAAAGCCCGGACTGCTTTGCACCCGCAGCGGCAGCTTGTTGAAATGGCGTGCGAAGGCCAGCGCCTGTTCGACCACAGCCGGGTCCGTGCGCGGGCCGCGCACGATTTCCAGCAGCGGCATTTTTGCCACCGGATTGAAGAAATGCAGGCCGACGAGCCTCTCGGGATTCGGCAGGCTTGCGCTCAGCACCTCCAGCGGGATGCTGGAGGTGTTGGTGGCCAGCAGCGCGCCCGGTTTCATCCGCGGCAACACCTGCGCGAACAGGCCCTGCTTGGCGGCCACGTCCTCGATGATGGCTTCGAGCACGACATCGGCCTTGGCCACGCCGTCGCCGCGCGCGTCGGGAATCAGCCGGTCGAGCGCGTCGGTTATCAGGCGCGGCGATTTCAGCTTTTTGGCGAACAGTTCGCGCGCCCGTCCCATCGCGCGTGCAAGTTGCGCCGCACTGCGATCCTGCAGGCTGACGGTCATTCCCTGCAATACGCCCCACGCCGCGATGTCGCCGCCCATCACGCCGGCGCCGATCACATGCAGGCGGCGCGGGGTGAAGGCATGCTTGTCGCCCTGGCCTTTCAATTGCTCCTGCAGCAGGAATACGCGCACCAGGTTCTGTGCGGTGTCTCCGGTCAGCAGCCGCGACACTTCGCGCGCCTCGCTGTCGTACAGCGCCGCCGGGGTATTCGCATGTCGCCGCCAGTGCTCGATCAGCACGCAGGGTGCGGGATAGTGGGCCGGGTTGGCGTGCGCGGCCGCCTGCTGACGCATTCTGGCGGCCACCAGGCCACGCAGCGCCGGCCAGCCGGCGGCCTGCTGCAGCCAACCCGGCCGGCGTCGCGCAGGGTTGTTTTTCAACGCCTGGCGGCAGGCGACATCGAGCTGGCGCAGCGGCACGCAATCGTCGATCAGACCGATTTTTTTCGCCGCCCGCCCGGACAGATTGCGGCCGGACAACATCAGGTTCATCGCCGCCAGATGGCCGACGCGATCGATCGAGCGCACGCTGCCGCCAAAGCCGGGGAAGATGCCGAGGCGCACTTCCGGGAAACCAAGCCGGGTTCGCGCATCGTCGGTGGCGATGCGGCAGGTGCAGGCCAGCGCGAGCTCCAGTCCGCCGCCGAGACAAAAGCCATGGATCGCGGCCACGCTCGGGCACGGCAAGCGTTCCAGCCGGAACAGCAGCGCGTGCGCGTTGCGGATCAGCGCTTCCGCCACGTTGGGGTCGCGCATGCCGGCAAAGCGTTTTACATCGGCGCCCGCAATAAAGCCGCTGGGCTTGGCCGAGCGGATGACAAGGCCTTGGGGCGGCGCGGCTTCGAGTTCGGTCAGCGCGATGCCGAATTCGGCGAGCGTCTCGTCGGACAAGGTGTTGACGCCCGATCCGGCCTGGTCGAAAACCAGCCAGGCGATGCCGTCGTCGTCGCGGCTGAGGGTCCAGTGGTTCATGATGCGGCTCCCTGACTGGTCAGCATGCGCTCGATCAGCATCGCGCCGCCCTGGCCGCCGCCGATGCACAGGCTGGCGATGCCGCGCTGGGCATCATGTGCTTCCAGCACGCGCAGCAGATGGAGGACGATGCGTGCGCCACTGGCGCCCACCGGATGCCCGAGGCTGACGCCGCCGCCGTCCGGATTGAGACGATCGCTGTTTATAGGCGAGAACGGCGTGTCGCGGCCGAGTTCGTCGCGGCAGAAATCGGCGTCGGTCATCGCCATCAGGCAGGCCAGCACCTGGCCGGCGAAGGCTTCGTTGATTTCCCACCAGTCGATGGCGTCGGTGTCCCAGCCATGGCGTTGCAGCAGTTGCGCGATGGCGTAGGCCGAAGCCCGTATTTTTCAAGCGCGCCGGCCGAGGCGAGAATCAGACAGGCTGCGCCATCGGTTACCTGCGCCGAATTGCCGGCGGTGACACGGCCATACTTGAGATCGAACACCGGTTTGAGCTGGGCGAGTTGTTCCAGGCTGCTGTCGGCGCGCAGGCCATTGTCGTGTTCGATCACGCTCTGGCCGTCGTACAGCGGCACCAGTTCGTCGGCCAGGCTATCCTGCGCGGCGGCCAGGCGCTGATGGCTTTGCAGGGCAAAGGCATCCATTTCAGCGCGGAAAATACCGAAGCGATGCGCGAGTTCTTCGGTGGTTTGCCCCATGGTCAGCCCCACCACCGGATCGGTCAGACCGCGCAGCAAGCCGATCACCGGCACCAGATGCGCACCGCGCAGGCGTGCCAGTTCGCGCAGCTTTTGCGGCAGGGTTTTCGCCCGGTTAAAGCCCGCCAGCCAGGCGACCATTTTTTCGTTGAACATCACCGGGTGGTGGCTCATGGCTTCGGCGCCGCCCGCCAGCACCAGATCGGCGCGGCCGAGCGCGATGTCCTTGGCGGCGGAATCGAGCGCCTGCATCCCCGAGGCGCAGTTGCGCTGCACCGTCCAGGCCGGGACGCGATGGCCGCAGCCCAGCCGCAGCGAAATGACGCGGCCGATGTTGGCTTCGTCGGGGCCGGACGACACGCAACCGAAAATCACTTCGTCGAGATCGGCAGGCTGGAAGGGCTGGCGCAGCAACAGCGCGCGCCCGGCGGCGACGCCGAGATCGGATGCGTGAAACGGGCCGGGCACGCCGCGCGCCTTGATTTGCGGGGTGCGCGCGCCGTCAACAATATAAACCGGGCGACTGGAGAATGGGCTGGGGGCGTTCATGGCTGCGCCTTTCTGATCGGTGCGGGCGACGCGGCAGTCCGGGCGGCCGGCTGCTCATCGCCAAACCGGGAAAAGGCATCGACCTGCACCACCTGATCGATCTGTTTCAGATGGCGTTCAAGCTGCCTGAACTGGGCTTCGTCGATCAGTTGTTTTTGCCGGGCCTCTTTGACCAGGTCGCCGAGCGTGCGTGAAGTGAGCGTGCCTTTGCGGCGCAGCGATTTCATCCTGGCTTCGAGCGGCGCCAGTTCGTGCGCAAGCAATAATGCATCCTCGAGCTGATGGCTGCGCTCGTTTGCATCCGGATGGATGAACACGCCCGCAGTCAGCCGGTCGCGCGTATTCGAAGGGCTGAGCAGCAGCTGCGCGGCGGCGTGCGCGGCACGGTCGGACGGCTCGGAAAAGGCAAAGCCGGTGGGAAACGTCAGCACGCGCAGCGCCCAGGCGAGCGGGCGTCCGGGCAGGTTGCGATACAGCGAGCGGAAGCTTTCCTGCATCCGGTACAGGCTGTCCTGCAAGGCCCAGCGCACCAGCGGGTAATCGGCCTCGGGCTCGCCGTCGTCGTAATACCGTTTCAACACCGCCGACGACAGATAGAGTTCGGACAGCACGTCGCCCAGCCGCGCCGAGAGCCGTTCGCGCCGTTTCAGCGAACCGCCCAGCGTTATCATCGCGGCGTCCGAACACAAGGCGAGGGCGGCGCTCATCCACGCCAGCGTCTGGTAATAGCGGTGCGCCAGACTGGCCGGGGCCGTGGCGCTGCGCCCGCGTGTGAGCCCGCGCACAAAAGCGCGCCCGATGTTGCCGGTCAGAAATCGCGCATGGCCCATCAGGGCCTGATCGAACAGGCGCAAGCCCTCAACCGGGTCGGGGTGGTGCATGGCGGTGAATTCGTGCAGCACCCAGGGATGGCAGCGGATCGCACCTTGACCGAAGATCATCATCGAACGGGTGAGGATGTTCGCGCCTTCCACCGTGATGGCGATGGGGATGGCCTGGTAGGCGCGGCCCAGCAGGTTCGATGGCCCGAGGCAAATGCCGCTGCCCCCCTGGACATCCATCGCGTCATTAATCACGCGGCGGTATTTTTCGGTGAGGTGGTATTTGACGATGGCTGAGATAACCGATGGCTTTTCGCCCCGGTCGAGATACGCCAGCGTCAGCCTGCGCGCGGCATCCATCTGGTAGGTGAGGCCGGCGATGCGCGCCAGCGCTTCTTCCACGCCTTCAAAATGCCCGATCGGCTGATTGAACTGCTGGCGCAGTCGGGCATAGGCGCCGGTGAAACGGCTTGCCGCCTTGCCCGCGCCGGTGGACAGCGCGGGCAGCGAAATACCGCGGCCTTCGGACAGGCTTTCCATCAGCATGCGCCAGCCCTGGCCGATGCCGGTTTCGCCGCCGACGATGTGCGTGAGGGGAACGAACACATCGTGGCCGCGATTCGGCCCATTCATGAACGGGATGTTGAGCGGGTTGTGGCGTTCGCCGGTTTCCACGCCCGGCGTGTCGCGCGGCACCAGCGCGACGGTGATGCCGAGGTCTGCGGTTGCGCCCAGCAGGTGATCGGGGTCGTGGCATGTGAAGGCCAGGCCGATCAGCGTCGCCACCGGCCCCAGCGTGATGTAGCGCTTGTCCCAGTTGAGCCTGAGCCCCAGCACCTCCTCGCCTTTCCACAGGCCTTTGCAGACCACCCCGGTATCCGGAATGGCGCCGGCGTCCGAACCGGCGTGCGGCCCGGTGAGCGCAAAGCAGGGGACGTCGAGGCCGCGCGCCAGGCGCGGCAGGTAGTGGTTTTTTTGTTCTTCGGTGCCGTAGTGCAGCAGCAGTTTTCCGGGTCCAAGCGAATTCGGCACCATCACCGTGACCGCTGCGGTGATGCTGCGCGTGGCGAGTTTCATCACCACCGCTGAATGCGCGGCATTGGAAAACTCCAGCCCGCCGTACGCGCGCGGAATGATCATGCCGAAGAAGCCTTCCCGTTTGATGAATTCCCAGGCGTCTTGCGGCAGGTCAAAGTCCTGCTGCGTGATGCGCCAGTCATCGATCATCCGGCACAGGGTTTCGGTCGGGCCATCGAGAAAGGCCTGCTCAGCGGCGGACAAACGGGCTGGCGGCGTGGCAAGCAAGGCCTGCCAGTCCGGATTGCTGGAAAACAGTTCGCCATCCCAACCCACGGTGCCGGCATCCAGTGCTTGCTGCTCGGTGGCGGACAGCTGGGGCAGCACGGCGCGGAACCGCCTGAAAAGCGGGGCGGACAGCCACTTGCGACGTAGCGGTGCTATCAGGATAAGCAAGAGTCCGGCAAGCGCAGCCAGACCGGAAAGACTCAGGACAAGCTTCACGAAAAGAGCCGAATCCACAACGACCTCCTTATTGGTATGGCTTCATCATAGACAGCGACGGTTTGCTGTCACGGTCTAAATCATGGATGCGCGCCCTGCATCTGGCGTGGCGGTGCTATTTGCGTGGTTTGATTTTAGCGAAAGCAGCCATCTTGTCGATGGCTGCGGAGTCGTGCCTGGTTCAACGCAGGATCAGTTCGCCATGAATCGGCGCGCCAGCCATCGATCCAGACTCAGTTTGCCGGGGCCGCTCAGCAACAGCGGAACAAGCATTGCCAGATACATCAGCGGCAGCTTGTAGCCATTGTCGCAGACGTTGTAGCCGTTGCCCGAGTGCACGCTGACCCAGGCGACGATCGTGAGAATAATGAGCGACACGCTGAAGAAACGGGTGCCCAGGCCAATTGCCAGCGCAACGGCGCCGAGCAATTCTGACCAGGTGGCCAGAAACCAGGAAATATCCACTGGCACGACGTTGAACGGGAAAGGGAAGTTTTCCTGGATGTCGATGAACCAGTTTTCGCCGGTGAATTTCTGGACGCCGGCTTCCCAGAACTCCCATGCCAGCAACAGCCGTATCGCCAGCAGCCCCAGATAGCTTCCGGCCTGATCGAGCCGCGTGGTCAATCCTGCGTAAAAATGAACAATGGCATGCATGTCGGATCACCTGTGATGAACAAGAGCGGGTTGTTATCAAGGCCGGGTGATATTTCACCCGGCCTTGACTGATTGCTTATATCTTTTTAGTGGCGCCGCACTTGCCTTCGCCGCATTTACCTTCCCTGGCTTTGGGGTCGGCCGCCTGGGGGTTCTTGACGCCGCCGCATTTGCCCTCGCCGCATTTACCGTCTTTGGCCTTGGCATCGGTTGCTTTGGCTTTGCTGCCGCCGCACTTGCCTTCGCCGCACTTGCCGTCTTTGGCTTTTTCCGTTTGGGCGACTTGATAGCCTTGCGAAAGATCGTTCAGCGCAAAGGGATTATCGTTAGCAGCGTAGGCGATACCTGCGGTGCCGAGTGTGGCGGTTAATGCGAGGGTGAGCGTTGCGGTGCGTGTTTTCATGGTCAATCTCCAAAAGTGTAGTGCGCTGTTGCCCATGCAGCAGGATTAAAGCGGGCGGGGTGGATGGATAAAAGGCGGGCATTGATAAAGCGGTATCTGCGCGTCAAGCGGTCGCCGGTTTTGCGCTCCGGGCAGGCCCGGCTCCTTTCTGTTATCGAGTCGCTGTCGACATCGCAAGCGATTCCGTTTCAGTGTCGTGCATCCCTTCGTCGGCGGGTTCGGTGTTTCCTTACAGAAAGGCAGACAGATTTTTTGACGGGCAACGACAAGCCACGCTGTACGGCGTCTTGTCCGCTTCAACCGTGCCTTGCCGGTCTCCCGCATAGAAATGCATTGCCGCCCCCGGTCGCAGCCGGTATAGTGCGGCCTCCCGCACCCAGCCAATCGGTGCGCGGTTCTTTTATCCCCGATCTCGCGATCCCCTACATTCGTCTGCCTCGATTGGTATCACTGTAAAAGTGACAGGCCGTCGCAGGAAACCACATGACTACTGAAATCACATTTTCCAGCCTGGCGCTGGCCGAACCCATTTTGCGTGCCATTGCCGAAGCCGGCTACACCACGCCCACCCCGATTCAGGCGCAGGCGATTCCGCAAGTGCTGGCAGGCGGCGATCTGCTTGCCGCGGCGCAGACCGGCACCGGCAAGACCGCCGGCTTCACGCTGCCGATCCTGCATCAGCTGTCGACCCGCGCGGTGCAGGCGCCCAAGCCGGGACGCCCGCGCTGCCTGATTCTGGTGCCGACGCGCGAACTCGCCGCGCAGGTTGAAGAGTCGGTCAAAACCTATGGCAAATATCTGCCGCTCACCTCGATGGTGATGTTCGGCGGCGTCAACATCAACCCGCAGTTCAAGGCGCTGAAATCGCGCGTGGATATTCTGGTCTCCACACCGGGTCGCCTGCTTGATCACATGGGGCAAAAAACGGTGGATTTGTCCGGCATTGAAATCCTGGTGCTCGACGAAGCCGACCGCATGCTCGACATGGGCTTCATCCGCGACATCAAGAAAGTGCTCGCCGTGGTGCCGAAGCAGCGCCAGACCGGCGCGCCGCAATACCACGGTGGAGATCATCGAACAAACGCTGCACCGGGTGCCGCAGGCGCACAAGCGCGATCTGCTGGCGCACCTGATCAGGCACCATGACTGGCAGCAGGTGCTGGTGTTCACCCGCACCAAGCATGGCGCCAACAAACTGGCTGAAAAACTGATCAAGGATGGCATTACCGCCGCCGCGATCCACGGCAACAAGAGCCAGTCTGCACGCACCAAGGCGCTGGCAAGCTTCAAGGATGGCAGCGTGCGCGTGCTGGTCGCAACCGATATCGCCGCGCGCGGCATCGACATCGATCAATTGCCGCAGGTGGTGAATTTCGAATTGCCCAATGTGGCGGAAGACTACGTGCACCGTATCGGCCGTACCGGCCGTGCCGGCAGCACCGGTTCGGCGCTGTCCCTGGTTGACGACGAAGAACTCAGTTACCTGCGCGACATCGAAAAGCTGATCAAGCGCTCGATCGTGCGCGTGGAAATCGAGCCGGGCTTCGTTCCGCCCGCCAAAGCCGATCTGATGTCCGACGAACGTCCCCCGCGTCCCCCGCAAGGACGGGGTGGGCGCGGCCAGAGCCAGGGGCAGAATGCACGGCAGCCGCAATCGGGCAACCGCAACGCGTCGGGCCGTGCGCCGCAGGGCCAGGCGACAACCGCCGCAGGGGGCGGCGCCAAACCCGCCCCAAGCAGGACGGCCCAGCCGCGCAAGCCGCGTCCACACGCGTCGTTGTCTTCGGCAAAACCGGGCTCGCGCGGCCACTGACGCCTCAAGCATGGCCGTGTCAGTGCGGGCTTGTTGCTGACTCGCAGGCTTCAGAGCGTGGTTGTTGACGACTTGTCGGCTTTAGAGCGTGGTTGTTGCCGATATGTCGGCTTTACAACCACGGCCTCCCCCTTGCGGGGACAACCACGGCCTCCCATTTACTGGGAGAGCGTGGTTGTTGACGACTTGTCGGCTTTACAACCACGGCCTCCCATTTACTGGGAGAATCGTCGTCATGGATACCCTCACCAGTTACGACGAACTGCCTTACGACAGCCTGCCGCTGCCCGAAACCCAGCCTGATTTTCTGGCGGCGGTGGCCCGGCTGCATGGCTTCGATGCGCCCGATCCCGCGCGTGCGCGCATTCTCGAACTGGGGTGCGCGCAGGGCGGCAACCTGATTCCGCTGGCGTGGCGCTGGCCCGAATCCGAATGCGTGGGCGTCGAGTTGTCGCGCGTGCAGGCGGAGAGGGGCGCCCAGTTCATCCAGCAGCTGGGCCTGTCCAATGCCCGTATCCGGCATGGCGATCTGGCTGCCTTGCCCGACGATCTGGGCGCTTTCGATTACATCATCGCGCACGGCGTGTATTCCTGGGTGCCGCCTTCGGTCCGGCAGGCGCTGCTCGACGTCTGCCGGCGCCATCTGTCGCCGCATGGCGTGGCGTACGTCAGCTTCAACGTCACGGCCGGCTGGGCGCCGCTGCAGCCCTTGCGCACCGCGCTGATCGAACGCACCGCCGCCGACCTGCCGGCGCCCGCGCGTTATCGACAGGCGCTGCGCGTGCTGCATGAACTCGAAGCCGAATGGCGCGATCCGGTATTGCGCAAGGAAATTGTCTTTCTCAAAACCGCGGCGCCGTCGTATCTGTTTCACGAATACCTTGCCGACTTCAACACGCCCGTCAGCTTCGGCGAATTCTCCATGCAGCTCGAATCGCATGATTTGCGTTATCTCGGCGAAGCCGGACCGCGCCATGCCGTGGTCGAACTTGAAGACGCCTGGGGGCTGACGCCGGAAGGCATGGCCGGGCGCTGGCAGGATGCCGAATCCGCGCTGGACGAAGCGCACGCCACGCGTTTCAGACGGGCGTTGATCGCGCGCGCCGCCGCCCCCTGCGCACAGCCCCCGCAAGCCGGGGCATTGCGCAGCCTGGCGTTTTATGCCGACCTGCAAAGCGACGATGAAATCGACCTGGAAAACGCAAGCGAGCAGCGCTTCATCAATCCCGCAGGCAGCGCCTTTCCGGTCGCCCAGCCGGTGATGAAAGCCGCCGTGATGGCCCTCTCGACGGCTTATCCCGATGCGCTGACGTATCCGGATTTGCTGACGGCAGCCCGGCGGGTGATGGCCGAATTCGGTGCTTCAAACTCCGTCGATGAAGCCCTGTTCCGCGCCGCGCTGTTTCAACTGGTGGCGGCCCATGGCGTGATGCCCTGCGTGAGCGCCGGTTCGGCTGCCGCCAGTCCGGGCGAACGCCCACGCGCGCACGCACTGGCACAGCGCCAGGCGCAGTCGCCAGCCTGGGTTGTCAGCGGCTTGCGTCACGTCGCCCTGGATCTCGACGCGCCCGCGCGCCGGCTGCTGGGTTTGCTGGACGGCAGCCACACCGTTGAGGCACTCGCCACCCTCATGCAGGCCGCATTGGCCGGGATGGGGGTGGCGCAATCGCTTGAGGATGTCAGTGAACGCACGAACCGGCAATTGTGGCTGTTCGCTCGCCAGGGTTTGCTGGTGAAGTAAGGAAGCCGTCGTCAAATGAAAAAACGGCGGCTGCGACTTCTCGATAAAGTGCTCGATGATGAAGATCATTGTCGCCACGGTTTTGATCGCAACCGCAGGTTCGATCAGCGGGTCGCGCGCGCCAGACTGTGCCCATTGCACCATGACCGATTTCGTCGAGGACTTCGTAGCGGCCGATTTTCATGGCAACAGCGGGGTCAGATCTGGCACTCGATAATCTGGCCGCGAACGGAACGACTGTCTTCCCCCATCATATAGAGATACCAGGGCATCAAGGCGTCGATGCAGGGAAGCGAATCGGGCGAAAGTCCCGGGTGAGTGCGCGTGCGCAAGGTGGTTGCAACCTGACCGGGAATCAGGGTGTTGACGCGTAACGCTTCGTTCGAACCGAGCTCGTCGGCCCAGATGCGCGTGAGGGTTTCGAGCCCGGACTTGGCCACCGCGTAGCCGCCCCAGTAAGCGCCTGGATGATGACCATGGGTTTCGCCTGTAAATACGATAGACGCATCGGGCGCCTGTTTCAGGAGCGGCAGGCAGGCACGGGTCAGCGCAAACGGCGCAATTAAATTGACCCGCATCAGGGTTTGCCATTGCTCCAGCGTTTGCAGTTCCAGCGGGGTCAGGCTGTAAAACTGGTGCGCGCTGTGCAGCACGCCATCGAGCCGCTTCAGATGATGCGCAATCGTACCCGCCAGGGTTTCCAGGCTGCGGTCGTCGGCCGTCGCCAGGTCATACGGAAACATGGCGGGCTCCGGGCCGCCCGAGGCGACGATTTCGTCGTAAACCGTTTCCAGCCTGCCGGCATCGCGTGCGAGCAAGGCCACCGTGGCGCCGTGACGCGCGTAGGCCAGACTGGCGGAACGCCCCAGGCCCGAGCTGGCGCCGGTAACGAGAATGACACGACCTGAAAGCAGATCGGAACGGGGGAGGTAATCTTTCATAGTTGCCCAAGTAATGCGCCGGCCGATTGTACTCCGCTCAGTGTTGCACTTTCGAGCGTGGCGGGGTAGGGGCCGGCTGTGTAATCCCCCGCCAGAAAAATGCGCGGATGCGCGGTGCAAACGCCGGGCCGTGCCATGTCGGGTACGCAGCTGTAGGTCGCTTGTTTTTCGACGATGCTTTTGCGCCAGCGCGGCGAGCCCGGTTGCGCGATTCGCTGCAACTGGTCTTCCGCCTGATCCAGCCAGTCCGGCGACGCGTTTGCTGCGGCACTGGCAACAAACGCCAGCAATCCGGCCTGGCCATGACTTTGGCCGCGGTCGAACACGTACTGTGCGGGGCCATTGGCCAAAGCGAACAGGGGGTGCGCGAGTTGAAACGCCGGGTCGTATTGTATGTAGCCGGTGGCAATGGGCTGGTAATGATAGGTGGAGAGGTCGCGCACCACGGATTCAAGCGCTGGAATTGAGGCGGCCAATCCCGATAGGTGCTGCGGGGCGGTGGCCACAATGGTGTGGCTGAAAATGGCCGACGCATCGCGTGCATGCACAGTGATGGCGTCCGGCGTGGCCTCAAGGCTGCTTACGCGGCTGGACAGGCGAACGGACCCGCCGAGTTCGATCAGGCGCGCGGCGGCCGGCGCGGGCAGCAGGGCGGTCAGGTCGCGTCGCGGCAGCAGCAGGTCGCTGTGATGCGCGCGGCCACCGAAGGCCGCCCGGATGACATCCCGGAACACCGCCGCGCTGGCTATTTCCGGCGGGGTGTTCAGGGCGGACACGCAAAGCGGATGCCACAACAGGCGGTTCAGCGTGTCGGGCTGGGAACGGGTGAGCTGGCTGACCGTTTGACGTTCGGACGCGCGCGGGTCGTGCAGCAGCGCATGCGCCCAGCGTAGGGCGGCCCACTTCTCGCGTCCGCTCAAGCCCTGGGCGCCAAGCAGTCCGGCCAGCAAGTGGAGCGGGGCGGGAAGACGCGGGCAGGTCAGGCTGAAATCGGGTGGCTGCTTCAGGGTGAGGGAATGTCGCCATAAGCTGTCGGGTGTTGTGCCGGGATTCAGGCGGGCAATCAGCTGTAGCGTTTGTTCATAGGCGCCCAGCAGAATGTGCTGGCCATTGTCGAGAATCCGGCCTTCGATTTCGACTGCGCGCGCGCGGCCGCCCAGCGTTCGACTCGCCTCAAACAGGGTGACGCTGATGCCGGCTTCGGCCAGTGTCAGTGCGGCGGCGCATCCCGCCCAGCCGCCGCCGATCACAGCGACGCCGGGCTGTTTCAGACCCGCTGTCATGGAAACAGCCAGGTCTTGCTGGCCAGCCACAGCTTGCGCACGGGGGTGAGCGCAACGCGTGCGCGCAACACGGGAAAGTCGGCGCGTTGAATTTCGTTCAGCAAGGTGCGGTAAATGGCGGCCATCACCAGGCCGGGACGCTGCGCGCGACGCGCATTGACTGGCAGCGCGGCGAGGGCGCGGTCGTAACACGACGTAGCGCGTTCAAACTGAAACTGCATCAGTGCCTGAAACGCTGGCGTGTCCAGTCCGTTCAGCAGATCGGCTTCGCGCACGCCGAAGCGGGCCAGCTCGTCCTGCGGTAGATAAATCCGGCCGCGCCTCGCATCTTCCCCCACGTCGCGGATGATGTTGGTGAGCTGGAAGGCGAGTCCCAGTTCGTGCGCATAGCGGCGGATGTCGCGATCGTCGTTGCTGCGCGGGCCGCCGAACAAGGCGGCTGCAACTTCGCCCACCACGCCCGCCACGCGGTAGCAATACAGATTGAGCGATTTGAAGTCGGGATAGCGCAGATGATCGAGATCCATCGCCATGCCATCGACAATTTCCAGCAGCAGCGCCGGCGGCGTGTTGCGGCCTTGCGGGGTGTCGAGCAGCGCGCAGGTCGCCGGATGCGTCGGGGCGCCTGACCCGAATTGGGCGATCTCGGCGCGCCACCAGTCGAGCTTGGCCAGCGCAACCTGACGCTCATGGCATTCATCCACCACGTCATCGAGTTCGCGGCATAGCGCGTAAAACGCGGTGATTGCGCGTCGCGTGTCCTGCGGCAAAAAGACAAAACTGTAATAAAAGCTTGAACCGCTGGCTGCAGCGCGATCCTGGCAGTATTGATGGACATCCATAATTTAAAAGAGCGCACGTCCGAACATGTTGATCCAGTCTTTTTTCGTCAGCACCGGACGGTTATGGAAAACGCAGCCGGGGTCGGCATGCAGTTTGCGCAAGATGGTTTCTCCGCCGAGGATGGTTACACGCAGCTCCAGTCCGATGCGGCCTTTGAGGAGCCGGCCGAGCGGTGCGCCGGCTTGCATGAGTTTGCGGGTGCGCTCGATTTGCCTGAGCATCATCGGGTTCCACATGCCGCATGGGTCGCCCTTGGCAATCTGCGTTTCGCTGACGTGGTGGGCCGCCAGTTCGGCCTGTGGCAGATAGATGCGGTCTTTTTTGAAATCGACCGCTATGTCCTGCAGGAAATTGATCAGTTGCAGGCTGCTGCAAATCGCATCGGAATATGCCAGATGCCGGGGATCATGGTCGCCGTACAAATGCAGCATCAAACGCCCCACCGGATTGGCCGAGCGGCGGCAGTAATCCATGACTTCGCCGAAATCGGCATAACGGGTTTTTTCCACATCCTGCGCGAATGCGGACAGCAGGTCGCGAAATGGGGCAAGCGGAATGGAACAGGACCGGATGGCTTCGGCCAGCGGACCGAATACGGGATCGCTCGGGGTTTCGCCGTTTTCGATGCGATCCAGCGCCGCATGGTAAGCAGCCAGCTGTGCCAGGCGCTCGGCCGGCGGGGCATCGCCTTCGTCCGCAATATCGTCCGCACTGCGGGCGAACCGGTAGATGGCCTCTACCGGCCGGCGTAAGCGTTTTGGCAGTAGCCAGGACGCAACAGGGAAGTTTTCGTAGTGATCGACCGGCACCGGGCAACAAAAAAAAGGAATGGGAATAATGACTTAGCCAGGATGCCTGGTCGGGTGAGGTGACAGCATCGCATTGATTATATTACACTTATTGGTCGCAGGTTTTACGGTCGAACCGCGAGAGTGGCGGAATTGGTAGACGCACTGGATTTAGGTTCCAGCGCCGCAAGGCGTGGGGGTTCGAGTCCCCCCTCCCGCACCATTAGGTTTTTGTCGTTCCCTCATCAATTTCAATTCAGCCAGGAAGTATTGTCATGCAAGCAAATCTTGAAGTTCTCGAAGGTCTGGCCCGGCGCCTGGATATCAGCGTACCGATGGATCAGCTGGAAACCGAAGTGCAAAGCCGCCTCAAGCGTCTGGCACGTAATGTCAAGATGGATGGCTTCCGTCCTGGCAAGGCGCCGCTTGGCGCAGTCGCGCGTCAACATGGCCCTGGCGTGCGTCAGGAGGTGTTGGGCGAAACCCTGCAGACGCGTTTTGGCGACGCCGTGCAGGAAAACCAGCTCAAGATTGCCGGCTACCCGCGCTTCGAGCCGAAAGCGGGTCAAACAGATACCGCAGAAATGACTTTCAGCGCCAGTTTTGAGGTCTATCCTGAGGTCAGGATCGGCGATCTGAGCACGGGCAAGATCAGCCGTGCCGTTGTGGATCTGGGCGATGCCGAGGTGATGAAGACGCTGGAAGTGCTGCAAAAACAGCGCCGCACCTTTGCAACGGCAGACAAGGCCGCAGCCGAAGGCGATCTGCTCAAGTTCGACTACCAGGGAACGGTCGATGGCGTGGAATTTGAAGGCGGCAAGGGCGAAGACTTTGCTGCGGTCATCGGCGAAGGCCGTTTGCTGAAAGATTTCGAGCACAGCCTGATCGGCCTCAAGGCGGGCGACAGCAAGGGTTTCGACCTGACCTTTCCGGCTGAATATGCCGCCAAGGCGCTCGCGGGCAAGGCGGCGCACTTCGAAGTCCAGGTCAAGGACGTGCAGGCTGCGGTGGTGCCGCAGGTGGATGCGGAATTTGCCAGGGCGCTGGGCGTGGCTGACGGCAATGTGGAGACCCTCAAGTCCGAGGTGAAGTCCAATCTGGAACGCGAAGTGAAACGCCGCGTGCAGACCAGGCTGAAAGAGCAGACCATGGAACTGCTGCTGCAAAAAAGCACGCTGGACTTGCCGCAGAGCCTGGTGGCGATGGAAACCGACCGCTTGCGCAGCATGACCGAGGCCGATATGCAGCAGCGTGGGGTTCAGACCATGAAGTTTTCTGCCGATATGTTTACTGGACAGGCCGAACGCCGTGTGCGGTTGGGTTTGATCCTGGCCGAGATCGTGCAGACGCACAAACTGGTGGCGCAGCCCGAGCAGATCCGGGCATTGGTTCTGGAGCAGGCGCAAAGCTACGAGGAGCCCGAACAGGTGATGCAGTGGTACTACCAAAGCCCCGAGCGGATGCAGGAGATCGAGTCCCTGGCGCTGGAAGAGAATGTGGTAGCATGGGTTGCAGGTCAGGCCCAAGTGGAAGACGTGACAACCTCCTTTGATGAACTGATGGGACGTGCCTGATGCACATTGATTTTGAACGCGGAATGTCGAATTCCCAGCACTTCGAACCCCAGGGCCTGGGGCTGGTTCCCATGGTCGTCGAGCAAAGCGGTCGCGGCGAGCGTGCTTACGACATTTACTCGCGCCTGCTCAAGGAACGGGTCATTTTCCTGGTCGGTCCGGTCAACGATGCAACCGCCAATCTGGTGGTTGCGCAGATGTTGTTCCTGGAATCGGAAAACCCCGACAAGGACATCTTTTTCTATATCAACTCGCCCGGCGGTTCGGTATCGGCCGGCCTGGCGATTTACGACACCATGCAGTTCATCAAGCCGGACGTGTCCACGCTGTGTATCGGCCAGGCGGCCAGCATGGGCGCGTTCCTGCTGACGGCAGGCGCCAAGGGCAAGCGTTATTGCCTGCCCAACTCGCGCGTCATGATTCACCAGCCGCTGGGCGGCTTTCAGGGGCAAGCGTCGGATATCGCCATCCACGCCAAGGAAATTCTTTATCTGAAAGGGCGTCTCAACGAGATGCTGGCCAAACACACTGGGCAGAGTCTGGAGGCGATCGACCGCGATACCGATCGCGACAATTTCATGAGCGCGGACGACGCGGTCAGTTACGGTTTGGTCGACAAGGTACTGACCAGCCGTATCGAAGCATCTGGCAATTAAAGCAAGGAACTGGCATGGCAGACAAAGGCTCAAGCGACAAACTACTTTATTGCTCATTTTGCGGCAAAAGCCAGCATGAGGTGCGCAAGCTGATTGCCGGGCCGTCAGTGTTTATCTGTGATGAATGCGTGGAGTTGTGCAACGACATTATCCGCGAGGAAATCCAGCAGGCCGACAACCAGAAGGGCTCGAGCACTGATTTGCCGACGCCCCATGAAATCAGCGGCAAGCTTGATCAATACGTGATCGGTCAGGCCCAGGCAAAAAAATCGTTGGCGGTCGCGGTATACAACCACTACAAACGCCTGCGTAACAACACGGGCAGCGGCACTGCGGGCGCCAGTGAAGTCGAATTGGCCAAGAGCAACATATTGCTGATCGGACCGACCGGCTCGGGAAAAACGCTGCTGGCGCAGACACTCGCACGTCTGCTCAATGTGCCGTTCGTGATTGCCGATGCGACCACCCTGACCGAAGCGGGTTACGTGGGCGAGGACGTCGAGAACATCATCCAGAAGCTGCTGCAGAAATGCGACTACGATGTCGACAAGGCCAAGCAGGGCATTGTTTACATTGATGAAATAGACAAGATTTCACGCAAGGCCGACAATCCGTCGATTACCCGCGATGTGTCGGGCGAAGGCGTGCAGCAGGCATTGCTGAAGCTGATCGAAGGCACCACGGCTTCGGTGCCGCCGCAGGGCGGGCGCAAGCACCCGAACCAGGAATTTGTTCAGGTCGACACCAGCAACATTCTGTTCATTTGCGGCGGCGCGTTCAGCGGGCTGGAAAAAGTGATCCGCGGCCGGACGGAAAAAGGCGGTATCGGTTTCGGCGCGCAGGTCAAGAATGTCGACGATACCAAGCGCGATGTCGAGTTGTTGCATCAGGTCGAACCCGAAGATCTGATCAAATATGGTTTGATCCCGGAATTTGTCGGACGTTTGCCGGTTGTGGCCACGCTGGACGAGCTCGACGAAACCGCTTTGCTACAGATTTTGACCGAGCCGAAGAATGCGCTGACCAAACAGTTTGCCAAACTGTTCAAAATGGAAGGCGTCGAACTCGAATTCCGTGACGATGCGCTGGCTGCCATTGCCAAGCGCGCGCTGGCACGCCGCACCGGCGCGCGCGGTTTGCGTTCAATCATCGAGCATTCCCTGCTTGACACCATGTATGACCTGCCGTCCCTCAAAGGCGTCAGCAAAGTGGTGGTGGACAACAATCTGATCAACGGTGAAGGCAAACCCTTGCTGATTTACTCCGAGCAAGGGAGCGAGCCGCTGGCCGCCGGCGCCTGATCCGGAATGGCTGACGGAGAACTGTCAGCGCCGATCCTGATGGGGCTGACGGAGCCGTCAGCCCTCTTGAATTTCAAACTATGCCCCCCAACTATGGATGCGCGTGGTTGAATGCCGCGCATCCTTTCCTTAACCCTGACTAGGAAATCATGATGAGCGACAACGTATCCAAGGAACAGCTCGATCTGCCGCTGTTGCCGCTTAGGGACGTGGTGGTGTTTCCCCACATGGTCATCCCGCTGTTTGTTGGCCGCCCAAAATCGATCAAAGCGCTGGAAACCTCGATGGAGTCCGGCAAGAACATACTGCTGGTGGCGCAAAAGACGGCCGCGCAGGACGATCCCACCCCGGAAGACCTTTACGATACCGGCACCGTCGCCACGGTGCTGCAAATGCTGAAATTGCCCGATGGCACCGTCAAGGTGCTGGTGGAAGGCAACCAGCGTGCGCGCGTGGTTGACGTGACCGATACCGGCACCCACCTCGCCGCACGTGCTGAAATCCTGCCAGCCGCAGGCGAAGAGCTGGTGGAAGTGGAAGCCATGCGTCGCGCCTTGCTGACGCAGTTCGACCAGTACGTCAAACTGAACAAGAAGATTCCGCCGGAAATCCTGACTTCGCTGTCAGGGATTGACGAAGGCGGCCGTCTGGCCGACACCATCGTTGCCCATTTGCCGCTGAAGCTTGAACAGAAGCAGGAAGTGCTGGAGATGATCGGCGTCAACAAACGCCTGGAGCATCTGCTCGGGCTGCTGGAAGGCGAACTGGATATCCTGCAGGTCGAGAAGCGCATCCGGGGTCGCGTCAAGCGCCAGATGGAGAAAAGCCAGCGCGAGTACTACCTGAACGAACAGGTCAAGGCGATCCAGAAAGAGTTGGGCGATATCGAAGAAGGCGCCGAGCTTGAGGAGCTGGAAAAGCGCGTCAAGCAGGCCAGCATGTCCAAGGAGGCCGAAGCCAAGGCGATGGGCGAGCTGAAAAAGCTGCGCATGATGTCGCCGATGTCGGCCGAGGCCACCGTGATTCGCAGCTATATCGAAGCCATGGTCGGTCTGCCGTGGAAAAAGAAAACCAAGATCAGCAAGGACCTGGTCAAAGCCGAGC
>NCIF01000078.1 GCA_002256785.1 Hydrogenophilales bacterium 17-61-9
GTTCGCGGACTTCAGGGGAATACTTCGGGGTGATCTTCTTGCTCTTCATGGCTTCATTCTCTCAAGAGTTGAAGCCTCCTCAAAACCCGGGGCGGTTCAGTTCTGTGACTTCGAGCAGACGGATACTGTGATCGGTTGAGGGGCGCCTTCTGTTAAGGCTTGTCCGACGCCTGCCCGCTGGGCTAGCGCGTACTGGCAGTCCTGCGGGTGGGGGCAGGCATCGTACAACCCTTAACACTGTCAGCCAGTAGCGGAAGTTCAGGTCGATGAATCACCGTCTCTCATTCGTCCCTTAGCGGACAACAACGCCAATGCTCCACATTGTCTAGTAATCCAACTATCTCACCAAACGATCAGTTGCCAATATACGTTCCATTGATAGCGCTTACGCCTGGAAATGATCCTGGCTTCACCCCGCGCAACAGGACAATTGCTTCACGTTCTTGGTGAAGGTCAGGGCACAGAGCTTCAGCCCTTCCACCATGGTGAGGTAGGGGAACAACTGTCCTGCCACGTCGGCTACGCTCATGCGATTCCTGATGGCAATGGCTGCAGTTTGGATGATTTCGCCGCCTTCTGCCGCCAATACTTGCGTGCCCAATATCCGACCGGAATGCTTGTCCGCCACCAGCTTGATAAAGCCGCTCGTGTCAAAATTCGCCAGTGCGCGCGGCACATTGTCTAGCGTGAGTGTGCGGCTGTCGGTTTCCATGCCAAGCTTGTTTGACTGTGCTTCGGTGAGGCCCACCGTGGGCACCTGCGGATCGGTGAACACCACCGCCGGCACCACCGAGAGATCAAGCACGGCATCGCCGCCGGTTATGTTGATGGCAGCGCGGGTATCGGAAGCGACTTCCTCTAGAAGTTTCATTGTGTTTTTGCACTTTGCACAGTTGCTCCTGAACTTTGAGATACAGCAAAGGCAATCAGCCTGTAAACGGCTAGGCCAGTTTATTGTGCGTGAGATGTGGTGATGCGGATCTTCGCGCACGTCAATCTCGATCATGCCCTTGGCCTCGGTCAGCAATTCCAGTCAGTCCAGAGTCAGATGCCACAAGCGCTTGCTGGCTTTCCCGTAGTGCTCTGCAAGGCGGTCGATAGCTTCGACGGCGCAATGGTCTTTCACCTTGGCACGGGCGAAGCCGATTATCACGTCTTCATTTTCCTCGGTCGGCAGAATACGGTTTGCTCCGATTTTTGAAAACGGGAGATGTCACAAAAGCGTAATGGTTAATCCATATTGTAGCGATGGTTCAACGACGGAAGTTGATTGTTCGCGCAGTTTGGAATTGGAGTTTTAGTAATCCAACTTCTCATTATTTATTGGAGATTACGCATATGGTTCAGAAAAAAATTGTTGCCACACTTGGCTTCCTGGTCTGCTCGTTGGTCAGCCAGGGTGCGCTATCCCAGGCCGTCAAGGTCGATCCCGCCCTGCCGACTTACCAGAAGGCCAGCGGCGTTTCCGGAAACTTTACCAGCGTCGGTTCCGACACCCTGAATAACTTGATGACACTGTGGGCGGAAACTTACAAGCGCAATTACCCTAACGTCAACATCCAGATCCAGGGTGCCGGCTCATCCACTGCACCGCCCGCGCTGATCGAAGGTGCAGCCAACTTCGGCCCCATGAGCCGCATGATGAACGCCAAGGAAATCGAAGCCTTCGAAAAGAAACATGGCTACAAGCCGACCGCCGTACCGGTCGCCATCGACGCACTGGCGGTGTATGTCAACAAGGACAATCCGATCAAGGGCATGTCCGTGCCCGAAGTGGATGCGATATTCTCCGCCACCCGCAAGTGCGGCCATCCCAATTACATCACCACCTGGGGCCAGGTCGGCATGACCGGCGAATGGGCCACCCGCAAGATCGCGCTGTATGGTCGTAACTCGGTGTCCGGCACCTATGGCTACTTCAAGGAAAAAGCGCTGTGCAAGGGCGACCTGAAGCGTGACGTGGCCGAGCAGCCGGGTTCCGCCTCGGTGGTGCAGAGCGTGACCGGTCAGATCGGCGCCATTGGTTACTCTGGCATTGGCTACAAGACCTCCGGCGTGCGCGCCATTCCGCTGTCCAAGACAACAGGTGCGCCTTTTGTCGAGGCTGATGGCACGCACGCCATCGACGGCACCTATCCGCTGGCCCGCGTGCTTTACGTCTACGTGAACCAGCGCCCGAACCAGCCGCTGCCGCCGCTGGAGCGTGAGTTCTTCAAGATGGTGCTGTCCAAGCAGGGCCAGGAAGTGGTGGTCAAGGACGGCTTCGTGCCGATGCCCGCCACGATGGCTGCCAAGGCCCTGAAAGACCTGGGCATCAACTGACGCAACACCAGTTCAGACCGGTGCCGACCGTTTGAAGCGGCGGCATCCGGTTCGACACACCAACGGAGATTCCATTCATGCGGAAAAACAAGCGATTCCTTCCTTACGCCCTGACTTCCGTGCTCGCGCTCGGTGTCATGGGCGGTTGTGCCACGCAGTCCGAAACGGCCAAGCCGGCCGCAACGGCCCAGTCCGTCGCTCCGGCCACGGCACCTGTTGCAGTCAAGCCGGCTGCGACAGCGCAGAAAGCCAACTATTTCATGGTCTTCCATGAGAACGAACGAACCTATGCCTTCGGCGATGCGGCCAATTACCTTCTGTTCCTTGAGCACGACGAGGTGCCGCTGACGCGGACCCGCATCGGCGCGGGCCCAGATGGCGAAACCGTGGTATTCGGCATCACCAAGAAGGATGCCGAAGACTTGGCGAAGCCATCCGCCGGCGAGCTGTTTTTCGACGGCAAGATGGGCGAAGTCGGACTTTTCTACGGAGAGGCGATTCGCGACGGCCGCTTCTACGTGTTTGGCGAGTGGGCGGATTTCAAGAGCTATCTCGAGCACAAGGAAGTAACTTTCACATTCACCGAAATCGGTACCGGCCCCAAGGGCGAGACCGTGATTTATGCGCTCAACAAGAAAACCAAGGATCAAGGTCGCCCGGTTGCGCTGATCGAGGCCTTCAAACAGCTTCATCAAATCAAGTAAGGCGCTTCGTCACTCGCAATGGGGAGGGTTGATCTCTTCGGTTCAACCCTCCCTATATGTTCGTGTCGTTCAAGGGTTTCGATTGTTGCGATCAAAAGAAACATCAACGCGGTGAATCATGGAAAAGATTGAGTCCAATATCAGCAGGGTAGGCGGCTACACTGGCAAGCGCATGGCCAAGGACAAGCTGTTCAAGCATCTGATGACCTTTGGCGGCCTGAGCGTGATCATCGCCATCAGCGTCATCTTTTTCTATCTTGCCAGCGTGGTCGTGCCAATATTCATGCCGGCGAAGATGGATGCGATGAAAACCTTCCCGCTGGCGGCCGTCGCGCAGGGAAACAGCGTCCATCTGACCACGGAAGAGCAGGCGGAAATCGGTGTGCGCATGTCGGACCGTGGCGTCGTCGCGTTTTTTAATTTGCGCGATGGCAAGCCGATGGCGGAAGAAAAAATCTCGCTGCCGCAGGGGGTCGAGCCGGTCAGTTTTGCCGCCGGTGACCTGAACCAGAAAACCGTCGGCTATGGCCTCTCGGATGGCCGGATGCTGCTGTTACAGCAGAAATTCGACGTTAGCTTCGCGCCGGATCCCAATAACCCGGACAGGGATATCCGCACCATCAAACCCGGCATCGACTACCCCCTTGGGACCGAGCCGCTGGTGGTGGACACCGAAGGGCATGCGATCAAGCGCCTGGCCATCCAGCATGTCGAAAGCGAGACCACGGCCGCCGCGCTCACCGATGACGGCCGATTGCTGCTGGTCTCTTACGCAAGCATCAGCAATATGCTGACCGGCGAGGTGAGCACCGAACGAACCGGGGTTGAGCTTCCGCCCGTTCCAGGCGGCGAAGTCAGCCAATTGCTGCTCGACGTCAAGCAGCGCGACCTGTATGTGCTGCATGGCGGCCGTTTTGCCACCCACTATGACGTCATGAACAAGGCCAGCCCGCGCCTGGTGCAGACGGTGGCGCTGGCGCCCAAGGGTGAGACCGTCACGGCTGCGACGATGCTGAGCGGGGGGTTCTCGCTCATCGTGGGCACCAGCCAGGGCAATCTTGCGCAGTGGTTCCAGGTGCGCGACAAGACAAACAACAACCATCTGACCCACATCCGCTCGTTCAAGCCGATGCAGGGCAGCATTACGACCATCGCCCCAGAGTTTTTCCGCAAGGGTTTCCTCGCCGGCGACGACAAGGGCGACATCGGCCTGTACTACGCGACTTCGAAACGCCTGTTGTTCGACCATTCCACCGGCAATAAGCCGATTAAGGTCGCCGGAATTGGGCCGCGCGGCAACGCCATTTTGATGGAAAGCGCCGGCAACGCCGTGATGACGGCGAAGGTCGAAAACGACTATCCCGAAGTGTCGTTCTATTCGCTGTGGCAGAAGGTCTGG
Organism: Hydrogenophilales bacterium 17-61-9; assembly: GCA_002256785.1. Lineage (GTDB taxonomy): Bacteria > Pseudomonadota > Gammaproteobacteria > Burkholderiales > Thiobacillaceae > Thiobacillus. The sequence goes on from NCIF01000078.1 coordinate 4,426, forward strand.
TACGAGAGCTACCCGGAACCGGAATACAGCTGGCAGTCTTCTGCAGCGACCTCGGATTTCGAACCCAAGTTCAGCGTCACACCGCTCACCTTCGGCACCCTCAAGGCGGCGTTTTACGCCATGCTGGTGGCGGTGCCCTTGGCGGTGCTCGGCGCAGTCTTCGCGGCCTATTTCATGTCGCCGAAAATGCGCGGCGTTGTGAAGCCGTCAATCGAGATCATGGAGGCGTTGCCGACCGTGATCCTGGGCTTCCTTGCCGGACTGTGGCTGGCGCCTTACGTCGACAACAATCTGGCGGGCACCTTATTGGCAATCTTCCTGTTGCCGTTCAGTTTCGTCATCACCGCCTTTGTCTGGCACACGCTTCCGGAAAGATTCACCCAGGGCATCGGGACGGGCTGGGAGGCGGCTTTGCTGATTCCGGTGATCCTTCTGGTGATTGGCATTGCCCTGCACTTCGGCCACCCGATCGAAGCAGCGCTCTTCGATGGCGACATGCCGCATTACCTGTCTAACACCTGGGGCTGGAGTTACGAGCAGCGCAACTCGCTGGTGGTCGGCATCGCCATGGGCTTCGCGGTGATTCCCACCATTTTCTCCATTGCCGAAGACGCGATCTTCAGCGTGCCAAAGCACCTGACTTCGGGCTCGCTGGCGCTGGGCGCCACGTCGTGGCAAACCCTGTGGAACGTGGTCCTGCTGACCGCCAGCCCCGGTATTTTTTCGGCGGTGATGATCGGTATGGGACGTGCCGTGGGCGAGACCATGATCGTACTGATGGCGACTGGCAACACGGCGGTGATGGACCTGTCGATCTTTACCGGCTTCCGTACCCTGTCTGCCAACGTCGGCGTTGAAATGGGCGAGGCGGCAGTTGGCACCACCCATTACCGGCTGCTGTTCTTCTCGGCCCTGGTGTTGTTTGCCTTCACCTTTGTGGTGAACACCCTGGCCGAACTGGTGCGCCAGCGCCTGCGTGATAAATACAGCCATATCTAAGGGATGATCATCATGAAAAAGTGGATAAAAAGCGGAGAGCCCTGGATCTGGACAACCGCCGGCGCGGTGGCCCTGTCGTTGGTGATGGTGTATGCAGTGTTGTGGCTGACTGCTGCCCAGGGTTTGACGCACTTCTGGCCCAAGCCGGTGGTCGAGACCGTATTCAAGGGCAATGATGGAAAGCCGGTTCGCCTCATCGGCGAAGTGCCGGATAAAGAGGAGGTTTCACTGCTGCGTCTGCGCGAGGCGGGCTACCAGATCGACAGCCAGGACAAATTCACCTATCGCTATCTGTTCAAGATGGGTAACCGCGATATCACCGGCTCGGACTTCAAGTGGTTTCCGGCGCCGATGCTGGACACGTTCAACCACCCGAAAGACGTGCTGACGATCGAGCGTCGCGAATGGGGTAATTTCTATGGCCATTTGAAACAGGTCAAGGAAAAGGGCAGGGTGGTCGCCGAAGGCAAACAGGCCTGGCCGGAATTGCTCAAGCGTCTCGAACGTTCCAACGGCCTTTTCAAGGAGATCCTCCATATCGAGAAGGTCGAGATTGGCAAGCTGAACTACGCGCTTGAAAAACTTCGTTTGCAGGAACGCAAGCTGGAACTGAAAAAGCAACTGACCGACGAGGCCCGCGCAGACATCCAGAAGCGACGAGATCCGCTCGAAGCCAAATTTCTCGCACTGCAGGAAAAGATCGGGAGCCTGCGCCATGACATCAGTCGCGACAGCTTGAGCGCAGAGATCATGGATGGCCAGGTCATCGATGTTCCGCTGGCCAAGGTGGCCGATGCGATCATGCCCAACGACATGAGCGTGTGGCAGAAGGTCGGCCACTATGCGCGCAAGTTCTGGGAATTCACTGTGGATGATCCGCGCGAGGCGAATACCGAAGGGGGCATTTTCCCTGCCATTTTCGGAACAGTGATGATGGTGTTGTTGATGACGGTGATGGTCACCCCACTCGGCATCATGGCGGCAGTATACATGCGTGAATACGCCAAACCGGGTCCGATGATCCGCATCATCCGTATCTCGGTCAACAATTTGGCCGGCGTGCCATCTATCGTTTACGGCGTATTCGGTTTGGGCTTCTTCGTCTATTTCCTGGGCGGCAACATCGACCACCTGTTCTTCCCCGAGGCCCTGCCCGCACCGACCTTTGGCAGTCCGGGCATTCTCTGGGCCTCATTGACGCTTGCCCTGCTCACCTTGCCAGTTGTGATCGTCTCCACCGAGGAGGGCCTGTCGCGCGTCCCGCGTACCATTCGCGAGGGCAGCCTGGCGCTGGGCGCGACCAAGGCCGAGACCTTGTGGCGCACGGTATTGCCGATCGCCAGCCCGGCCATGATGACCGGGCTGATTCTTGCTGTGGCGCGTGCCGCCGGCGAGGTGGCGCCGCTGATGCTGGTCGGTGTGGTGAAACTGGCGCCGAGCCTGCCGCTGGACGGCAACTTCCCGTTCCTGCATCTGGAGCGCAAGTTTATGCACCTGGGCTTCCATATCTACGACGTCGGCTTTCAGAGCCCCAATGTCGAAGCCGCGCGCCCGCTGGTCTACGCCACCGCATTGCTGCTGGTAATCATTATCGTCGTGCTCAACCTGTTCGCAATCAGGCTGCGCAACCGGATGCGTGAGAAGTTGCGTGGCTTGGAAGGCGTTTGATCACCCGATTGCCAACATGAATGACTGATTGAAGGATTTTGAATATGAACGCTGCCACCCCGCAAACCCATGCGATGAAGATTGGCAATCTGGATCGCGAGCAAATGGAGGACACCCGCGAGGTAGCCATTCGCGTCGAAAATCTGGACCTGTATTACGGCGAGGCCAAGGCGCTGAATAAGGTCAACATGACGATTCCAAAAAATCGTGTGACTGCTTTTATCGGTCCCAGCGGCTGTGGCAAGTCGACCTTGCTGCGCTGCTTTAACCGCATGAACGATCTGGTCGATATTTGCCGTGTCGAAGGCAAGATCCTTATGGATGAAAAGAATATCTATGACCGTGACGTGAATGTTGCATTGCTGCGGCGTCGCGTTGGCATGGTGTTCCAGAAACCAAATCCGTTCCCAAAATCAATTTATGAGAATGTTGCTTACGGGCTGCGCCTCATGGGGATCAGCAACCGCAGCGACCTCGATGTGGCGGTGGAAAAAGCCTTGCGCGGTGCTGCACTGTGGAACGAAGTCAAAGATCGTCTCAGCGAAAATGGCATGAGCCTTTCCGGCGGCCAGCAGCAGCGCCTGGTGATAGCCCGCGCCATTGCACTGGAGCCGGATATTCTGCTTCTCGACGAACCGGCCTCGGCGCTTGACCCTATTTCCACCGCCAAGATCGAGGAGTTGGTCAACGAGATGAAAGACCGGTACACCATCATTATCGTCACCCACAATATGCAGCAGGCGGCACGGGTTTCCGATTACACCGCCTTTATGTACATGGGTGAACTGATCGAAGTAGGCCGCACTAACGATCTGTTCCTCAAACCCACGGTCAAGCAGACCGAGGATTACATTACTGGCCGCTTCGGCTGATCGAAAACGGGAACCCGCCATGTCCAAGAAACATACGCTGGAAAGCTTTGACGACGACCTCGCGCATCTCAGGGCTGAAGTTATGAATCTCGCCAACCGGGCCGAGACGCAACTTGAACAAGCCATCGGCGCGCTGCTCAACGACGACATTGCGCTGGCGCAAGAAGCCATCAGCAGCGACGAGGAAACCGACCGGCAACTGCAACGCGTCAACGGCTATATGACCATCGTGCTGGCTCGCCAACAGGCGGTGGCCGGCGATTTGCGCGAGATTCTCGCTGCCGGCCGCATCGCCGCCCATCTCGAGCGACTCGCGGACTACGCCAAGAATACCGCCCGACGCATGCTCGCGCTGGCCGCGCCGGTCGATGCCGAAGTCGCCATGCAATTCAAGTGGATGGCCGACCGTGTTGCCACCATGCTGCGACAAGTCATGCATGCCTATCAGGAACGCGACGCCAGCGAGGCCAACGTGGCCTGGAGCAGCGATGTCGAACTCGACCGCATCTACGGCGAGCTGTTCGCACATCTTCTGCAGCGCATGCAGCAGGATCCTCATGCCACCAAGGACGCCGCTCAGCTCCTGTTCATCGCCAAGGGTCTGGAACGTTCCGGCGACCATGTCACCGACATCGCGGAAGAAGTTTATTTAATGGTGACGGGCGTGCCACTCCTCGGCCCACGTCCCAAGCTGGACAACATCGCACCCGCATGACATCCGGTTTTTATGGCAGGGATGTGCGTCATGCCGACAGCCACATGTGGATTTCACTGTACAACTGTGAAGACAGGCTTCGACTCTTGAACTACACCCCATTCCCATGGCGCAGGAAAATTTAGGTACGCCGATGAGCCCGCGATATTCTGCACAGTCCGATTTGCTTCGGATGGGATCTGAAACCGGGGCGATGGCCGTATCTGGCCTGCGAATTTGCCTGGTTGACCCTGATCCACTGACGAGGGCTCAACTCGGGGAGTATTTGCGCGGCAAAGGTTTTGATATCTTTGTGGTAACAGATATGGAAACTTCGCCTCCTTCGGCCGACTTGCTGATCGTTGCCCTTGATAGCATGGAACAGCGCGCGAACAGACCGCGGTGGCTTTCAGAAAAGCCGAAAATCCCCACTATCGTCCTGGATCGATCGCATGTATTTCCGGGTCGTGCTGCCTCTATCGGCTTTGCACCTGATGCCAGGCTGCCTTTGCCCGTTCATCCACGTAAATTGGTGGCCACGATCAAAAGGGCTCTGAGCCTGGTGCGAATCGAGTCAATCGATCTCAGCGAGGATTCAGTCCCTGTGTACCACTTTTCCGGCTGGAAACTTCATTGTCACGAACGACAGCTGGAGTCGCGTGATGGGGAATCGACTCCCCTCGGAAAGCAGGAATTTGAGGTGCTGAGAGCGCTTCTAGCCTGTCCCCGACAGTTGCTGACCCGCCAACAATTGATCGCTATCGCTTGGGGTTCTGGTAAACAAGTCGAGAATAGAAGGCTGGATCGCCCTATAACGCTCCTGCGCCACCACCTCGGCGATGATTCCAAGTTCCCCGCGCTGCTCAAAACGGTCGTTGGAGTGGGATATCGACTCGATGTTGAAGTGGAAAAGTCAGTATAGCCTGACTTGCGGCTTCATCCAGCTTGTCGTGGTGATGACGACCGACAACGGAAAAGCATTTGCCTAGCCTGAGCGTATCGCCGGGAAGGTCGATGCGGACTTCTTCTTCGCGCATCTCTATGGCTTTTGGTAACGCGGTTCCAACGAGAGTGTGAACGGATTCATCCGATAATTCCTCCTGAAGAAAATGTGCTTCAAATCTATCGCCCGGAAAGATATCGAGTTTGACATGTGCATCTCAATCACCGTCCCGGAAATGTCTCGGATTCAAAATGCCTCACGACGTATTTATAAAACAGCGACATTTTCGTCATAACGCTATTGCACTTCAGACTTGAATCCGCCTGTCATTTCAAATATACGAAACGGTGAAAAGAAAAAACTGCCTCGCAGGGCGGCTCCCCGGGTTGTCCTGGCGCTGAAGGACGATTCTGCGAGGATTCGGGCGGACATCAGATGGGGAGTGTTGGTCAGTGGTGCAGGCCGGGTGAATCAAGAGGGAGCGGCGCATGATGCCCCGCTCATTTACTGCCCGTCTTAGCCGATGGTGGCTTCGGCGGTGTTCTTGTCGCCCTAGTTGTCGGTCCAGTTGACGACAACCTTATCACCCGCTTTAGCGCCTTTTACCTTGAAACCCAGGTAGGGGTTCTTGGATGATGTAGTGAGCGGGAATCATTTGACCGGTTTTGGAATCCTTGCGGAGGCCGGTTTCCATAATGTGGTTCATCAGCACTTTGACATCGGCAACATCGCCGGCCATCGTGGCACGGATACGCATCGGTTCAGCCATTTGGCTTTCCTTTCTTAAAATTAATCAGTTCAAAATATCGCTGAGCAAAAACGGTAGGCGAATTAACCGCCGCAGCCGCCGATTGTGACCTTGACTTCCTTGGCGGAAGTGTAGGTTTTGCCACCGGCAGTTACCACAGCGCGAACCAGCGAGGTTTGACCCATCTTGATCCGGGTGGAGATGAAGCCCTGAGCACGGTTCATCAGGTCGAAGTCTGCAACCAGTGGGGTCGCATTCTTTTCAGCAACGATGGCGATCGAGGTGGTGCCGGCGATGCCGCTGGTCACTTCAACCGGCACGACAGCGCCGTTTTCAGCGATGTCTGGAGCCTTGATGGTGATGTCCTTGGAGTCAGCAGCGGCAGTTGCGCCCATGCCTTTCAGGGCGTCACCAACGCTTTTGGCTTCAAAAGCGGTGCGCGGTGCACCGGCCAAGGCCATAGTGGGTTTTAACAGACCGGCAGCGACAGCCACGGCCACGGTACCAGCACCAGCGGCGCTTTTAAGTACATTTCTACGAAGTGCGTTCATGTTGGGTTCCCTGCTTGAACAATTTCAAAATGACCGACCTTCTACACAGCCGGTCACCGATCTATTTCCTGGCCGCCCCAGGGCGCTTACTTCTGGTTCAGCGAGGACTCAGGCGCCACCAGATAGGCGGTGATGTCGGCCAGCTGAGCCGGCGAGAGGATGCCGTTATGGCCCATCCGCGGCATGTTGGAACACGCCACCGTG
>NCIF01000225.1 GCA_002256785.1 Hydrogenophilales bacterium 17-61-9
GAGCAATCCGGCGGGCGAAGTCGCCGATGCGCCGGTGCTGATCCGCCTGCACACCGGCAATTTCGATTTTCTGTCGGCCAACGAAAACGGTAGCGACCTGCGCGTGGTGGCGGGCGACGACACCACCGAGCTCAAGTTCCACATCGAAAAATGGGACGGCATCAACCAGCTTGCGCTGGTGTGGGTGAAGCTGCCCAAGCTGGGCGCCGACACCACCGCCTGGCTGTATTTCGGCAACGAAACCGCTGTCCCGGCGTCGGACGCCAAGGGCACGTACGACGCTGCCAGTGCCGACTATCACTTTGCCGAAGCGGCGGGCAACCCGGCCGATAGCGGGCCGAACGGCCTCAACGCCACGGCGTTTACCGGCGAGCGGGTGGCCGCCTCGTTTGCCAACGGCGGGGTGAAATTCAACGGCACGCAAAGCCTGGCGCTGCCGGCCATCAACGCCGCAGGCGGCATGAGCGTGGCGATGTGGGTGAAGCCCGCCGCGCTCGATGGCACGCTGGTGCAGGCGGGCGGTCTCACCGCCGCGCTGGTGGCCGGCGCGCTCAACGTGCAGGCCGGCGCCGCCAGCGTGGCGGCGAGCACGCCGCTGACGGCAGGCGCGTGGCATTACGTGGCGATTACCGTGAGCGATAGCCTGAAGGTCTATGTCGACGGCAAGCTGGTGGGCGAGGCGCCAGGCGCAGCGCTGCCGTCTGGCGGGCTGACGCTCGGCGCCAGCTACAGCGGCGAGATGGACGAAGTGCAGCTGGCCGGCACCGCGCGCGACGCCGCCTGGTTTGCGGTGCAGGCGGCGCAGGGCCCGACCGGCACACTGGTGGTGCTGGGCGCGGACGAGTTGGCCGAGGGCGGCGAAGAAGGCGGCATCTGGGGCACGCTGTTTGCTGCGCTGACGCTGGACGGCTGGATCGCCATCGGCATCCTGGCGGTGATGCTGGTGATCGCGATCTGGATCATGATCGTCAAGGCGATTTACGTGAACCGCGTCGACCAGGCCAACCGCCAGTTCATGCACAAGTTCCGCGAGTTGTCGGACGACCTCGGCGCCATCGACCGGGTCCAGGGCCCGGCGAACGCGTTCAGGCATTCCTCGCTGTACCACCTCTATCACGTCGCTACGGTTGAGCTGTCGCATCGCTTCAAGGACCACGACGCCGCCAGGCAGACGGAAAAAAACCTGTCGCCGCAGTCGCTCGAAGCGATACGCGCCAGCCTCGACACCGGCCTGGTGAAAGAAACCACGCGCATGAACAAGCTGATGGTGCTGCTGACGATTGCGATTTCCGGTGGCCCCTTCATCGGCCTGCTCGGCACGGTGCTCGGCGTGATGATCACCTTTGCCGTGATCGCCGCCACCGGCGACGTCAACGTGGCCGCCATCGCACCGGGCATCGCGGCCGCGCTGATGGCCACCGCCGCCGGCATGGCCGTCGCGATCCCCGCGCTGTTTGGCTACAACTATCTGAATTCCCGCATCAAGGCCATTACCTCCGACATGCGCGTGTTCAACGACGAGCTGATCACCAAGCTCGCCGAAAACTACAGCCGCTGAACCGGCGACGGAATAAGCGGAGACCGCCATGCACGTTCAGGAAGACAACGAACCCTACGACCAGATTAACGTGGTGCCGATGCTGGACCTGGCCTACGTGCTGCTGGTGATTTTCATCATCATGACCACCGCCTCGGTGCAGGGCATCAAGGTCAACCTGCCAAAGGCGAGCAACCAGCCCAGCCTCGCCAAACCGCAGACCAAGGCCATCACCATTACCGAAACCGGGCAGATTTTTCTCGACGCCTACCCGGTCAGCATCGACGAGCTGCGTACCCAGCTGAGCGCGCTGAAGGCCGCCAACCCCGAGCTGCCGGTAGTGGTCAAGGGCGACACCGTGGTGCTCGAACTGCTGGGTCAGCTCGACATCACCCAGCTCGGTCTCGTCACACAGAAGCTGGTGAAGTAATGATCGAGGATGACGGCGGCGCGCCCGCCAAGCCCGCCTGGGTACGCTGGGGCGCGGTTGCGCTGGGCCTGGCCCTCGCTGTTCTGCTCGCGCTGTGGCTCAAGGACACGTTGCAGTCGGGCAAGCCGTCCAAGCCCATGAAGCTGCAGCAGATCACCCTGGTGCGCCCGCCGCCTCCGCCGCCCCCGCCGCCGGAAGAAAAGCCGCCGGAGCCGGAAGTGCAGGAAGAGGTCAAGCTCGACGAGCCGACCCCCGAGGAGCCGCAACCGGCCGATGCGCCGCCGCCCGGCGCCGATCTGGGCGTGGATGCCGACGGCAGCGGCGAAGGTGATGGCTTTGGTCTGGTCGGCAAGAAAGGGGGCGGCGACTTGATCGGCGGCGGCGGTGGCGGCAACCCGTGGGGGCGTTACGACGCGCTGCTGAACGAGGCGGTGAGTTCGGCCTTCCAGCAGGCGCTGGCGCGCGACAAGGCGCTGAAAGGCAAGAACTACAAGGTGATGGTGAAAGTGTGGATTGACGGCGGCGGCAAGGTGACGCGCGCGAGCCTGGTCGACAGTACCGGCGACGCGCGTGCGGACGCGGTGCTGAAAGAAGCCTTGAATGGCATGCGCGCCCTGCGCGAAGCCCCGCCCGCCGAAATGCCGCAGCAAAGCGCATCATCAAACAAGAAAACAACTGAGAAGCACGCCTGCGGCCTTCACCGGATGGATACCCAAGAGCAGTAGTTCCGCGCCGTGCAGGGATCGCTCGGAGGTGGCAGCGACATTCGCGGCCTTTCGGATGACGCGCTCGCGTGGGCGCTGGCGGGGTCGAAGCTGGCCGGCCGTAAGCTGGATACCAGCGTGGGCACTCGCATACATGGCTTTCGACCAGATCCCTTGGTCCCCTCGTGAATGAGTCGGATCTGGAATGAAGCGCGACACAAGTTTTCAAAGACGATCGGGAAGGTCCCGAACACCT
>NCIF01000079.1 GCA_002256785.1 Hydrogenophilales bacterium 17-61-9
CAGGATGGACTTGCCCGGGTCGATGACGCGGAAATACACCACCGCGTTGACCTTGACCGAGACGTTGTCGCGCGAAATCACGTCCTGGCTCGGCACGTCGAACACCACGGTGCGCAGGTCCACCCGCACCATCTGCTGGATGCCGGGGATGATGATGACCAGCCCGGGGCCCTTCACCTTCCAGAAACGCCCGAGCATGAACACCACGCCGCGTTCGTATTCGCGCAGGATGCGCAGGCTGGCGACCAGCAGCGCGACGATCAACAGTACGACGGTCATTCCACCGAATTCAAACATGCTTACTCTCCTTGCAAGGGTTCAACGTCCAGAATCAGGTCGTGCCGCGCGCGCACCCGCACCCGGCTGCCGCGCTTGAGCGGCACGGCGCTGCGCACCCGCCACTGTTCGCCGTGGACTCGCGCCCAGCCTTCGTGCGCCATGTCCCCGAGGATTTCACCGGTGGCGCCGATCATTTCCTCGGCGCCGGTCATCACCGGGCGGGCGCGCGCCTTGATCGCCATGCCGGCGACGAAGAAGCTGAACAGCGCGCTTGTCGCCGCCAGCGGGACAATCAGCATCCACGGGATGCCGTAGCCGGGCACATCGGTGTCGATCAGCATCGCCGAGCCAATGACGAAGGCGATGATGCCGCCCAGCCCGAGCGCGCCGAAGCTGGGCAGAAAGGCCTCCGCAATCATCAGCACGATGCCCAGAATCATCAGCGCCAGCCCGGCGTAGCTGATCGGCATCACCTGCAGCGCAAACAGCCCGAGCAGCAGGCAGATGCCGCCGACCACGCCGGGAAACAGCGTGCCGGGATTGGAAAACTCGTAGATCAGGCCATAGATGCCCAGCAGCATCAGGATGTAGGCGATGCTGGGGTCGCCGATCACCGCCAGCAGGCGGCTGCGCCAGTCGGGCATGACGCGCTCGATGGCGGCATGGGCCGTATCCAGCGTAATCGTCTGGCCGTTCATCCTGATCTTGCGGCCGTTTACCTGTTTCAGCAGGTTGTCGAGGTCGGTTGCCACGAGATCGATGACTTTCAGTTCCAGCGCTTCGGATGCCGACAGGCTGACCGCCTCGCGCACTGCGCGTTCGGCCCATTCGATATTGCGTCCGCGCAGTTCGGCGAGGCCGCGGATGTAGGCCGCGGCGTCATGCACCACCTTGCGCATTTTGGTGTCGCCCGGCGGCGGGCTGGATGCGGGTTTGGATGCATCGGGTCCGGCTGGGGGCGGGTCGTTCGCCGGCCTGGGGTCTTCGCCGCCGCCCGGCATCAGCTCAATGGGGGTCGCCGCGCCCAGGTTGGTGGCGGGCGCCATGGCGGCAATGTGGCTGGCGTACAGGATATAGGTGCCGGCGCTGGCGGCGCGGGCGCCCTTGGGCGAGACATAGCTCGCCACCGGGACCGGCGAGGCCAGAATGGCCTTGATGATGTCGCGCATCGAGGCGTCCAGTCCGCCCGGCGTGTCCATTTCGATGACGACCAGATGGACCTTGTCATCGATGGCCTTGTCGAGGCCGCGCAGCAGGTAATCGGCGCTGGCCGGACTGATCGCGCCCTGCACCGTCAGCACCCGCACGGTCGTTGCGTGAACGGACGCGGACAGCCCCAGGCTGGCAAGCAGCGCCGTGCGCAAAAAAAAGTGAAGCAGCTTGAGCATGCTTCACTTTAGACGTAAAAACGGATCGTGCCTTGACGCCGCGTCAAGGCACGGCAGTGGGGGCTTAGTTCGCCACCACCGGCAGGATCCACAATTCGACCCGGCGGTTCAGCTGGCGGCCGGCTTCGGTGTTGTTGTCGGCGCGCGGCTCGGTTTCGCCCCGGCCATAGGCTTCCAGCCGCAGCGAATTGACGTTCTGGTCGGCGAAATAATCGAGCACCGACCGCGCGCGTTTTTCCGACAGGGACTGGTTGTATTCATGCGAGCCCACGCTGTCGGTGTGCCCGATGACGCTTACGGTGGTTTTCCCGTATTGGTTCAGTACGCGCGCGATCTTGTTGAGGGTCGGCGTGTAGCCGGGCTGCAATACGGCCGAGCCGCTTTCGAAGCCGGTGCTGGAGGTCATGCTGACCAGCAGGGCGTTGTCGCTGGCACGCTTTTCCACGCTGATCTCGCCGCGCTGGATTTCGGATTGCAACTGGAGCTGCAGGTCCCTGGCCTGCTTGTCCATGTATAAACCCACGCCGGCGCCGGCCAGACCGCCGCCCACTGCGCCGATCAGGGCGCCCTTGCCGCGGTTCTTGTGATTGATGATCGCGCCGAGCACGGCGCCGCTTGCGGTGCCGATGATGGCGCCTTTCTCGGTCTTGCTGAGGTCGCGGCTGTCGCCCAGGTCGTTGGTGGCACAGGCGGAAAGCAGAAACACAGCCGAAAGCGGGAGTGCAATGAGGGTTTTGCGCATGGTGAGTCCTTTGGTTGGTTGAAACGAACCTGCACCGCAATGGATCGCGGCGGTCAAAGCCTGGAACGTTTGCTTGGGTTCCCATTCGTCCAACAGGTTCCCGGGGTCGACTGAACGCGCGGTTCAGTGCGTGTCAGGCGGCGTGTCGCGGCCTTGCGCCGGGGGCGGCGCGAGCGATTTGAGTTTGAGGTGCAGCGCGGCTTTTGCAAGCAGGTGGGCGCTGACCGGCGCGGTGATGAACAGAAACAGCGTGACCAGCACTTCGTGCAGGCTGACGCCTTCTTCCCGGATGCTGAAAGAGAGGGCCGAGGCAATCAGCAGGCAGCCGACGCCGAGCGTGGTGGCCTTGGTGGGGCCGTGCAGGCGGGTGTAAAAATCCTGCAGGCGGGCAAGACCCAGGGAGCCGATGAAGGTGAAGATCGCGCCGGTGAGGATCAGGATGGAAAGCAGGATGTCGATCATGGTTTCGCGCTCATTCGATGATGTCGCCGCGCAGCAGGTATTTGCATAGCGCGATGGTGCCGACGAAACCCATCATGGCGATCAGGAGCGCCGCCTCGAAATAAATGGCGCTGCCGAGGTGGATGCCGAGCAGAACCAGCAGGGCGAGGGTGTTGATGTAGAGCGTGTCGAGGGCGAGGATGCGGTCGGGCGCATCCGGGCCTTTGATCAGACGCCAGAAACTCAGCAGGAAGGCCAGGCTGACCAGCGCAAAGGCAAGGGGGATGACGGTCGTCGGCATTATTCGCTCCCTTCGAAAATCTGCTTCAGCGGCGCTTCGTAACGCTGCTTGATCTCGGCGACCAGCGCGTCGGCGTCGCCGGTGTCCAGCGTGTGGACGATCAAGGTGCGGCGATCTCCGCTCAGCCACGCCGACACCGTGCCCGGCGTCAGCGAAATGGTGTTGGCCAGCAGGCTGATGGCGAGATCGGTGCGCAATACCAGCGGCACCTCGACGAACGCCGGGCGTAGCCGGGCCGGGCCGCGCAGGATCAGGGCGGCAACCTGAAAGCTGCCGCGCACGATGTCGTAGATGAACACCGCCAGATAACGCAGCAGCGCCAGTGGATGACGAATGCGGATCTGTTCCGGCCAGAAAGCCGAGGTGGCGAAAGGAATCAGCCAGCCGAGCAGCGCACCCAGCACGAGGTGACCGGCGGACAGCTGGTTGACCAGCAGCAGCCACAGGATGGCGAGCGTGACGGTGAGCAGCGGATGAGGCAGCAGGCGTCTCATGGCGCACGCCCCAGTACCGCATCGATGTAGAGCTGCGGCGTCAACAGTTGCGTTGCGGTGGCGGTGGCATAGCTGGAGAGCGGCCCGGCCCAGACCACCAGGCCGACGATGAGCAGCAGCAAGCCGAAAATGGGCGCCAGCGCGGCGGGTGTCGGGGGCGTTTGCGAGGCCGGATCGTGCGACCCGTGGGTGCGATAAAACAGCAGGCTGCCGCTGCGTGCCAGCGCAATCATGCCGGCGAGGCCGGCGACGAGCACCGCGCTCCACACCCAGATCATCAGGGGGGATGCGGTCGCGGCTTTCAGCAGCATGAACTTGCCGAGAAAGCCCGACAGCGGCGGCAGCCCGGCACTGGCGATGGCGACGATAAAAAATAGCCCGCCCAGTACGCGTGCGCCCGCCATCGCCGGGCCGGACTCGAAGCGGTCGGCGAGCGGGCCGCGCGCCCGGCTGATTGCGTCGGCCAGCAGGAACAATGCGGCGGCGGTAAAGGTGGTGTGCGGCAGGTAATACAGGCCGGCGGCAACCGCGTCGACCGTGCCGAGGCCAAAAGCCAGCAGCAGCATGCCGATCGACGCGACCACCAGGTAGGCAGCCTGTTGCCTGAGCGAAGTGCTGGCCAGCACGCCGAGCATGCCCAGCACCAGCGTGACGAGCGCCAGCGGCGCCAGCCAGGCATCGAGCAGGTTGGCCACCGGCCCGGCGGCGTCGCCGAACATCAGGCTGTACACACGCAGGATGCTGTAGGCGCCGACCTTGGTCATGATGGCGAACAGCGCGGCCACCGGCGCGCTGGTGTGGGCGTAGGCCGCGGGCAGCCACAGGTAGAGCGGTAGCAGGGCGGCTTTCAGCGCAAACACGGCAAACAGCAGCAGGCCGGCGGATTGCACCAGTGCCCGGTTTTCAGGCGCGGTTTGCGCGAGTTTCACCGACAGATCGGCCATGTTGAGGGTGCCGGTTACGCCGTAGAGCGTGCCGACGGCGAACAGGAACAGGGTCGAGCCGACCAGATTGATGACCACGAAATGCAGCCCCGCCTTGACCCGGTTGCGGCCGCCGCCATGCAGCAGCAGGCCGTAGGACGCGAGCAGCAGGATCTCGAAAAACACGAACAGGTTGAACAGGTCGCCGGTGAGGAAGGCGCCGTTCAGACCGAACAATTGCAACTGGAACAGGACGTGGAAATGGCGGCCCTGCGTGTCGCTGCCGCGGATCGCGTAGAGCAGCGCAAACACGGCCAGCAGCGAGGTGGTCAGCAGCATCCACGCGGTCAACCGGTCGACCACCAGCACGATGCCGTACGGCGCCACCCAGTTGCCGAGCGCGTAGACCAGATGGGCGCCGTCGCTGGCGGTTTGAAGCAGTGCGATCGCCAGCGGAACCAATGCCAGCGCGGCGAACAGACTGACGCCGCGTTGCAGCATCAGCGAACGATTGCGCAGTGCAAGCAAGGCGATGCCGGCGAGCAGCGGCAGGATTACCGGCAGGATGGGCAGATGCGCGAAACTGGTCATCGGTGTCCGCTCTCTTCATGGTGCAGGCCGTCGACATCGTCGTTGCCGAGTTCGGAACGTGCCTTGAGCGCGAGCACGATGACAAACGCCGTCATGCCGAAACTGATGACGATGGCGGTGAGCACCAGCGCCTGCGGCAGCGGGTCGGTGTAGGCCGCGGCCGCGGCGCTGATCACCGGCGGTACGCCGATGGCCAGCCGGCCCATGACGAACAGGAACAGGTTGACGGCGTAGGACAGCAGGGTGAGGCCCAGCACCACCGGAAAGGTCTGGCCGCGCAGCGCGAGGAACACCCCGCCTGCGGTAAGCACACCGATGACCAATGCAATCAGCGCTTCCATTTAATGGGGACTCCTGTGTTTGGGCAGCGTGTGATGCAGGCCGCCGAGATTGAGCAGGATCATCAACGTGGCGCCGACGACGACGAGGAACACGCCCAGGTCGAACGCCATCGCCGAGGCCAGTTCGAACTCGCCGACGACGGGCCAGTTCAGATGACCGTAGGTCGAGGTGAGGAAGGGTGCGCCAAACAGCCAACTGGCCAGACCCGTGAAGGTGGCAATCGCCAGGCCCCAGGCGATCAGCGGATGGCTGTCGGACGGCATGCGCTGGTGGGTCCAGTGGGTGCCGTTGGCGAGGTATTGCACGATCAGCGCCACTGCGGCGATCAGGCCGGCGATGAAGCCGCCGCCCGGCTGGTTGTGGCCGCGCAGCAGGATGAACACGGCGACCAGCAGCGCCAGCGGCAGCAGGATTTGCGTCAGCGTGGCCATGATGGTCGGGTGGCTGTCGGCATCCCACAGCCGGCCGGCATCGTCGCGAATGGGGGCGGGCAGATGCAGGTTCTGCAGCATCGCCACGATACCGATCCCGGCCAGCGCCAGCACGGTGATTTCGCCCAGCGTGTCGTAGCCGCGGAAGTCGACCAGGATGACGTTCACCACGTTGCTGCCGCCGCCGCCCGGCACGCTGTTTTCGAGGAAATAGCCGGCGATGGTTTCGTAGGGCCGCGTGAGCACGGCCCACGCCAGCGCCGCGGCGCCGGCGCCGGCCGTCAGCGCGATCGCGCCGTCGCGCCAGACGCGGCCGGGGGTTTGTTCCGCGGCGCCGTGCTGCGGCAGAAAATAGAGCGCCAGCAGCAGCAGGACGATGGTGACGATCTCGACCGACAACTGGGTCAGCGCGAGGTCGGGCGCGGAAAATTTCACGAAGGCGAGCGACACCACCAGCCCCACCACGCCGAGGGTGACGAGCGCGATGAAGCGCTGCCGGTGCAGCCAGACCGTGGCGAAGGTGGCGACGATCAATGCGCTGGCGGCGAGCAGGCTGACGGCGTCGAGCGGCAATCCGCTGCGGCTGCCGGTCAGCGGCGTATCGCCTGCCAGCCAGGGCGATACCCCCAGCACCAGCGCGGCCAGCAGCAGCAGGAATACCTGGCGCTGCAGCGATCCGGCGTCGATCAGGCGGGTGATCCGCCGCGCCAATGCGATCAAGCCGTCCAGCAGTGCGTTGTAAACAATGCGCGCATCGAGCAGGCCGATGCTGCGCTCGTGCCAGACAAACAGCGGCTGGCGCAGCGCATAAATCAGGGCGCCGCCGCCGAGTGCGATCAGGCTCATGATCAGCGCGGGGTTGATGCCGTGCCACAGCGCCAGCTGATACTCGGGCAGCGCGGTTTGCAGCGTGCCTTGCGCGGCAACGACGAGCAGGGGCGCAATGGTGAGCGCAGGCGCGATGCCTACCACCAGGCACAGCACCACCAGAATTTCCACCGGCACTTTCATCCAGTGCGGCGGCTCGTGCGGCGTCTTCGGCAGGTCCACCGGCTCGCCGTTGAAGAACACGTCGTGGATGAAGCGGATCGAGTAGGCCACCGCCAGCGCGCCGGCTGCTGTCACCAGCGCGGGCAGTAGCCAGCCGCCGATGAGCGTGTCCGCGATGTGCGCCGCTTCGGCGAAGAACATTTCCTTCGACAGGAAGCCGTTCATCAGCGGCACGCCCGCCATCGCGGCGGCGGCCACCATCGCCAGCGTCGCGGTGTAGGGCATGAAGCGCCACAGGCCGTTCAGCCGCCGCATGTCGCGGGTGCCGGCCTCGTGGTCGATGATGCCGGCCGCCATGAACAGCGAAGCCTTGAAGGTGGCGTGGTTGATGATGTGGAATACGCCGGCCACCGCGGCGAGCGGCGTCGACAGGCCGAACAGCAGCGTGATGAGGCCGAGGTGGCTGATGGTCGAATAGGCCAGCAGCCCCTTCAGATCATGCTTGAACAGTGCGACGTAGGCGCCGAGCAAGAGCGTGGCCAGCCCCGCGCCGGACACCAGCCAGAACCACTCCGGGGTGCCCGACAGCGCCGGGAACAGCCGCGCCAGCAGGAACACGCCGGCCTTCACCATGGTCGCCGAATGCAGGTAGGCCGACACCGGGGTGGGCGCGGCCATGGCGTGTGGTAGCCAGAAATGAAACGGGAACTGCGCCGACTTGGTGAACACGCCGAGCAGGATCAGCACCAGCGTCGGCACGTACAGCGGATGCGCGCGGATGAGGTCGCCCGAGGCGAGCACGACGGAAAGCTCGTAGCTGCCGACAATGTGGCCCAGCAGCAAAAAGCCGCCTAGTAGCGCGAAGCCCCCGGCGCCGGTGACGGCCAGCGCCATGCGTGCGCCCTGGCGCGCTTCCTCGCGGTGCTGCCAGTAGCTGATCAGCAGGAACGACGACAGGCTGGTCAGCTCCCAGAAGATCAACAGCTGGATCAGGTTTTCCGACAGCACGATGCCGAGCATCGAGCCCATGAACAGCATCAGGTAGCTGTAGAAGCGGCCCATGCTGTCGCGCGCCGACAGGTAGTAGCGCGCGTACAGCACGATCAGCAGGCCGATGCCGAGGATCAGCCCGGCGAACATCAAGGCCAGTCCGTCGAGGCGGAAGGCCAGATTCAGCCCCAGCGCGGGCATCCAGTCGCGCTGCTGGATCAGGGTCTGGCCTTCGAAGGGCAGGTGCAGCGAAGGCGCCAGCCAGAGCAGCGACGCCAGCGTGACCGCGCCCGCCGCCCAGGCGGAATGCGAGCGTCCGAAGCGGGACGCCAGGGCGACCAGCGCCGCGCCGAAAAAGGGGGTTAACACAGCGAAAAAAAGCGTCATTGAACGGAAGTCTGGATGCAGGCCTGTTATGGCCTCGGAGCGAGGCTGGGTGACCGCGCCATTCTAACGTGAATGGCGCGGCGGGGGCGCAGCAAGCGGGAGCGGCGGCCTGCTGTTGCGATTCCGCTGCTTCGATGGGTACTTGCAATGAGGGGCAGGCAATGCGTGCTGAAGATATCGCCGAAGCGGCGATCGACTGTGCACGCGCCAAGAGGATGGGCGATCGGGCATGTCCGGTTAAACTGAAAACATGCGCTTGCCGCGACAGGCGGCTGAATGTGACGAAAGGACACTGCCCTTACGGCAGATAAACATGATTGTCTGGCTGCAACTCGCTGTGTGTCTGGTCGTGATCGGGGTTGCCGGCTGGCGGCTATCCCGCTACGGCGACATTCTCGCTGAAAAGACCGGTCTGTCCGCTTCGTGGATCGGTTTGATCCTGCTCGCCACAGCCACTTCGTTGCCGGAACTGGTCACCGGCATTTCCGCGGTGACCGTGGCCGACGCCATGGACATCGCCGTAGGCAACGTGCTGGGCGCCACGGTGTTCAATCTGGCTTTTCTGGTCATGCTGGACTTCTTGTATCGCAAGGAATCGCTCTACAGCCGCGCCGCGCAAGGGCATATCCTGTCAGCGGCACTGGGCGCGCTGCTCATTGCCTTTGCGGGCTTCGGCTTGTTGCTGGAGCAGGCGGGCTTCAGCCCGACGCTGGGGCATGTCGGTCTCTATGCGCCCTTGCTGGCGCTGATTTATCTGCTGGCCATGCGCGTGGTCTATCAATACGAAAAGCGCACGCTGGCCGAGTTTGCTGAAGCCGCGGCGGCACGTTATCCCGACGTCACGCTGCGCCAGGCCTGGATGGGGTACGGGTTGGCGGCAGCCGCGATCGTTGCGGCGGGCGCCTGGTTGCCTTTCGTCGCCAAGCACCTGGCCGGGTTTATGGGCTGGGAACAAAGCTTTGTCGGAACGGTGCTGGTGGCTGCCATCACCACGGCGCCGGAGGCCATGGTCACGCTCTCGGCGCTGCGCATCGGCGCGGTGGACATGGCCATCGCCAACCTGCTCGGCAGCAACCTCTTCAATATCGTCATCCTGGCCGTGAACGATCTTTTCTACGCGCCCGGCCCCTTGTTCGCAGCGGTCAGTCCCAGTCACGTCATGACGGCGCTGACCGCCATCATGATGAGCGCGCTGGTGATCGCGGGCCTGATTTATCGACCGCAGGGGCGCGGCGTGGCGGGGCTGTCCTGGATCAGTGTCGGCCTGTTCGTGCTTTATCTGCTCAACACCTGGCTGTTGTTCCATTATGGATACTGAATCGCCCGCCTGGCATACCCTGACGCGCGACGCCGCGGCCGCGGCGCTGAGCGTGGCGCCGGCGCAGGGCTTGAGCCAGGCCGAGGCGGCCGGCCGCCTTGCGCGCGTGGGCGAGAACCGGCTGCTCGAAGCCGCGCCGCGACCCCTGTGGCTGAAGTTTGTCGACCAGTTCAAGAATTTCCTGGTCATCGTGCTGCTGTTCGCAGCCGGGCTGGCATGGGCCATCGGCGACCTGAAGGACGCGGTGGTCATCCTCATCGTTGTGGTGTTCAACGCCGTGCTGGGTTTTTATCAGGAGCACCGGGCGGAACAAACCCTGGCAACGCTGAAGGGCATGCTGGCGGTACGCGCCCGCGTGCGGCGCGATGGGCGGGTATCCGATCTGGATGCGGCACTGCTTGTCCCGGGCGACATTGTGTTGCTGGAGGCAGGGGACCGCGTCCCGGCAGACGGGCGCCTGCTGGCGGCCCACGCGCTGGAAGTCGATGAAGCGGCATTGACCGGCGAATCGCATGCGGCGGGCAAGACGACTGGCGCACTGGATGAGCCCGAGCTGCCGCCAGGCGATCGCGTGAATCTGCTCTACATGAATACGGTCGTCACGCGCGGGCGCGCCGAACTGCTGGTGACGGCGACCGGCATGGCGACCGAAATGGGCAAGCTGGCGGACATGATCGCCGCCGCGCCCGAATCGGGCACGCCGCTGCAAAGGCAGCTCGACATCCTGGGCAAGAAGCTCGCTGCCTTCGCCGGCGCGATTGTAACGCTGATTTTTATCCTCGATTTCGCACGCGGCCTGCCGTGGACGGATGCCGCGCTGACCGCCGTGGCGCTGGCGGTGGCGGCTATTCCTGAAGGCTTGCCGGCGGTGGTGACGGTGACGCTCGCCATCGGCATGTGGCGCATGGCGAAGAACCGGGCGATCGTGAAAAAACTGTCGGCGGTGGAAACGCTGGGGTCCACCACGGTGATCTGCTCCGACAAGACAGGCACGCTGACGCTGAACCAGATGACCGCGCGCGCCGGATGGTGTGCAGGAAGCCGCTTTGCCGTGAGCGGAGAAGGCTATGCGCCGCAGGGCGAGATTCATTTTGAGCAGCCCTTGCAGGACCCGCGCGCCTTCTTCCTGCCGATGGCGCTGTGTACCGAATCGCGGGTGCGCGACGGCCGGTTGATCGGCGACCCCACGGAAGGCGCCTTGTGGGTGCTGGCGCAAAAACACGGCATCGACCCGGAATACGAGCAGGATGAGCAACCGCGCATCGCCGAAATCCCGTTCGATTCCGCGCACAAGTTCATGGCGACCTTCCACCACGCCGGCGCAACCGTGGAGATGTTCATCAAGGGCGCGCCCGATGTGCTGCTGGCACGCTCGCGTTGCGGGCTTGCTGCAGCGGGGGAGGTCGCGCTGGATGCGGAGACCCGGAACGCAATCGAGGCTGAGAA
>NCIF01000080.1 GCA_002256785.1 Hydrogenophilales bacterium 17-61-9
GAACTCGCCCGCGTGCTGGCCGCCGGCGGCGACCCCGGCAAGGTCGTTTTTTCCGGCGTAGGCAAAACGGCGGACGAAATGCGCACAGCGCTCGAGGCCGGCATTCTCTGCTTCAACGTCGAATCGCTCAGCGAACTGCATCGCCTGAATCGCGTGGCCGGTGAAATGGGCAAGGTGGCGCCGGTGTCGTTCCGCGTCAATCCCGATGTCGACCCCAAGACCCATCCCTACATCTCCACCGGGCTCAAGGAAAACAAGTTCGGCGTGCCGATTGCCGACGCGCCCGCGCTGTATCGCCTGGCCGCCGGCCTGCCCCACCTGAAAATCACCGGCATCGACTGCCACATCGGCTCGCAGCTGACCGACCTGTCGCCGCTGGCCGATGCGGCCGACCGCGTGCTGGCGCTGGTCGACGCGCTCGCTGCCGAAGGCATCGCGCTGCATCACATCGACCTCGGCGGCGGCGTCGGCATCCGCTACCGCGACGAGACGCCGCCCGACCTGGCTGCCTATGGCCACGTGCTGGCAGCGCGCTTTGCCGGCCGCCGCGAGAAGCTACTGCTGGAACCCGGACGCTCGCTGGTCGGCAATGCCGGCCTCCTGCTCAGCCGCGTCGAATACCTGAAGCCGGGCGAAGACAAGAACTTCGCCATCGTCGACGCGGCGATGAACGACCTCATGCGCCCCGCGCTGTACGAGGCGTATCACGAAATCGTCGCCGTCGACGAACGGCTCATCCCGAAAAAGCGCTACGACATCGTCGGCCCGATCTGCGAAACCGGCGACTTTCTTGGCTTTGCGCGCGACCTCGCAATCGAGGAAGGCGACCTGCTGGCCCTGCTTTCGGCCGGCGCATACGGCATGAGCATGGCGTCGAACTACAATTCGCGCCCCCGTGCAGCAGAAATACTCGTCGACAAAAACGAAATTCACCTCATACGCGAGCGCGAAACGCAAGACAGCCTTATGGCTGGAGAGCGTTTTATTTGTTGACCTGTAAAGGAACTGCTGTTTTATCCATCTATCGCATATTTAGTATCGTACCGATACATTTTGTTTCACTGCGACATTTTTAATCCAGTTTTTTTGCGGAGTCTTGACTATTCATTGAACCCCCGACAAAAGTAACTAGAATGAGGCTCACCAAGCGGAGCCTCGGTATCGCTCGTTTTTAGCGGGTTTCGGGCAAGACGTCAGCCTGTCGGTACCACGCTTTGGAAGTGCAAATTCTGACTGCACGTGGCTTTAAGCTGTAGTGATGAGTGAATGTGTTCAACTTCTAAGGAGTGTTAAATGGCAACAGTAAAAAAACCCGCGCCTAAAAAGGCGGCCCCCGCCAAAAAACCCGTGGCTAAAAAGCCCGTGACCAAAAAGGCAGTCGCCGCCAAAAAACCGGTAGCCAAGAAAACCGTAGCTAAAAAGCCCGTGGCCAAAAAAGCGGCCCCCGCCAAAAAGCCGGTAGCCAAGAAAGCCGTAGCTAAAAAGCCCGTGGCCAAAAAAGCGGCCCCCGCCAAAAAACCGGTAGCCAGGAAAGCCGTAGCTAAAAAGCCCGTGGCCAAAAAAGCGGCCCCCGCCAAAAAGCCCGTAGCTAAAAAAGCAGCCCCTGCCAAAAAACCGGTAGCCCGGAAAGTCGCGGCAAAGCCGGTAGCCAGAAAGGTCGCAGCAAAACCAGCAGCCAAAAAACCTGTTGCGAAAAAAGCGGCCCCCGCCAAAAAACCGGTAGCCCGGAAAGTCGCGGCAAAACCGGCAGCCAAAAAGCCTGTTGCGAAAAAAGCGGCCCCTGCCGCCAAACCCGCGGTCAGAAAGGTCGCGGCAAAACCGGCAGCCAAAAAGCCTGTTGCGAAAAAAGCGGCCCCCGCCGCCAAACCCGTGCAGACCCCTGCAGCTGCCCCCGCACCGGCGGTACCGGTCATCAAGCCTTTCGGGCTTTAACAGGTCGGGCACTGCCCAATCTGAAACGGGGGCTTGTCCCCCGTTTTTTATTGCGCGCAGCCTGGGGGCGCCCATCGAAACCAAGGCCGCCGCATCGGGCGTTAAAGCGCGT
Organism: Hydrogenophilales bacterium 17-61-9; assembly: GCA_002256785.1. GTDB lineage: Bacteria > Pseudomonadota > Gammaproteobacteria > Burkholderiales > Thiobacillaceae > Thiobacillus. The sequence goes on from NCIF01000080.1 coordinate 2,045, forward strand.
CAAGACCGGGCCGGAACCAGACGGCTGCGCGCCACCTTCAGCAACATCACCCCCCACGGCAGGCGCATGAGCAGCAACAGGGTGAGCACGACGCCATAGATCAGCGGTTCCGTCAGGTCTTTTTTCACCAGCCACAGATAATGAACCACACCCAGTATGGCGATGGCATACACCAGTCGGTGCAACTGCTGCCAGCGGCGCCCCAGGCGACGCATCATGGCGTGGGTCGAGGTCACGGCAAGCGGAATCAGCAGAACAAAGGCCGTAAAGCCGACCGTGATGAAAGGGCGCTTGATAATGTCTTTGACAATGGCCGCCGGATCGAAGAACTGATCCAGCCAGAGATAGGTGGAAAAATGCAGACCGGCATAAAAGAAGGTAAACAAACCCAGCATGCGGCGGTAACGGATGAGGTCGGCGTGCCCGCTCAGCCGGCGCAGCGGGGTGACCGACAGCGTCAGCATCAGGCCCACCAGCGTCCAGGTGCCGGTGGAGCGGGTGATGAATTCGATCGGGTTGGCGCCCAGGTCGCCGTTAAAACCCAGCACAATCAGGCGCACCAGCGGCAGCAGACAGAGTCCGGATAGCCAGAGTTTGGGTTTGCGTAAAAAAGCCGGCATCAGAAGAATTTTTTCAGGTCCATGCCGCGATACAGCTGGGCCACCTGATCGCCGTAGCCGTTGAACATCAGCGTATCGCGCTTGAAGAATTCGCCGATCCGGCGCTCTTTTTCCTGGCTCCAGCGTGGATGGTCGACCTGCGGATTGACGTTGGAATAGAAGCCATATTCGTTCGGCGTGGCCTTCATCCAGGCGGTGAGCGGCTGTTTCTCGACAAAGCGGATTTTGACGATGGACTTGGCGCTCTTGAAGCCGTATTTCCAGGGCACCACCAGGCGAATCGGCGCACCATTCTGGTTGGGCAGCACTTCGCCGTAGAGTCCGACTGCCATCAGCGTCAGCGGATTCATCGCTTCGTCCATCCGCAAGCCCTCGACATACGGCCAGTCGAGCACCCGCGAGCGTTGCCCCGGCATCTGCCTGCGATCGTTCAACGTCACGAATTCAACATACCTGGCATTGCCCGTGGGCGCCGCGCGGCGGATGATTTCATGCAGGGGAAAACCCACCCACGGAATCACCATCGACCAGCCTTCAACGCAGCGCATCCGGTAAACACGTTCTTCCAGCGGCGCAAGCTTCAACAGCGCGTCGATGTCGTACTCGCCAGGCTTGCCCACTTCGCCTTCTATCGCCACGGTCCACGGACGCGTTTTGAGGCTGCCCGCGTTTTCGGCCGGGTCGCGCTTGCCGGTGCCGAACTCGTAGAAGTTGTTGTACGTGGTCACCGACTTGTACGGGGTTGCGTTTTCGTCCAGCTTGTAGGCACTGGCGCGCACGCCGGCCAGCTTGATTCCGGCATGGACATCGGCGGCAACGCCCAGCGCCGCGCCTGCAGCCAGTATGCCCATGCCCTGCATGAAGCGGCGGCGATCCCGGTAATGTTCCAACGGGGTTATTTCGGACGAAGGAATATCGTTGGGATGGAGAATCAGCATGACGAAGTCCAATCAATAAAGATAAAGGGCATAACAAGTCAGTCGGGGATGACGATCGATTCTTACAAGACGCTACTCAATCGACCCTCGCCTGCGGTTTTTGTTTCACCGCGGACCTGCTAATGTGCGGGACTATCGTACATCCATGTTTTTTCCGGAATCCGTCATGCGTGCCTTGCTTGCCTTGCTGTTTGTTCCCGTGCTCGCCTTTGCCCAGGCCGGCGGCCCGCCCTTTATTCCCGTCAACATGATGAAGGTGAGCGATTCGCCGGTCTCCAGCACGGTTGATGCCGTGGGCGCATTGATCGCCGAGGACAGCGTGGTGCTGCGACCGGAAATCGACGGCCGCATCGACAAGCTGCTGTTCAAGGAAGGCCAGCCGGTGAAGAAAGGCGCGGTACTGGTGGTGCTCGACTCGGCCGAGCAGCGCGCCCGTCTGGCCGCCGCGCGCGCCGACCTCAAGCTGGCGGAAAGCCGTTACCAGCGCAGCGAGGAACTGGTCGCGCAGCATTTCATTTCCAGGCAGGCGCTCGACGAAACCCGTGCCAATCTCGACATCCTGCGCGCCCGCCTGCAGCAAGAACAGGTGGCGCTCGACAAGACCGTGATCCGGGCGCCATTTTCTGCCGTGGCCGGGCTGCGCCAGGTCAGCCCCGGCGCCTATGTCGGCAAGGGCAGCGATCTGGTGCGGCTGGACGCGCTCGGCAGCCTGAAACTGGAAGTGCCGGTGCCCGAAGCCTATTTGTCGCTGGTGCGCATCGGGCTGCCGATCAAGCTGACCGTCGATGCGCTGCCGGGACAACGCTTCAGCGGCAAAGTCCACGCCATCGATCCGGTGGTCGATCCGGTGAGCCGCAATGTGCGGGTGCGCGCGCGCATCGCCAATCCGGCCGGCACGCTCAAACCCGGCATGTTCGCCCGCGCCACCGCCGACCTCGGCGGCAAGACCCGCGCCATTCTGTTGCCCGAACAGGTCATCGTGCCGCGTGCGGACGGCAGTTATGTGTTCCTCGCGGTCGACGGCAAGGCCGAACTGCGCAAGGTCGTGCTGGGCAAGCGCGAGCCGGGCCGGGTTGAAATCGTCTCCGGCGTGCGGGCGGGCGACACCGTCGTGCTCGACGGCCAGATCAAGCTGCGCCCCGGGGTGCCGGTGGTCACGCTGGAGCAGGCGGCGCAGATGATGAAGAACATGCCGGCCGGCAAGCCGCGCTGATCCTGCCCCGCGAAAACGAGCCATGATTCTTTCCGACCTTTCCATCCGCCGTCCGGTGCTCGCCACCGTGATGAGCCTGCTCATTATCCTGATCGGGCTGATCGCGTTCGACCGCCTGCCGGTGCGCGAATACCCCAACATCGACGCTCCGGTGGTCTCGGTGCGCACGGTTTACCCCGGCGCCTCCGCCGAGGTGATGGAAAGCCAGATCACCAAGCCGCTGGAAGACTCGTTGTCCGGCATCGAAGGCATCCGCACCATCAAGTCGGTGAGCCGCGAGGAAGTCAGCCAGATCACGGTGGAATTCGTGCAGTCGCGCGACCCCGAAGCCGCCGCCAACGACGCGCGCGACCGCGTGGCGCGGGTGCGCGGGGCGCTCCCCGATGAAGCGCAGGACCCGGTGGTGGCCAAGATCGAGGCCGACGCCCAGGCCATCATCTGGCTGGCTTTTTCCAGCGACCGCCAGTCGCCGCTGGAAATCACCGACTACGCCGACCGCGTGGTGGCCGACCAACTAAAAACCCTGCCCGGCGTCGCCTCGGTCATCGTCGGCGGCGGACGCCGCTACGCCATGCGGCTGTGGCTCGACCCCGGCCGCATGGCGGCGCTGGGGGTGACGGTGCAGGATATCGAGACCGCGCTTCGAAGCCAGAACACCGAGTTGCCTTCGGGCCGCATCGAAAGCCGGATGCGCGAGTTTTCCGTACTGGCCCAAACCGATCTCAGAACCCCGGCCGAATTCGAGCGCGTCGTCATCCGCAACAGCGGCGGCGTGCTGGTGCGGCTGGCCGACATCGGCCGCGCCGAGGTCGGCGCCGAGGACGAACGCAACATCGTGCGGGTCAACGGTCGTGCCGCCGTGGGTCTGGGCATCGTCAAGCAGTCGACCGCCAACACGCTGGAAGTCGCGCGCGCCGTGAAGGCCGAACTGCCGCGCCTGGAAGCCGCGCTGCCCGAAGGCATGCAGCTCAAGGTCGGCTTCGACAGCTCGATCTTCATCGAAAAATCGATCGACGCCGTCTACACGACGATGATCGAGGCCATGGTGCTGGTGGTGGCCGTCATTTTCCTGTTCCTGCGCAACTGGCGCGCCACGCTGATTCCTTTCGTCACCATCCCGGTGTCGCTGATCGGCGCCTTCATCTTCCTGTATGCCATGGGCTTCAGCCTCAACGTGCTGACCCTGCTCGGGCTGGTGCTGGCGATTGGCCTGGTGGTGGACGATGCGATCGTCATGCTGGAAAACATCTACCGCCATATCGAGGAAGGCATGCCGCCCTACGAAGCGGCGGTGAAAGGCGCCCACGAGATCGGCTTCGCGGTGCTGGCGATGACGCTCACGCTGGTCGCCGTGTTCGCCCCGCTGGCGTTTGCCGAGGGCAACACCGGCAAGCTGTTCACCGAATTCGCGCTGACGGTGGCGGCGGCCGTGCTGGTGTCCGGCTTTGTCGCGCTGACCCTGACGCCGATGATGGCGAGCCGGATGCTGCGGCACGAAATCCGTCACAACGCCCTGTTCAATTTCGGCGAGCGCGTGCTGAACGGTCTGAAGAACGGCTATACGCGAGGGCTGACCCGCGTCGTGCGGCATCCGCTGATCATCACGCTGGTATTCGTGCTGGTGGCGGTCGCCGCGTTCGGGCTGCTGAAATCGCTCAAATCGGAGCTGGCGCCGACCGAGGACCGCGGCTTTTTCATCGGCTTCATGCTGGCGCCCGAAGGCGCCAGCATGCAGTACACCGACCAGTACGCGCGCCAGCTCGAAGGCATTTATCAAGGCGTGCCCGAAGTGAATACCGCGTTCATGGTGGTCGCGCCGGGTCTGGAGCGCCCCAACCCGGTCAACAGCGCGCTGTCGTTCGTGATGCTGAAGCCGTGGGAGGAGCGCAGCCGCAGCCAGATGGCGATCACCGAAAGCCTCGGTCCGCAGATGTTCATGGGCATGCCGGGCGTGCTGGCCTTCCCGATCAATCCGCCCTCGCTCGGCCAGAGCTTCCGCAACCCGCCGCTGCAGTTCGTGGTGCAGGCGCCCAGCTACGCCGAACTGGATCAAGCCGTCGAAGCCTTGATGGAAAAGGTGCGCGCCTATCCGGGGCTGGCCAATGCAGACAGCGACCTCAAGCTCAACAAGCCGCAGTTGCGGGTCGACATCAATCGCGACAAGGCGGCGCAGATGGGCGTCGGCATCGACACCATCGGCCGCACGCTGGAAACCCTGCTCGGCGGGCGCGACGTCACCCGCTTCAAGCAGGCGGGCGAGCAATACAACGTCGTGGTCCAGCTCGACCCCGCCGCGCGCGCCACGCCGCAGGACTTAAGCGCGCTGTATGTGCGCGGCAGCGAAGGCAGCCTCACCCCGCTGTCCAACCTGGTGGCGGTGACCGAAACGGTTGCGCCAAAGGAGCTCAACCACTTCGACCGTCAGCGCGCGGCGATCATCTCGGCCAACATCGCGCCCGGTTACACGCTGGGCGAGGCCCTCGCCTTCATGGACCAGGCCGCCAAGGAGACGCTACCGAAAACCGCCCGCACCGCGCTCGCCGGCCAGTCGCGCGAGTTCGGCGAATCCGGCCAGACGCTGGCCATCACCTTCGCGCTGGCGCTGATCGTCATCTACCTGGTGCTGGCGGCGCAGTTCGAAAGCTTCATCTCGCCCTTCATCATCCTGCTCACCGTGCCGCTCGCCGCCACCGGTGCGCTGCTGGCGCTGAAGCTCACCGGCGCCACGCTCAACGTTTACAGCCAGATCGGGCTGATCATGCTGGTCGGCCTGATCACCAAGCACGGCATCCTGATCGTGGAATTCGCCAATCAATTGCGCGAACGCGGCAAGCCCAGAGTCGAGGCGGTGATCGAAGCCGCCAGCCTGCGTTTAAGACCCATCCTGATGACCACCGCCGCGATGGTGCTGGGCGCGGTGCCGTTGGCGCTCGCCAGCGGCGCCGGCGCCGAATCGCGTTCGCCCATCGGCTGGGTCATCGTCGGCGGCCTGCTGCTTGGCACCCTGCTGACGCTGTTTGTGATCCCGGTTGCCTACACCCTGCTGACGCGCGACCGCGCAGCGGCCGCCAATCCAGCCCAGCCGCGCATCCCCGCGCCGCAAGAATGACGATCCCGGCGACCACGTTGACGAAGCTTCGTCAACGTGGTCGCGGCCGACGGTCATCCTGTTGTCAAACGAGCCTGATTTAATGCGGGTTCCCACGCCATCCGGCGTAAATGGAGACTGGCATGAACCCTGCTCATACCCTTGCATACCCGCCGCAAGGAGAAACAGACATGATCGAACTTGAACCCGGAAAATCGCTGGATATCAACCTGAAGGAAGATGCGCAGGGTCGCGATCGCGTCATTGTGGCGCTCCAGGCAGAAGGGTGTGAGCTCAACCTGACCCCGCATCAGGCCCGTGTGCTGGCGACCGAGCTCATCATGGCGGTCAACCGGGCAGAAGTGCGCAGCAATCTCAAACATAGCCACAACCTGGCGCGCAGCGCACAGCCCGCCACGCAAAAGCGCGAACTGTTCAACCAGGGGTTTGCTTAACAGATTCAAGGCCAGTCGGCTTCGACTGGACCGGGGTAGGGGGCAGCTTCGCTGATCTACCTGATAATCCGCCGCCGCATTGTCGGCGGCCCGCCATCCATGATAGGGTGGCGTTAAGGCGCGATGGATTCGTCCCCGCGCTTTTTTTATTTCCAATTTTTGCAGGAATCAGCATGGCCGTCATCGAACTCACCCAGGACAACTTTGAATCCACCATCCAGAACAACGACGTCGTGATCGTCGACTTCTGGGCGCCCTGGTGTGGACCGTGTCGCGGATTCGCCCCCATTTACGAAGCCGCAGCTGAAAACCATCCCAATATTGTTTTCACCAAGGTCAACACCGAAGTCGAGCAGGAACTGGCAGGCTCGTTCCAGATCCGCTCGATTCCAACGCTGATGGTGTTCCGCGAACAGGTCATCCTGTATTCGGAAGCCGGCTCGCTGCCCGCCAGCGCACTGAATGCGTTGATCGAGCAGGTGATGGGGCTGGATATGGCGCAAGTCCACAAAGACATCGCCGAACAGCAGACGCAAACCGCAGAACCCGGTCAAGCCTGAGCGTGGTTGTTGCCGCGTTAGCGGCTTGCAACCACGACCTGCCCTTTATGCCCTCCGGGTGCTTGCGGGTAGATTCTGCAGCAGTTGCCGCAACAGCGGCAGCGTGATGGGGCGGCGGGTTTCAAGGCTGAAACGGTCGAGCGCCTCCAGCACCCGCAGCAAGCTCTGCATATCGCGCGCGGTGTGATGCAGCAAATAGTCCGCCACCTGGGTTTCCAGCCGGAACCCCAGGGTTTCGGCATGCTGCGCCAGCGCGGCGCGTTTCTCGGCATCGTCCAGACCCTGGAGCTGGAACACCAGCCCCCATCCCAGGCGCGTCTGCAATTCCGGCATCAAGGGCAAGTCAGCGGGGGCCATGCTGCCCGCCGCCAACCACAGCCCTCCCGCTTCGCGCACCCGGTTGAACGCTGCAAACCCGGCGTGCTGTTGCGCGTCATCCCAGGCGTCGACCTGATCGGCAATGACCGCCTGTGCAGCATCCAGCCCCGTCAAGTCGACACTGAGTCCGCGTGCCGCACAGGCATGCGCCCACGCCGCCAGCAAATAACTTTTGCCGCTGCCCGGCGCGCCCCACACATACACCATGCGCTCGGTCGCCGTGCCATCGAGCATGGCATCGAGCTGCGCCATCAGCTCGATATTATGTCCCGCCACAAAGCGGGCAAGATCGGGCCGGGCAGGCGGGCGGATATCGAGAATCAACTGTTGCATGGGGCGCAAGGATAAGGCAAAAATTGCCGGCATGCGTCGGAAAGCCAGCGTGCCCGCACGTGATAACGCCTGCCGCACCCGGCTATACTCGGGTTTTCCGCACTCAGCCCCTTCTTACTCCGATGAGCCCTGCTTTCCCCGTTCCGCTCAAACCCGTGATCCAGCCGCCCCCCATGGTGGAAGAAGTCTTGTCCGGCGATGAGCGCGCGGCGCTGAAAGCACGCATCAAAACGCTGATGAAACAGCAGGACGCGGTGCTGGTGGCGCATTACTACACCTCGGCCGACCTGCAGGACCTGGCCGAGGAAACCGGCGGCTGCGTGTCGGATTCGCTGGAAATGGCGCGTTTCGGCCATGCGCATCCGGCAAAAACACTGATCGTCGCCGGGGTCAAATTCATGGGCGAAACCGCCAAGATCCTGAATCCGGAAAAACGCGTCGTCATGCCCGACCTCGCGGCCGACTGCTCGCTCGACCTGGCCTGCCCGGCCGATGAATTCGCGGCGTTTTGCGACGCCCACCCGGACCGCCTGTCGGTCGTCTACGCCAACACCAGCGCGGCAGTGAAGGCGCGCGCCGACTGGGTGGTTACCTCGGGCATTGCCGCCAAAATCGTCAAGCACCTGCATCGCCAGGGCCACAAACTGCTATGGGCGCCGGACCGCCATCTGGGCGATTACGTACGCCGCATCAGCGGCGCCGACATGATTCTTTGGCAGGGCTCCTGCGTGGTGCACGAGGCGTTCAAGGCCGAGGCGCTGAAAAAACTGCGCGCCGAGCACCCCAACGCTGCGGTGCTGGTTCACCCCGAATCGCCTGCGTCCGTGATTGCGCTGGCGGATGTCGTCGGCTCGACCACCCAGTTGATCGACGCGGTGCGCACCCTGCCCCACCCCGAATTCATCGTCGCCACCGACAACGGCATCTTCCACAAAATGCACGCCGCCGCGCCCGGAAAAATACTGATTGAAGCGCCGACCGCGGGCGAAGGCGCGACCTGCGTCTCGTGCGCGCACTGCCCGTGGATGGCGATGAACGGCCTGAGAAAACTCGCGGCCGTACTGGAAAAGGGCGGCAACGAAATCCATATCGAGGAATCGATCCGCGCCCGCGCCCGGTTGTCGATCCAGAAAATGCTCGATTTTGCCGCGGATGAAAAAGCCGGGCGGATCCAGCTCGGCGACTGAGGCGCACCCCGCCAATACGGACTTGGCAATATTGGCGTAATGCTTGCGGTCGGCAATGTTCGAAAAATCACTGGCCGCCAGCCCCATTGACGCCACCGCTGCCCGCTGCGGCTTTGC
>NCIF01000081.1 GCA_002256785.1 Hydrogenophilales bacterium 17-61-9
GGGTCTGGCTTTCTCGGTTAGTGCCCTGGCCGCTGACATCACGGGCGCGGGCGCGACCTTCCCCTACGCCGTTTACACCAAGTGGGCGGAGGCTTATCAGCAGGCCACCGGCAACAAGGTCAACTACCAGGGCATCGGCTCCTCCGGCGGCGTCAAGCAGATCAAGGCCAAGACGGTCGATTTTGCCGGCTCAGACGCTCCGGTTCCCGAAGCCGATCTGAATGCGAACAAGCTGGTTCAGGTTCCGACCGTGATGGGCGGCGTGACCATTGTCGTGAATGTCCCCGGCGTCGATTCCGGCAAGCTGAAACTCGACGGCGCGACTGCGGCCGACATTTTCCGCGGTGCGATCACCAAGTGGAACGATCCGGCCATCGCCAAGCTGAATCCCGGCGTCAAGCTGCCGAACCTGGCCATCACGGTGTCGCACCGCTCCGATGGTTCGGGCACCACCTATGCTTTCTCCAATTACCTGGCCAAGCAGTCGGTGGCGTTCAAGCGCGACGTCGGCGCCGGCAACACGGTGAACTGGCCGTCCAACGCCGTGGGGGGCAAGGGCAATCCGGGTGTGGCCGCCAACGTGCAGAAGATCAAGGGCGCGATCGGTTATGTCGATATCGCCGACGCGATGAAGAACAACATGAACTTCGTGGCGCTGAAGAACCGTGCCGGCAATTACATCGTGCCGGACCAGCAGTCGGTGGCCGACGCCGCTGCCGGCGCCGATTTCAAGGTCAAGGGCATGGCGCCGGATCTGCTGGACCAGACGCACAAGAATGCATGGCCCATCACCACGGCCACTTTCATGCTGGGTTATGAAAAGGCCGACGCTGTCAAGCAAAAGGGCGTAGTGGACTTCTTCATCTGGTCCTTGAACAACGGCCAGAAAATGGCTGCCGACCTCGGCTTTGTGGCGCTGCCGCCCAATGTCGTGAAGATGGTTGAAGCAGAAATGAAGAACATCAAGTAAGCTGTTCATAGACTTGAAAGATGCCGGGGGCGGCTTGCCGTCCCCGGCTATCTACGAAAGCCCCCGCCTTTCCGGCGGGGGTTTTCGTAGATAGCAACTTAACCGACAGGCAATTCACCGTGAGCGAGCCCAGCGCATCTGCCGGAATCGATCTGCATGCCCAGCAGGTCAGGACATTCCGTTTGCAGGACAAGTTTTTCCATTACACCACCCAGTTGTTTGCGTTTGTCGTACTGGCTTCGCTGGTCGGCATTCTGGTGTCGCTCAGCATTGAGGCGTGGCCCAGTCTCAAGCAATTCGGGCCGTCCTTTCTGTGGACCAATATCTGGAGCGTGCCGGACGACGAGTACGGTGCGCTGGCCGCCGTGTATGGCACGGTCGTGACGTCCGTGCTGGCGCTGCTGATTGCGGTTCCGATCAGTTTCGGGATCGCCCTGTTCCTGACCGAAACCTGCCCGGTGTGGCTGCGCCGCCCCCTCGGGACCGCGATCGAGTTGCTGGCCGGCATCCCCTCCATCGTTTACGGCATCTGGGGCCTGTTCGTCTTCGCCCCGCTGTTTGCTGAATACATTCAGCCCCCACTGCAGGAATTGCTGGGGGACGTGCCGGTGATCGGCAGCTGGTTCTCCGGTCCGCCCATCGGTGTCGGCATTCTGACTGCCAGTATCGTGCTGTCGATGATGGTGATTCCCTTTATCGCATCGGTCATGCGCGACGTGTTTGAAACGGTACCGGACGTGCTGAGGGAGTCGGCTTATGCCGTCGGCTGCACCACCTGGGAAGTGGTGCGCAACGTCGTGTTGCCCTATACCCGCGTCGGGGTCATCGGCGGCATCATGCTGGGACTGGGGCGGGCGCTGGGCGAGACGATGGCGGTCACGTTCGTCATCGGCAACGCCAACCGCATCAACGGCAGCCTGTTTGCGCCGGGCACTTCGATTGCCTCCACGCTGGCGAATGAGTTCGGCGAGGCGGACCCTGGTTTGCATATCGCTTCCCTGTTTGCGCTCGGCTTGGTGCTGTTCGTCATCACCTTTGTCGTGCTGGCGATTTCGCGCTGGCTGATCAGCCGCAGCATGGGCTCCGAGGGGCTGTAAATCATGATGAGTCTGTACACCCGCCGCATCTGGATCAACCGCATCGGAATCAGCCTGTCCATGCTGGCGATGAGCCTCGGATTGATCGCACTGATGTGGATTTTGTTGACCTTGTTTTCCAAGGGCTTTGCCGCCCTGAGTTGGGATCTGTTCACCCAGGATACGCCGGCGCCTGGGTCCGAAGGGGGCGGCCTGCGCAATGCCATCGTCGGCAGCGGGCTGATCCTGTTCTTTTCGATGCTGATCTCGACACCGATTGGCATTCTGGCCGGGATTTATCTGGCCGAGTATGGGCGCGTTTCAAAATTTGCGTCATTCACCCGCTTCATGACCGACATCATGCTGTCGGCGCCGTCGATCGTCATCGGTCTGTTTGTATATGCGCTGTTCGTGGTGACCACGGGCGGATTTTCCGGCTGGGCCGGCTCGCTGGCGCTGGCGCTGATCGCCATTCCGGTGGTGGTGCGCACCACTGAAAACATGCTGAAGCTGGTGCCGACCAGCCTGCGCGAAGCGGCATTCGCGGTCGGCGCGCCGCGCTGGCAGGTGTCGCTCAAGGTGACGCTGCGTGCGGTCAAGTCGGGCGTGGTGACCGGCGTGCTGCTGGCGATGGCGCGCATTACCGGCGAAACCGCGCCGCTTTTGTTCACCGCGCTGAACAACCAGTTCTTCAGCACCAACATGGCGGAGCCCATGGGCAATCTGCCGGTGGTGATCTTCCAGTTTGCACTCAGCCCGTATGACAACTGGGTCAACCTGGCCTGGGGCGGTGCGTTGTTGATCGCCTTCCTGGTGCTGGCGGTCAATATCGTCGTGCGCGTCGTTTTCCGCAATAAAGACAAACGTTAATTACTCCGGAGCTACGCTGTGCTCAATCAATCCCTGCCCGATCAAGCCATGCCAACTGGCGAAAACTCTGCCTTGCAGGTCCGCAACCTGGATTTCTTCTACGGCGATTTCAAGGGCCTCAGCAACGTCAATCTGGACATCGCCCACAAAAAAGTGACGGCTTTCATCGGGCCGTCCGGCTGCGGTAAATCCACGCTGCTGCGCACCTTCAACCGCATGTATGACCTGTATCCCGGGCAGCGCGCCGAAGGCCAGATCCTGTTCCACGGCAAGAACCTGCTCGACAAGACCCAGGACGTGAACCTGGTGCGCGCCAAGATCGGCATGGTGTTCCAGAAGCCGACGCCGTTCCCGATGACAATTTACGAGAACATTGCCTTTGGCGTGCGGCTGTATGAGCGCATGTCGAAGAGCGCAATGGACGACCGCGTCGAATGGGCGCTCAAAAAAGCCGCACTGTGGGGCGAGGTCAAGGACAAGCTGCAGCAGAACGGCCTGTCGCTTTCCGGTGGCCAGCAGCAACGTCTGTGCATTGCGCGTGCGGTTGCAGTCAAACCTGAAATCGTGCTGCTGGACGAGCCGACCTCGGCGCTGGACCCTATTTCCACCGCCAAGATCGAAGAGCTTGTCAACGAGCTCAAAAGCGATTACACCATCGCCATCGTGACCCACAACATGCAGCAGGCGGCGCGGATATCCGACTTCACCGCGTTCATGTATCTGGGTGAGCTCATCGAATTCAACGAAACCGGAACCATCTTCATGCGACCGGGCAAGAAGCAGACGGAAGACTATATTACGGGCCGTTTCGGCTGATTTCACCCGAGCGCAACGCGCCGGGCGGTTGACCGCCCGGCGCGTTGCGCTTACCATCGCGCACTTTTGTTCGGCGGACTCCCATGCGCAAAAAACTTGTAGCCGGTAACTGGAAAATGCACGGCAGCCTGGCCGAAAATACGGCGTTGCTGGCTGCGCTCAAACCTGCATTGGCCGGAATCGATGCCGTGGTGTGCGTGCCGTTTCCCTATCTGGCTCAAGCGCAGGCTGAACTCGCCGGTTCAACGATTGCCTGGGGTGCGCAGAATCTGTCGGAGCAGGCCAGGGGTGCGTATACGGGTGAAGTGTCGGCCGCCATGCTGCTCGACTTTGGCTGCACTTACGTCATCGTGGGGCATTCGGAACGGCGTAGCCTGTACGGCGAGTCCGACGCGCTGGTGGCGAGCAAGTACATGGCTGCCCAGGCTGCGGGTTTGAAACCTATTCTGTGCGTGGGCGAATCCCTGGATGAACGCGAGTCGGGCGTAACCGAGGCCGTGGTTGCGCGTCAGCTCGACGCTGTGATCAATGCGGCAGGGGTTGCGTCGCTGACGAACGCTGTGCTTGCCTACGAGCCCGTGTGGGCAATAGGCACCGGGAAAACCGCTTCTCCCGAACAGGCGCAGGCGGTGCATGCGTTCATCCGCAGCAAGATTGCCGCACTCGATGCCGGCGTGGCGGATCAGCTGGTGATTCAATATGGGGGTAGCGTAAAAGCTGCAAATGCGTCAGAATTAATGGTTCAGCCGGATATTGATGGCGGCCTGATTGGCGGGGCGTCGCTGGTTGCCGAAGAGTTTGTGGCTATTTGCCGGGCAGCTGCCAAGTAAGAGTCAAACCGAGTAAGAGTCAAAATTATGGAATCACTGGTTTGGGTTGTTCATATTATTGTTGCCATTTCGGTGATTGCGCTGGTTTTGCTGCAACACGGAAAAGGCGCGGATATGGGCGCGGCATTTGGCGGCGGTTCGGCGGGAAGCCTTTTTGGCTCGACCGGATCGGCCAATTTTCTGAGCCGCAGTACCGCCGTTCTGGCCACGCTGTTTTTTCTGACCAGCTTGACGCTGGCCTATTTTGGCCTGCAGGAGCACACGTCGAAAAGCGTGGTGGACCGGACGACAGTGCCCGTGAGTTCAACAACGCAACCTGCTGCGCCTCAGCAACAGGTTCCGGGTCAGGGCGCCGGCTCAAAAGCAGGCGATATTCCGCAGTAAATCCGCAGTAAAAGTAATACATGGCAGGGCGCAATGCGCCAGGCTGTTCAAGGTGTTCAAGCGCTTTGGCCGACGTGGTGGAATTGGTAGACACGCTATCTTGAGGGGGTAGTGACTTCGGTTGTGCGAGTTCGAGTCTCGCCGTCGGCACCATCAAATTTCCTGATTCATTCATTAGCATTCGCTATCGAATAAGCTTTTGATTATAAAAGAAAAAATACAAAATTTCGGCTTGACAGCCGGTGCGCTGCACTAATACACTCAGTTCATAATTATTCAACAGCCTAAGCCAAGGCTTGGACGGAGGAACGCAGTGCTGGAGAACTACCTCCCAATTCTATTGTTCATTCTGGTGGGTCTCGCTTTCGGGATTGGCCCGATCATTGCGGGCAGCCTGCTGGGCCCCAATCGCCCGGACAGCGAAAAGCTCTCCCCTTACGAATGCGGCTTCGAAGCGTTTGAAGATGCGCGCATGAAATTCGACGTGCGCTACTACCTGGTAGCCATCCTTTTTATTCTGTTCGATCTGGAAATCGCCTTTCTTTTCCCTTGGGCCATCGTGCTGGAAGAGATCGGGTTGGCTGGGTTTTTCGCCATGATGGCGTTTCTCGGCATTCTGGTAGTCGGCTTCATCTATGAGTGGATGAAAGGGGCGCTGGAATGGGAGTGATGTTTGCACTGGAGGGCGGACGTGAGTATTGAAGGCGTCCTCGAGCAGGGCTTTGTGACGACCAAAGCCGATCAGCTCATCAATTACATGCGCACGGGTTCGATGTGGCCGATGACTTTTGGCCTGGCCTGTTGCGCGGTTGAAATGATGCAGGCGGGTGCTTCGCGCTATGACCTCGACCGTTTCGGCATCGTGTTCCGCCCCAGCCCCCGGCAGTCCGATGTGATGATTGTTGCCGGCACGCTGTGCAACAAGATGGCCCCCGCACTGCGCAAGGTCTACGACCAGATGGCCGAGCCGCGCTGGGTCATTTCCATGGGGTCGTGCGCCAACGGCGGCGGCTATTACCATTATTCCTATTCGGTGGTGCGCGGCTGCGATCGCATTGTGCCGGTGGATATCTATGTTCCTGGTTGCCCGCCCACGGCAGAAGCGCTGCTGTTCGGCATTATCCAGCTGCAGAACAAGATCCGCCGCACCAACACCATTGCCCGCTGATCGGCACCCATGACCGCGACATTCGAGTCTCTTTCCGCTTGCCTGCAAAATGTTTTAGGTGAAGCGCTCGTTCAGGCGACCGAGCGTCTGGACGAACTGACCCTGATCGTCAAGCCGCAGGCATACGCTTCGGCCATGACCGCGCTGCGCGACCATCCGGATTGCCGCTTCGAGCAGCTGATCGATCTGTGCGGCATGGATTATTCGGCGTATGGCGATGGCGCCTGGGAGGGCGCACGTTATGCCGTGGTGGTGCACCTGCTGTCCGTATCGAACAATCAGCGTGTGCGTGTGCGCGTATTTTGCCCGGACGACGACTTGCCGATGGTGGCGTCGATGGTCGACATCTGGCCGGCAGCCAACTGGTTCGAGCGCGAGGCCTTCGATCTCTACGGTATCGTGTTCGAAGGTCACCCGGACCTGCGCCGCATCCTCACTGACTATGGTTTCATCGGCCATCCCTTCCGCAAGGATTTTCCCTTGTCGGGCAATGTGGAAATGCGTTACGACCCGACCCAGCAGCGCGTGATTTATCAGCCGGTATCGATCGAGCCACGCGAAATCGTGCCGCGCATCGTGCGCGACGAAAGCTACGGGGAGGGACGCTGATGTCTGAAATCCGTAACTACGCTGGATTAATGGGTGTCGTCCCGGAGCGTTCAAATGGCTGAAATCCGGAACTACACCATGAACTTCGGCCCCCAGCATCCGGCTGCGCACGGCGTGCTGCGACTGGTGCTGGAGCTCGACGGCGAGGTGATCCAGCGCGCCGACCCCCACATTGGCCTGCTGCATCGCGCCACCGAAAAGCTGGCCGAGCACAAGACCTTCATCCAGTCGGTGCCCTACATGGACCGCCTCGACTATGTGTCGATGATGGTCAACGAGCACGCCTACGTGATGGCGATCGAAAAGCTGCTGGGCATTCAGGTACCGGAGCGGGCGCAATACATACGCGTGATGTTCGATGAAATCACCCGCGTGCTGAATCACCTGTTGTGGCTGGGCGCGCATGCGCTGGACGTGGGCGCGATGACGGTGTTTCTCTATGCTTTCCGCGAGCGCGAAGACCTGATGGACTGCTACGAAGCGGTGTCCGGCGCGCGTTTGCATGCGGCTTACTACCGTCCGGGCGGCGTCTACCGCGACCTGCCCGACACGATGCCGCAGTACGCGGCGCAACACACGCGCAATGCCGCGACGATGAAGTCGATGAACGCCAATCGCCAGGGTTCGCTGCTCGATTTCATCGAGGACTTCACCCAGCGTTTCCCGACCTACGTCGACGAATACGAAACCCTGTTGACCGACAACCGCATCTGGAAGCAGCGCACCGTCGGCATCGGCGTGGTGTCGCCCGAACGCGCCCTGGCACTGGGTTTCACCGGCCCGATGCTGCGCGGCTCTGGCGTCGAATGGGACCTGCGCAAGAAGCAGCCCTACGAAGTCTACGACCGCATGGACTTCGATATCCCGGTCGGCACCAACGGCGACTGCTACGACCGCTATCTGGTGCGGATCGAGGAATTCCGTCAGTCCAACCGCATCATCAGGCAGTGCGTCGACTGGCTGCGCAAGAATCCCGGCCCGGTCATTGTCGAGAACCACAAGGTCGCGCCGCCGTCGCGGATCGACATGAAGCAGAACATGGAAGAACTGATTCATCACTTCAAGCTGTTTACCGAGGGCATGCACGTCCCGGCCGGCGAAGCGTATGCCGCGGTGGAGCATCCCAAGGGCGAGTTCGGCATTTACCTGGTGTCGGACGGCGCCAACAAACCCTACCGGCTGAAAATCCGCGCGCCGGGTTATGCGCATCTGGCGGCGCTCGATGAAATGAGCCGCGGCCACATGATCGCCGACGTCGTCGCCATCATTGGTACGCAGGATATTGTTTTTGGGGAGATCGACCGCTGATGGCCAACGCTGATATGGACACCCTGCGGCTGTCCCCGCAATCCCTCGCGCTCATCGACGTGGAAGTCGCTAAATATCCCGCAGACCAGAAGCAGTCCGCGGTGATGGGCGCACTGCGCATTGCGCAGACGGAAAAGGGCTGGCTGAAGCCCGAGCTGATCGAATACGTCGCCGACTATCTTGAGATGCCGGCTATCGCTGCCTATGAAGTCGCCACGTTTTACAACATGTACGACACCAGGCCCACAGGGCGGCACAAGATCACGCTATGCACCAATCTGCCGTGCATGCTGATGGGCGCGGGCGAACTGGGCGAGCATCTTAAACAGAAGCTTGGCATCGGTTTTGGCGAAACCACCGGGGATGGCCGCTTCACGCTGAAAGAGGGCGAGTGCATGGGGGCGTGCGGCGATGCGCCGATGTGTCTGCACAACAACCATGCCATGCACACCCATCTCACCCCCGAGAAGGTGGACGAACTCCTGGACAAACTGAAATGAGTTTGCTCACACCTGATACTCAAGTTTGCAGCTGGACGCAGGCGCTCGATAATCCAGCATCGCTGGCGACCTACGTCGCCCATGGCGGCTACCAGGCGCTGCGCCGGGTGGTGACCGGGCCGGTCTCGGGCGACGCCATCATCGCCGAACTCAAGACCAGCGCCCTGCGCGGGCGCGGCGGCGCGGGCTTTCCCACCGGGCTCAAGTGGAGCTTCATGCCGCGCGCGTTTCCGGGCGACAAATACATCGTCTGCAACAGCGACGAGGGCGAGCCGGGCACCTTCAAGGACCGCGATATCCTGCGTTACAACCCGCACCAGTTGATCGAAGGCATGGCGATAGCAGGCTACGTGCTGGGTGCGCGCGTGGGCTACAACTATATCCACGGCGAAATCTTCGACTGCTACGACATTTTCGAGCGTGCCCTGAACGAGGCGCGCGAAGCAGGCTATCTCGGCGACCAGCTGTTCGGCACCGATTTCTGCTTTCAGCTGCACGCGCACCACGGCTATGGCGCCTACATCTGCGGCGAGGAAACCGCATTGCTGGAATCGATCGAGGGCAAAAAAGGCCAGCCCCGCTTCAAGCCGCCGTTTCCGGCCAGCTTCGGCCTGTACGGCAAGCCGACCACGATCAACAACACCGAAACGCTGGCGAGCGTGCCGTGGATCATGCAGCACGGCGGCCAGGCTTTTCTGGAACTCGGCAAGCCCAATAACGGCGGCCCCAAGCTGTTTTCGGTGTCGGGCCACGTCAACAAGCCGGGCAACTATGAAGTCCCGCTCGGCACGCCGTTTTCCGAACTGCTCGCGATGGCGGGCGGCGTGCGCAGCGGCCACACGCTGAAAGCGGTGATTCCGGGCGGCTCGTCGGCGCCGGTCTTGCCGGGCGACATCATGATGGATTGCACCATGGATTTCGACTGCATCGCCAAGGCCGGTTCCATGCTCGGTTCGGGCGCGGTCATCGTGATGGACGAAACCGTGTGCATGGTGCGCGCGCTGGAACGCCTGTCCTATTTCTATCACGAGGAATCGTGCGGCCAGTGCACGCCGTGCCGCGAAGGCACCGGCTGGATGTACCGGGTCATCCATCGCATCGAGCATGGGCAGGGCCGGCCGGATGACCTGGATCTGCTCAACAGCGTGGCGGGCCGCATCGGCGGTCATACCATCTGCGCATTGGGCGATGCGGCGGCGATGCCGGTGCAAAGCTTCCTCAAACATTTTGGCCGCGAGTTCGAGCACCACATCGAACACAAGCGCTGCATGGACGGAACAGGGCGCCGTATGGACGGGACAGGGCACTAGGCATGGCAACGCTCAATATTGAAATCGACGGCCGCGCGCTTCAGGTCGAAAGCGGCGACACCATCATGGATGCGGCGAATCAGGTCGGCATCACGATCCCGCATTTCTGTTACCACAAGAAACTCTCCATCGCCGCCAACTGCCGCATGTGCCTGGTGCAGGTGGAGAAGGCGCCGAAGCCCCTGCCGGCCTGCGCCACGCCGGTGACCGACGGCATGAAGGTATACACCCGTTCCGAATACGCGGTCAGCGCGCAAAAAAGCGTGATGGAGTTTCTGCTGATCAACCATCCGCTCGATTGCCCGATCTGCGATCAGGGCGGCGAATGCACGCTGCAGGATCTGGCGGTGGGCTATGGCGGCTCGTCGTCGCGCTATCAGGAATTAAAACGCGTCGTGGTTGAAAAAAACCTCGGCCCCTTGATCGCCACCGACATGACGCGCTGCATCCACTGCAGCCGCTGCGTGCGCTTCGGCCAGGAAATCGCCGGCGTGATGGAACTCGGCATGGCCGGGCGCGGCGAGCACACCGAAGTCATGCCGTTTCTGGCCCATCAGGTGGCGTCCGAATTGTCGGGCAATGTCATCGACCTGTGTCCGGTCGGCGCGCTCACCAGCAAACCGTTCCGCTACAGCGCGCGGTCCTGGGAATTGTCGCGCCGTCATTCGATCAGCCCGCACGACAGCCTGGGTTCCAACCTCGAAGTTCACGTCAAGGACAACAAGGTGATGCGCGTATTGCCGCGCGAAAACGAAGACGTCAACGAATGCTGGCTGGCCGACCGCGACCGTTTTTCCTATGAAGGCCTGAACACAGCCGAGCGCCTGACCCAGCCGATGATCAAGCAGGGCGGGCAGTGGGTCGAAGCGACCTGGCAGGCGGCGCTGGAATTCGTCGCGGACAAATTGAAGGCGATCCCGGCTGAGCAGATCGGTGCATTGTCTACCCCGTATCGCCCGGCAGAAGAACTTTTTCTGCTGCAAAAACTGATGCGCGGCATGGGCAGCGGCAACGTCGACCATCGCTTGCGGCAATCCGACTTTTCGCTCGACGACAAGGCGCACGGCGGTTTCTGGCT
>NCIF01000082.1 GCA_002256785.1 Hydrogenophilales bacterium 17-61-9
CTTCGATCAGCCCCTGCATGATGTCGGCCTCGAAGCCGATTTCCAGGCGCAGCGAGACGTCCGGCGCGGCCTCGCGCATCCACGCCACCCAGTGCGGCAGGAAGCCTTCCCACAATGCAATCCGCCCCGACAGCGTCAGCACGTCGCGAAAGCCCTGCGGCAGGCCGACGTCGTGCACGGCCTGCTCCACCGTGCGCACCAGGTGTTTGGCGTGGCGCATGAAGCGCTTGCCGGATGCGGTGAGCTCGGCGCCGTTGCGGCCGCGCTGGAACAGGCGCGCGCCGAGCGTGGTTTCCAGCGTGTGGATGCGCGCGCTCACGGTCGACTGGGTGACGTGCAGGCGGCTGGCGGCCGCGACGAAGTTGCCGCTGGCGGCGACCATGAGGAAGGTACGGGCGAGTTCGGTGTCCATGGCTTATGTATCGGGTTTTTCGATATTAGATACCAAAATATATCGTTTGATGGATATATAAGCAATCCCTAAACTAGGCCCATCGTCATTTCGAGGAGCTTGTCATGGAGCAAACACCGGATATCGCGACGTTAATGCCCGAGCGCGACGCTGAAGGCTATCTGATCGAACCCGCCGACTGGAACGAAGCGGTGGCCGAGGTTTTGGCGCGGGACGAAAACATTGAGCTGAGCGATGAGCACTGGGACGTGATTCGTTACATGCGCACTTTTTATGATGAGCACCAGGTCACGGCGGATGCCCGCTTTGCCATCAAGCATCTGGCCGAAAGGGTCGGGCGGGATGCGCAGAAGCGGCTGTTCGTGCTGTTCCCCTACGGCTACGTCAAGCAGGCCTGCAAGATTGCCGGCATGCGGCGGCCGCGTAACTGGAGCACAGGTTGAAGTCGCGGCGGTTCAGTCCAGTGGGCGCTATGCACAGGTTCACACTTTTTCGAATTCAACTGTGGGCTTGAAATAGTGGTTAGAAAACTGGCTTATTCCGTATCCGAGCGCGAGCACTGGATTTCGGCTGGCGGCGGTCTGGTTGGCATTCTTGCGGTGTTGTGGGTGGGGCATTTCTGGCTGGACGGGCATGGCGGCGTGCTGGCCATTGCGTCGATGGGGGCCTCGGCGGTGTTGCTGTTCGCGGCGCCGCATGGCGCGATGTCGCAACCTTGGCCCGTGTTTGGCGGACATCTGGTGTCGGCGCTGATCGGCGTGACCTGCGCGCTCTGGCTGGGCGGCGAACCGATGCTGGCCGCCTCGCTGGCGGTGGCGCTGTCGATCGCCGCCATGTACAGCCTGCGCTGTCTGCATCCGCCCGGTGGGGCCACTGCGCTCTACGCGGTGCTCGGCGGCGAAACCGTGCATACGCTCGGCTATGGTTATTTATTCAGTCCGGTGCTGTTGAACGTCGCCGTGTTGCTGGCGGTGGCGGTGGCATTCAACGCCCCGTTTGCCTGGCGGCGCTATCCGCAATGCTGGCACCGCCGCGCGCAGACGAGCGCCGCGCCGGTCGGGGAAAGCATGATTCCGCACAGCAGCCTGGTGTATGCCCTGAGCCAGATCGACACCTTTGTCGACGTCAGCGAGGAAGACTTGCAGCAGATTTACGCGCTGGCGCTGGCCGGAGCGCCTTCCGGCCATGCGGACACTGAAGCGAGCCTGCAGACGCAGACGTGAACAGCGTGCATGCGTGTCTCATTGACAGGTGAATCAAGCAAGTCCCATGGACTACGGGCAGCCAGTCCCGGTTTGCTTGCTTCAAACACACAGGCCGAACCCGGAATGAACGCCTGTCCTGAACGCGCGGCAGGCGTCCGGTGGCAGGCGGCTATTTGACGCGCTGTATTCTGTCCACGGTTTTGCCGGCCATCGTGTCGTCAAAACGGGCCAGCAAAACATCCACGGCCTTGCCGCCAATTTCAACCGCAGAGGGGTGCAGCTTCATGAAAGCCGTGTCTGTGAAACCGGTGGTATCGAGGACAACGATGGCCTTTGTATCCCCTGGTTCGGCTTCCTTGGTCGTGGAGTCCTTCCAGATCACATCTCCGTTCGCGTTATAGGCGATGGCTGAGACGGTCGCCGTGGCGCTGTAGCTTTTCTTGCCGAAACTCAAACCGTTGATATTGAATGCGCCGCCGCCCGATGTAATCGAGAAGGTCGTCGTGATGCCGATCACCCCGTCCACATTCAGGTCCCTGGCCAGTTTCGCGAACTTTTGGGCATCCGAAATGTATTTGTAGTTATTTGCCACATTGATTTCCTGGCTCATGAAGAGCAGCTTTATAAGCCGGGGGTCTTCCGTCGCGTTCTTGTAGCCAGTCGATGCAAAGACCATGGCTTCAGGTATCAAGGTGATATTTCTGGAACTGCCCAGAGCCTGGATGATTTTTGGATGCAGCTTGTTGATGAGGGGCTGGGTATTGGCTCCGGGAATAGCGTCGTTGTTTTTAAATACCTGCGCCAGACCTTGTTCCCCGTGGAATGTCTTGAGTGAAGAAATGGATGCGACAGCAAACTTTTTCTTGGCGCCGAAAGCCTCTTTATTCACATCGGCTGCGCCGGTAACGACCATCTGGGCGCATCCGGACGCCATCACGGCAACGACAGCTGCCAGAACCAGGGTACTTAATCTCGATATTGCCATGCCAGCCCCAAATTTATTTTTGATTGACTGCGATAGCCGTAAATGGCCGCCCCCCGCAGCGTGAGGCCGGGTGATGATGCCTTTTTAACCCGTTGAAAACAAGTTCATGCCTGTTTCGTGGCAGTTTTCAACAACAGAAACAGGCAACCGGGGAGGCAGCGCCCGCCCCGAGCGGGGCGGGCGCTGCGGCGCTTCGGATTTTTCGGGTACGCGATCCTTGTCTGGCGATCAGCCGAGATCAAAACGATCCAGATTCATCACCTTGTTCCAGGCCGCCACGAAATCCTTGACGAACTGCGCCTGCGCATCCGAACAGGCATAGGCTTCGGCCAGCGCCCGCAGCTGGGAATTCGAACCGAAGACCAGATCGACGCGGGTGCCGGTCCACTTCTTGGTGCCGGTCTTGCGGTCGGTCCCTTCGAACAGGTCTTCATCCTTCGATGTAGGCTTCCACGCCGTGCCCATGTCGAGCAGGTTGACGAAGAAGTCGTTGGTAAGCGCCCCCGGCTGTTTGGTGAAGACCCCATGCTGACTCTGCCCAAAGTTGGCGTTCAGCACGCGCATGCCGCCCACCAGCACCGTCATCTCGGGCGCGCTGAGCGTCAGCAGTTGTGCCTTGTCGAGCAGCAGTTCCTCGGACGAGACCGTGTACTTGCCCTTCTGGTAGTTTCGGAAGCCATCGGCGATCGGTTCGAGCACCGCGAAGGCTTCCACGTCGGTCTGCTCCTGCGAGGCGTCCATGCGGCCCGGCGTGAACGGAACCGTTACCGAGTGGCCCGCTTGCCTGGCAGCCGCTTCGACGCCGGCGCAGCCGGCCAGCACGATCAGGTCGGCCAGCGA
This sequence comes from Hydrogenophilales bacterium 17-61-9, assembly GCA_002256785.1. GTDB lineage: Bacteria > Pseudomonadota > Gammaproteobacteria > Burkholderiales > Thiobacillaceae > Thiobacillus. The sequence continues at coordinate 3,443 of NCIF01000082.1, forward strand.
GACCTTTTTGCCACCAGCCGCTGACGGGTTGAACTCGGCCTGGATATTTTCCAGCGCCTTGAGCACCTTGGCCAGTTGCTTCGGCTCGCTGGCTTCCCAGTCCTTTTGCGGCGCGAGGCGAATGCGCGCACCGTTGGCGCCGCCGCGCTTGTCGGAGACGCGGAACGTCGAGGCCGATGCCCAGGCGGTCGAGACCAGTTCGGAAACACTCAGCCCGGACGCCAGCACCTTGGACTTGAGGGCGGCGATGTCCTTCTCGTCGATCAGCTTGTGATCGACGGCCGGAATCGGGTCTTGCCAGATCAGGTCTTCCGCAGGCACTTCGGGACCGAGATAACGCGACTTCGGTCCCATGTCGCGGTGGGTCAGCTTGAACCAGGCGCGGGCGAAGGCGTCGGCGAACGCGTCCGGATTCTGGTGGAAGCGGCGCGCGATCGGCTCGTAGATCGGGTCCATGCGCATCGCCATGTCCGCTGCGGTCATGATGATCGGCACTTTCTTCGACGCATCGTGCGCGGCCGGCGCCTGGTTGCTGCCGGTCACCTGCTTCGGCGTCCACTGATGGGCGCCCGCCGGGCTCTTGCTCAGTTCCCACTCGTTGCCGAACAGCATGTCGAGATAGCTCATGTCCCATTTCGTCGGCGTCGGCGTCCACGAGCCTTCGAGGCCGCTGCCGATCTGGTCGCCGCCCTTGCCGCTCTTGAAGCTGCTCTTCCAGCCGAGGCCCTGCTCGGCAAGCCCGGCCGCCTCGGGTGCAGGTCCGACCTGTGCCGCATCCCCGGCGCCGTGGCATTTTCCAAAGGTGTGGCCGCCGCAGGTGAGCGCCACCGTCTCTTCGTCGTTCATCGCCATGCGCGCGAAGGTTTCGCGCACGTCGCGGCCGGACCCGAGCGGATCCGGGTTGCCGCCCGGACCTTCCGGGTTGACGTAGATCAGGCCCATCTGCACGGCCGCCAGCGGGTTTTCGAGATCGCGCTCGCCGGAATAGCGCGCCTTGTCGTCCAGCCAGGTGTCCTCGTTGCCCCAGTAGACGTCCAGCTCCGGCGCCCAGATGTCCGCGCGCCCGCCGGCGAAACCGAAGGTCTTGAAGCCCATCGATTCCATCGCAACGTTGCCTGCGAGAACGAGAAGGTCGGCCCAGGAAACCTTGCGGCCGTACTTCTGCTTGATCGGCCACAGCAGCCGGCGCGCCTTGTCGAGGTTGACGTTGTCGGGCCAGCTGTTGAGCGGCGCGAAACGCTGGTTGCCGTGGCCTGCGCCGCCGCGACCGTCGCCGGTGCGGTAGGTGCCCGCGCTATGCCAGGCCATGCGGATGAAGAAAGGGCCGTAGTGGCCGTAGTCCGCCGGCCACCAATCCTGCGAGTCGGTCATCAGGGCGGTGAGGTCCTGCTTCACGGCCGCGAGGTCGAGGGACTTGAATGCTTCGGCGTAGTTGAAGTCCGCCCCCATCGGACTGGACTCGGGAGAATGCTGGTGCAGGATTTCAAGATGCAGTTGTTTCGGCCACCACTGGTAATTCGAGGTACCGCTCCCGGCTTTGTGTACAAACGGACATTTGCTTTCTGACATGGCGCTCTCCTATCGATTCGGGTCTCCGCGGCGGAGTTATTGCATTTAAGACCAGGGGAGAAAGGATGGCTAATGAATAGTCTAGAATGAGTCGATTGATGATGTCGAACGCGCGGAGATGACCTTACAAGAGCTCAAGTATCTGGTGGCGCTGGCCGATCACGGCCATTTCGGGCGTGCCGCTGAGTCCTGTTTCATTACCCAGTCAACCTTGTCGACCCAGCTCAAGAAGCTGGAGGACTTTCTCGGTGTCACCCTGTTCGATCGCAGCCTGAAGCGTGTCACCCCCACCCCGATCGGCCAGGAAATCCTGCAGGCGGCGCGCAACATCGTCGAGGAATCCGAACGGATAAAAGAACTGGCCAGGCACGCGCAGGAACCGATGACGCGCACCCTGCGGCTGGGTGTGATTCCCACCCTGGGACCGTATTACCTGCCGCATGCGCTAACCCTGGTTCACAAGAAGCACCCCGGACTGCGGATGTTGCTGCGCGAGGAAATGACGCCGCAGATTCTGGATCACCTGGCCGACGGCAAGCTGGATGCCGGCTTGCTGGCATTGCCTGTCACCGACGACAACCTGCGCGTTGAACCCTTGTTTTACGAGCCTTTCTTTGCCGCCCTGCCGGCAGGCCATGAACTGGCCAGGCGCGATGTGCTGAAAGCGGCCGATATCATGGCCGAGAAATTGCTGCTGCTCGACGAAGGCCACTGCCTGCGCGATCAGGCGCTCGACGTATGCGGCGCCCGGTCGCCGGGGCGTGAGGAGGTGCGCGCCACCAGCCTGGAAACGCTGCGCCAGATGGTGGGCATGGGGCTCGGGGTCACCTTGTTGCCCGCATTGTCTGTGGATGCCGGTCCGCGGATCGGGAAAAAATCAGTTGAGATTCGACCATTCAGGAAACCTGTGCCCGGACGAACGATAGGCCTGGTGTGGCGCAAGCGAGCGCCGTTTCCCGAAACCTTCGAGCGTCTTGCGGCTACGCTGAAAGCCAGCTTGCCCCCAGACGTCGAGGCGGTCTGATGGATGACCCTGGCGATCCGCGCCTTGTTCCTTAAGCGACCGCAACGCTTTTGACCTGGGCGATGACCGTCATGCCGGGTTGAAGACGCAGCGCATGCGCTGACTTGCGGGTAATGCGTGCGAGCAACAGGGTGTCTTCGATTTTCAGCCGCACCAGCACTTGTCCCGGTGCATCGTCGGCAAGCTCAACGATGCTGGCAGGCAGCAGGTTCAGGATGCTGGTCTGGCTCGGTGTATTGAGCGCCAGGCTGACGTCGCGCGCGCCTACGCGTACGCGCAAGGGATCGCCGGGCATGGCATGCAGGCCGGGCAATTCAAATGCGATGTTTCCGCGGACAACCCGTGTGATCTGGAATGCCGGGTCGTGCGAGACCACCGTGGTGTCGACCACCGTGCCGGCGGTGTCGCGGTGCGCCAGCGGCAGGTCGAGCCGGGTCAGGCCGTCGACCAGCGGCCCCTGATAGCTGATTTTTCCGGCATCGATCAGCAGCAGGGTATCGGCGAGTCGCGCCACTTCGTCCAGCGCGTGGCTGACGTAAATGATCGGCAGTTCGAGCTGCCGGTGCAGGCGTTCGAGGTAGGGCAGGATGTCGGCGCGGCTGGCCGAGTCCAGCGCCGACAGCGGCTCGTCCATCAGCAGCAGCCGCGGACTGGCCAGCAGCGCACGGCCGATGGCCACGCGCTGGCGCTGTCCGCCCGAGAGTTGATGCGGCGCCTGCGGCAGCAACGCGGCCAGCCCCAGCCAGTCGACCACGTCGTCGAAGCCGAGGCGGCGTTCGGCAGCCGGCACGCGCTTCCAGCCATATTCCAGGTTGCCGCGCACGCTCAGATGCGGGAACAGGCTGGCCTCCTGGAACACGTAACCGAGCGCGCGGCGATGGGTGGGGACGAAGGTGCGCTCGTCCTGCCAGATTTCGCCGTTGACGCTCAGCGAACCCGGTGCGCGGGCGAGGCCGGCAATCAGCCGCAGCAGCGTCGTCTTGCCCGAGCCCGATGCGCCGAACAAGGCCGATACGCCGCGCGCCGGCAGGCTGAACCCGGCATCGAGCTCGAAGCTGCCAAGGGTGGAACGAAAGCGCGCCTCGATCGTGCTCATGCGGGCGCCCGTTGCCACTGGGCGCTGTGGCGTCCGAGCATCAGCAGCACGCCGAAGGAGAACACCAGCAGCCCGGCTGAAAGCCAATGCGCCTGCGCGTATTCGAGCGCTTCGACGTGATCGTAAATCGCCACCGACAACACCCGCGTTTCGCCCGGAATGTTGCCGCCGAGCATCAACACCACGCCGAACTCGCCCACCGTGTGCGCAAACGCCAGCACCGCGGCGGTGATGAAGCCGGGGCGCGCCAGCGGCACCGCCACGCTCCAGAAGCGATCCCACCCCGACGCGCGCAGGGTGGCCGCCGCTTCGAGCGGGCGCGCGCCGATGGCGGCAAACGCATTGGCGATTGGCTGCACCGCAAACGGCAGCGAAAACACCACCGAGCCCACCACCAGCCCGCCAAAGGTGAACGGCAGGGTGTCGAAGCCGAGCTGCTGCATCCACTGGCCGATCATGCCCTTGGGGCCGAGCAGCACCAGCAGATAAAACCCCAGCACCGTCGGCGGCAGCACCAGCGGCAGCGCCACCAGCGCGGTGACCGCCGCGCGCCAGCGGGTTTGGGTGTGGGTCAGCCACCACGCCAGCGGCGTCGCAATCAGCATCAGCAGCAGGGTGGCGACTGCCGCGAGTTGCAGCGTGAGGGTGATGGCCGATACGTCGGCAGCGGATAGATTCATGGCTTAGCGTTCGTAGCCAAAGTTGCGGATGAGGATGCGCGCAGCGGTGGGCGTCTTCAGGAAATCGAACAGCGCACGCGCGGCTTCATTGTTCTCGCCGCGTTTCAACAGCACCGCGTCCTGGCGGATCGGGGCGTGGAGGGCGCTTGGCACCAGCCAGCCGGAACCGCTGCCGAGCGTGCCGTTTTGCATCACCTGCGACATCGCGACAAAACCGAGCTCGGCGTTGCCGCTGGCGACAAACTGATAGGTTTGCGCGATGTTTTCGCCGATGACGAATTTGTTTTTCACGCGGTCGGCGAGCTTGAGCCGGGTCAGCGTCTCCATGGCCGCCGCACCGTAAGGCGCCAGCCTGGGGTTGGCAATGGCCAGCCGTTTAAAGTGGCTTGTCCTCAATACCGCATCGCTGCCGTCGATGTATTCCGGGCGGTCGCTCCACAGCACCAGCCGGCCAATGGCGTAAGTCTGGCTCTGCACCGCATCGCCCTCCCGCATCAGGCGTGCAGGCGTCTCATCGTCGGCCGCCAGGAATACATCAAACGGCGCCCCATTCCTGATCTGCGCATAAAACTTGCCGGTCGCGCCCGTCGATAGCGTGAGCGTATGGCCGGTTGCCCGCTCGAACTGCGCGGCGAGCGCTTTCATCGGCGCGGCAAAGTTTGACGCCACGGCGACATGCGCCTGGCCAGCGAGGGCCGGTGCGGACTGCAACACGGACAGCAGCGCAAGGTGAAAACAGAAAGCGATGTGTCGAGGGTTCATGGCGTGATGATAGCGGGACGGATGCCGGGCAGGCGCGCGAAGCTGTCGCGCTTGACGGTTTCGATGAAGTCGGCCACATAGGCGCGGCCGGCGTCGGCCTCGCGCACGGCCGCGTATAGCTCGCCCCACAGGCCGTGCGGACCGATCGGGCGCGCGGCGATGTAGCCGCGTTCGAGATAGGGCGCCACCGCCCACGCCGGCAGCGCGGCGAGACCGCGCCGGCTGGCGACAAGCTGCAGGATGGCGACGGTGAGCTGCGCTTCGCGGCGCGCCGGTTTGATCCCCGCCGGATTGAGCACGCGGCGGATCAGGTCGAGGCGGTCTTCGGGCACCGGATAGGTGATCAGGGTTTCGTCGGCGAAGTCGCGCGGGTGCAGGAACTTGCGTTTGGCCAGCGCGTGCGCGGGCGGCATCAGCGCCAGCATCTCGAAGCCGAACAGCGGCGCATGGACCACGCCGGGACGCGGCGTGGTCTCGGAGGTGATGACCAGATCGGCGCGGCCGTCCAGCAACAGCCCCACCGGGTCGGCCTGAAAACCGCCCAGCAGATCGAGGTCGACCCCCGGCCAGACGTCGCGGTAGCTGTCCATCGCCGGCATCAGCCAGTCGTAGCAGGTGTGGCATTCCACCGCGATGCGCAGTTCGCCGGCGTCGCCGTCTTTCAGCTTGGCCAGATCGCGCAGCGCGGCATCCACTTCGGGGAGGGTGAGATGCGCCAGCGTTAACAGGCGGCGTCCCGCGGCGGTGAGCTGCACCGGACGCGCGCCGCGCTCGACCAGCGGCAGCGCCAGACCTTCCTCCAGCGCCTTCAACTGATGCGACACCGCCGATTGCGTGAGATGCAGGCGCTCGGCGGCGGCGGTCAGTCCGCCGGCTTCGGCCACCGCCTGCAGCAGCCGCAGGTGGCGCAGTTCGATATGAGCGTTGTTCATGTGATTAATGAGAAATATTCGTTTGTTTCATGTTACGCGTGTCGGCATCATGGCGTCCATCATTCATTGGGAGTACACGCATGGCACTGGCACACGTATTGGGCGTTCCGCGCATCGGACCGAACCGCGAACTGAAATTCGCGCAGGAAGCGTTCTGGCGCGGCGAAATCGACGAAGCCGCGTTGAAGGCGGTGGCGAGCGGCATCCGCCAGGCCAACTGGCAGCGGCAACATGCGGCCGGGCTGGATTTTGCGACGGTGGGCGATTTTGCATTCTACGATTCGATGCTGAACCACGTTGCATTGCGGGGCTGCGCGCCGCCGCGTTTTGGCTTCGGCGAACATATCAACTTGCCGCAGTATTTCCAGCTGGCGCGCGGCAATGCCGATTGCCACGCGATGGAAATGACCAAGTGGTTCGATACCAACTATCACTACCTGGTGCCCGAATTCAAACCGGACACGCAGTTTTCGCTGGACAAAAACTGGCTGTTCGACGAAGTGGGCGAGGCGCAGACGGCCGGCTTCAACGCCAAGCCCGTGCTGATCGGCCCGCTCAGCTTTCTGTGGCTGGGCAAGGAAAAAATTGCCGGCTTCAACCGCCTTGACCTGCTGGATCGCTTGTTGCCGGTCTACGCGCAGATTCTGCTGCGGCTGAAAGCGCAGGGCGTGGAATGGGTGCAGATCGACGAGCCGATCCTCGCGCTCGATTTGCCGGTCGAGTGGCGCACCGCGTTCGAGCGCGCCTATCACGCGCTGAACAGCGCGGGGATGAAACTGCTGCTCGCCAGCTACTTCGGCCCCTTGCGCGAAAACCTGCTGGTGGCGTTGAAGCTGCCGGTGGCCGGCATCCATGTCGATTGCGTGCGCGGCGGCGACGAACTGTCGCAGGCGATCGACTGGCTGCCCGCCACCAAGGTGCTGTCGGTGGGCGTGATCGACGGCCGCAATATCTGGAAAACCGATCTGGCCGCCGTGCTCGACCGCTTCGACGGCCTGCACCAGCGCCTGGCCGACCGCCTGTGGCTGGCGCCCTCGTGCTCCTTGCTGCACGTGCCGGTGAGCCTGGCGAATGAGCCCCGGCTGGATACGGAACTCAAAAGCTGGCTGGCCTGTGCCGATGAGAAAATCGCCGCGCTGGCCACCCTCAAAACCGCCTTCAACACCGGCCGTCTGGCGGTGGCGGCGGAGCTTGCCGACAATGCGCAGGCGCTGGCATCGCGGCGCGCCTCGACCCGGGTGCACGATGCGGCGGTGGGCGCGCGGCTGGCCGCGCTGTCATCGGCGCATGACGTGCGCAACAACGGCTTTGCGGTTCGCCAGACCGCGCAGCGCGCACGCTTCAACTTGCCCGGCTTTCCCACCACCACCATCGGTTCGTTCCCGCAGACAACCGAAATTCGCAGCGCCGCTGCGTCAAGCCGCCGATCATTTACGGCGACGTGGCGCGCCCGCAGCCGATGACCGTGGGCTGGACCGCCTACGCGCAGTCGCTGACCGGCAAGCCGATGAAGGGCATGCTCACCGGCCCGGTGACCATCCTGCAATGGTCCTTCGTGCGCGACGACCAGCCGCGTTCACAGACCGCGCTGCAGATCGCGCTGGCGATCCGCGACGAAGTCGTCGACCTCGAAGCCGCCGGCATCGGCATCATCCAGATCGACGAGCCGGCCTACCGCGAAGGCCTGCCGCTCAGAAAAGCCGACTGGCCGGCCTACCTCGACTGGGCCAGCCGCGCGTTCCGCATCAGCGCCTCCGGCGTCGCCGACGCGACGCAAATCCACACCCACATGTGCTATTCGGAATTCAACGACATCCTGCCCGCCATCGCGGCGATGGACGCCGACGTCATCACCATCGAAACCAGCCGCTCGGACATGGAACTGCTGCGCGGCTTCGGCGATTTCAACTACCCCAATGAAATCGGCCCCGGCGTCTACGACATCCACAGCCCGCGCGTGCCGTCGGCGGACGACATGACGCGGCTGCTGGAAAAAGCCGCGCAGGTCATCCCGCCGCACAACCTGTGGGTCAACCCCGACTGCGGCCTGAAAACGCGCGGCTGGGCCGAGACCGAAGCGGCCCTGCAAAATATGGTGGCGGCGGCGCGGGTATTGAGGGAGGCGTATCGCGGTTCGCCTGAAGTCTAGCCACCCGGGAAATCTGGCCGCAGCCGCGGGGGAGGGCCGTTCAGCGGCACAGACGCTGCTGGAGCTGCGAGCCAGCTTCGTCCGTTATTTCGCATAGATAGAAGGCTCAACATAGAGGTCAGGCACCCACCGCGGCAGCCCCCTTTCGTCGCACCGCTGTTTTGCGGCCACATGGCTCATGCGGTGTGTTGTAAAAAGTTCAAGAAAGCTTCATTTCCGCTTTACAACCCACCCGCACAATCCGTCTTGCCCTGTACGTCCATGGCACGTGGTTTCCACCCGTGTGAAGCCGGTCGGGCTGCGAAATGCCTTCAAAGTCGCGGGCTGTGTTTCCTCGAAAACGTTCTTGATTCCAGTCTGATTGAGGAGCTTCTATGTCATCTCACCATAACAAATCGCGCCGCCAATTCATTCAGTCTACCGGTTTGCTGGTTGGCGCCGCCGCCTTACCCGCGGTTGTTGGGCGTCCGGCACAGGCCGCACCGGCCATCATTACGCTGGATGGCGCCCGCCCCCAGCTTGCGCAGGGCATTCAGTTCGGCGACGTGCGCGCCAATCGCGCGATGATCTGGAGCCGCTCCGACCGGCCCTCACGGATGTGGGCGGAATATGACTTCGACCCCGATTTCACCCACCCGACCCGGGTGCGTGGCGCCTACGCGCTGGATGCCACCGATTACACCGCGCGCCTGGATCTCACCGGCCTTCCTTCCGGGCGGGATGTATTCGTGCGCGTGCAGTTTCAGGATTTGTCCAACGAGCGCGTGCTGAGCGAAGCGGTGACCGGGCATTTCCGCACCGCGCCGGACGAAGCGCGCGACATCTGTTTCCTGTGGTCGGGCGACACCGCCGGGCAGGGCTGGGGGATCAATCCCGAATTCGGCGGCATGAAGATTTACGAGACCATGCGCCAGACGCAGCCGGATTTCTTCATCCACAGCGGCGACAACATCTACGCCGACGGCCCGATCCAGGAATACCAGAACGCGGAGAACGGCCTGGTCTGGCACAACCTCGTCACGCCGGAGGTTTCCAAAGTGGCGGAGACGCTGGACGAGTTCCGCGGCCGCTACAAATACAACCTGCTGGACGAGAACGTACGCCGATTCAATGCCGAAGTGCCGCAGATCTGGCAATGGGATGACCACGAGGTCGTCAACAACTGGTCGGATTCCAAAGACCTCATGGCCGATGCGCGCTACACCGAAAAGAACGTGCCGCTGCTCATCGCGCGCGGCACGCACGCCTTCCTCGAATACGCGCCGATGCGCTACGCCGGCGTGGAGGAAAGCGAGCGGGTCTATCGCCACATTCCCTACGGCAGCCTGCTGGACGTGTTCGTGCTCGACATGCGCAGCTACCGCGGCCCCAACACCCACAACCGCCAGACCGAGCCGGGCGCCGACACCGCCTTCCTGGGCGCGGAACAGATCGAATGGCTGAAGCGCAAGCTGCGCGAGTCCAAAGCGGTGTGGAAAGTCATTGCCGCCGACATGCCGCTCGGCCTCAACGTGGGCGACGGCACCGACGCCCAGGGCCGCCCGCGCTGGGAGAATTCTTCCAACGGCGACGGCCCGGTGCTCGGCCGCGAATTCGAGATCGCCGACATCCTGCGCTTCATCAAGCACCAGCGCGTGGACAATGTGGTGTGGTTCACCGCCGACGTGCACTACTGCGCCGCGCACTACTACGACCCGAACAAGGCACAGTTCCAGGACTTCGAGCCCTTCTGGGAATTCGTCACCGGGCCGCTCAATGCCGGCAGCTTCGGACCCGGCAAACTGGACAATACCTTCGGCCCCCAGGTGATGTTCCAGAAATTCCCGCCGGCGCAAAACCAGTCGCCGTTCGCCGGATTGCAGTTCTTCGGGCAGGTCGACATCGACGGTCGCACCGCCGAGATGACGGTCAGCCTTAAGGACATCGACGGCGCAACGGTTTACAGCAAAGCGCTTCAACCTTTCGCACCGGGCTACCGGCACTTTGGGGCGCGCTGAGAAACATCCCTCCTTATTCTCGTTTTCAGCGGCGAATGGCGGGACGGGGGGGTGCCAACCGGCATGGAGCATTGCACCCGATGTGTTTCCCTGTTGGCGAGGGGTAAAGGTGGCACGCGCGCAAAAAACGCCACCCGCGGGGTGGCGTTTTAAATGATGTCCGGAACACTATCCCTCCGCCGCGCTG
>NCIF01000083.1 GCA_002256785.1 Hydrogenophilales bacterium 17-61-9
GTCGTGCCCGAACGTATTGTGTGCCGTCCATACGATCTTCACCCCCATCGCGCGCGCCGATAACAGCCATGTCCAGACGAACAGTTTCTTCAGCACATCGAGCGGGCGCAGGGAGCGCGGCACCACATCGAACTCCGGCCAGTGCAGATGCAGGATGTCGCATTCCCAGGGAAGCATTGAGTATTTATGCTCACGCACCACCACCGGGCCGGCCGACGACACCGCGCGGTAGAGCAGGCTGTTGTATGGGTTCGTGCTTTCATTGGAAAAAGCGGGGCGCGCAGCGATGCGAAGGGGTTCGCGCTTCATTTACACGCTCCGGGGTGGGCGGCGGGCAGCAGATTGCGGCGGCGCTTAACGGCGGCCGATCGCATAGTATTCGATCCCCTGCGCGCGCATGAATTCAGGGCTATACAAATTGCGCCCGTCGAAAATCGCAGGCGTGACGAGCGCCGCCTTGAGCGACTCGAAATCGGGGACACGAAACTCCTTCCATTCCGTGACGATGACCAGCGCATCAGCGTCGTCCAGCGCATCCATCGCCGATTCCGCGTAGCACAAGCGCGGATCATCCCCATAAATCCGCCTCGATTCAGCCATGGCAACCGGGTCATACGCGGTGACGGTGGCGCCCCGCGCCCACAGCCCCTCGATCAGCACGCGGCTTGTGGCGGCGCGCATGTCGTCGGTATTGGGCTTGAACGCCAGGCCCCAAACCGCGAAGTTCATACCGTTCAGGTCGGCGCCGAAACGCGCGACGATCTTGTCGAGCAGCACATGCTTCTGCTTCTCGTTCGCCTGGTCCACCGCGCTCAACACCTTGAGGTCGATTCCATTCTCGCGGGCTGTGTTGATGAGCGCATTGACGTCCTTCGGAAAGCAGGAACCGCCATAGCCGCAACCGGCATACAGAAAGTCGAACCCGATGCGCGGATCGGACCCGATGCCCAGACGGACCTGTTCGATATCCGCGCCCAGTTTGTCGGCCAGATTGGCCAGCTCATTCATGAATGAAATTCGCGTAGCGAGCATTGCGTTTGCCGCATACTTCGTCAGCTCGGCAGATCGCACATCCATGACGACCATGCGGTCGTGATTGCGGTTGAATTGTGCGTAGACGCTGCGCATAAGCTCGATCGCGCGGGCATCCCCGGTGCCGATCACAATCCGGTCGGGGCGCATGAAATCGTTCAATGCCGCGCCTTCCTTGAGGAATTCCGGATTCGAGACGACTGCGAACGGGATCGATTCGTTGCGTTCTTGCAGTGCTTCAATGACCGCCTGCCTGACCTTGTCCGCGGTCCCCACCGGCACGGTCGACTTGTCGACAATCACCTTGTATTCAGTCATGTGGCGGCCGATATTGCGGGCCGCCGCAGTGACGTACTTGAGGTCGGCCGAGCCGTCTTCGTCGGGCGGCGTGCCCACCGCAATGAACTGCACGACGCCGAAGGCGACGCTTTCCTCAATGCTGCTTGTAAAGTGCAACCGACCGGAATCGACGTTGCGACGAACCATTTCCAGCAGACCGGGTTCGTGGATCGGGATGCCCCCATTGTTCAGGATATCTATTTTCGATGCGTCCAGATCGAGGCAGAGGACGTCATTGCCCACCTCGGCCAAACAAGTGCCTGTCACCAGGCCGACATAGCCCGTGCCAATTACGGTGATTCTCATGCTGCGTGCGCCCTTATAAAGTTAAAAGAATCGAAACAAAGCCTATGTATCGTGAAGAAGTCATGCCGCGGGCAATCGCGTGTCGTCGAATTGCATGGGGTTCAACATTCTTTCGACTACCTGCGACCAGTGAAGCGGGGTTCTGGAAGACATGCCCGGCGCCGCGATGGCGGCGTTGATCGCAGTCGCAATCGACTCGCTGTCGCCGGGCTCGTAGCCAAAGCGCGACGCATAATCGCCGACGATCGAATTCGGGCAGACGGCGGGCAACCTAAAAAAATCGTACTGCATGAGTTTCAGCGACGTATCCGCCAAATAGCGGGGCAGGTTCGCCGACCGATACGGTGCGATTCCGATGTCGGCGTGCTTGATATAGGGCAATGTCAGGTGGTGCGGCATTTCGTCGTAAACCCGCACATTTTCCGCGTAGCCCGGGTGCGCCCGGGCGCCAGAACCAATGATGTGGAACGTCACGTCCGGGAACTGCCTTGATGCCATGACGAAAAACTCCGGGTCGAACAGCATGGAACCGATCGACACCGCATGCACGGTATTCCCGCCTGTGGGGTACGGCGATGGATCCGCATACTCCGCAACCGAAAAGTCGAAGCCATGCGGGATCACATACTGATTGGACGATTCCGGCATGCCGTCCGACATGTACCGGGACTTGAGGCATAGCGCGCTCATCTGCGGCGCCACGCGGTCGAACGTCGCCTTCACATAGGCGGCGGCATTGATTGTGGTCAAGTCGTCCGAGGCGATATAAATCGTTCTGGCCTGCGGATTCAACTGCGCAACGAGATCGAAAAAAACGGGCGCGATTCCACTCTCGAAAAAGATCACGTCGGATTCCGCGATCCAGTCGACGAGTACCTGGCTCGGCTTCCGGACGTAACGTCGAAACAGAAATGCCTCGATGGGGCGCAAGCAGGCTTTGCGCACATTGAAAGGATGGATCAAGGTCTTCCACAGATAACACTCGACGTTTTCATGGACCGTCTTTTTGTTCGCCAACGCAGCGAGCGAAGCCCTTGGGTCCGACTTCAATTGCGACAGCAGGCTGTACTGGCAGGAAAAGAACCGTGTCTTGCCCCGTTTTTCCAGTTCCGCCGTTACAAAATGGACGCCCGCCTTTCTGCGGGAGCGGTAGTCATGCGCGGAAATCACCAAAAACTTCATTTTCTTCATTCCTTGAAAACATAAACGCGGGAACAAACACTGACGGACGGAATGTTCAAACCGACGGCTCGCCATCCGCCGCCCCCGCACCGTCCGGAAAATACCCGCTGACCTATCTCGTTACCGGCAGGCCTGCCAGCGCCAGCAGCATCGGCACGCTTTGCACCATGACGATGCCAAGCGCGCCACCCACCCCTGCGGGCAGCACCGCCAGCGCAAAACTGCGCAGCGACATGCCAAGTTGCAGCTTGACGGCCAGCTGCATCGCGACCATTCCCGCCAGGCTGCCCATTGCAAAACCCGCAGCGACGCCTGCAGCCCCGTTCCAGCGCACCAGCATCACGGCGAAGACGATTGCCACAAGCAATTGCGCGAGCGCCAGTTTGGGAACACGTGCGCCATGGCCTGTCGCAAACGACAGGTTCTGCCCGAGCGCAAAAACGGCCTGGCCCAGATACGCCAGCGACAGCCAGCCAAACAGCTGCGCACTCGGACGCCATTGTTCTCCGAAGACGGCGACCACCATAGGTTCGGCCAATGCCGTGGCAATCGTGTAGACAGGCACGATCAGAAACAGCGTCATGGCCAGCATGCGGGCATAGACGCGGCGCAAGGCAGCCGGATCGGTTTGTTTCTGCACGAACAGCGTGACGCTGACGCGACCCAGCGATGCGCAGATGACCAGATAAGCTGCCGACAGAACACGTTTGGCCAAGTTGTACAAGCCGGCTGCATAAGGCCCCAGCAGCACGCTCACGAGCACGGCATCGCCGCTGGTGTTGGCGTAGTTCAGCATGGCCGCGCTGCCCACGTTGCCCATTTCCCTGGCATGCGTGCGGATCAGCATGTTCGACCATGCCCAACGCGGTCGCCAGACGCGCCACTCGGCAGCCAGCGCAATCAGCAATGCAACGATGCCGGTGCTCAACTGTTGCGCCACCAGAGCCATCGCGCCTGCGCCACGGTAGGCCATGAACAGGGCCACTGCACCGCCTGCGCACACCGAACAAATGGAGCGGATGGCGAGCAGGCGAAAGTTGCCTGCTCGCAGCAACCGCGCCTCGTGGGCCCGCACCAGGCCATACAGAACGATGGCAAGGCTCATGCCCAGCAACACCGGCATCAGTTCGGGCGCGCCAAAAAAACGCGCCAGCAGGGGCGACAGCAGCGCCATCGCGGCAGCCAGCACCAGCGACACTGCGGCGCACAGCGTGAATAGCCAATCGAACAGCGCATCGGCCGAATCGAGCCCGCGCACCACGGGCATAGCCATCGCATCGAGTACCGATACGCGTGCGAAATGCACCATCAGATGCGCAATGGCCAGCAGCCCGAACTCGTGGGGCGTCAGCCAGCGCGCCAGCATCGCGAAAATGGCAAAGGAGAGCGCCTGCTGCGCAAAATTGTCGGTAATCGACCACGCCGACCGCCCCTTCCAGCTACCCATGCCGAAAGTCATACGCCGGCATGCTGGAGACAGCGGAGACAAGGCATTTCGCCTGCCCAGGATGTTCAGGCAGCCGGGGCCGCCCCGGCAAACCGATCTGGATGCTGGCAAAGGGGTTCATTGTTCGGGAATGCCCGGTTATTAAAGGTACTTTTTCAATATCCCGGTTTGAGGCGCATCCTGCCCATTCTTGGGCTCGATGCTCAGCGGGTAGCTTCCCCACCAGCTTCCCGCTGCCCAATACGTCCAGCCTCGCCAAACCTGCGCGTCTTTCATCTGCGCGAGCAGGGCATCCAGAGCTTCAAGGCACTCCTGATTTGCCGGTGTGCCGAACTCTCCCAGGAAAAGCCGCTGGTCATTGGTCTTTGCCCAGCGCGTGATGTTGTCGAACATTTTTGTGAATGTCGCCGCCGGCACGCACGTCTGGCCGGTGCCGGAATAATAAGGGTCGGCGTATTGATGCACTTCGATCCAGGTGCGTTTCAGCGGATCCTGGAAATGAGCAAGCGCATTCGCGTTCGACGTTCCCCCAAACAGTTTTTCCCATTCGTGCACGCCGCTCCAGCGCGCCCCGGAAACCAGTATCAGGTTCTTGGCGCCCAGTTTCCTGATTGCAGTGACCGTTTGCTGGGCCGTGCCGGCCCATTGCTCGATAGACAATTTAAAAGGCTCGTTCATCAGCCCGAATGCAGTAACGGCAGGATCGTTGAACTGCGCGGCCAGCCTCGTCCATAAATCAACGAAGGCCTTGACTGGAACCTCTGCCGTGCCAATGGCGTTGCCTCGATAGGTCCCGTAGTTGTGCACATCAAGAATCAGGCACATGCCATGCGCCTTTGCCAACTCGACTGCGGATACGATATTTTTAAGCTCGGCAGCGTCGAATTCGCCAAACAGCGCTGGCTGAAGACGTTCCCAGCGGAAGGGCAAACGAATGGCCTTCATGCCAATCGATGCGAAGTAATCGAATTCCGACTTGTTCGGATAGATATAGTCCTTGTATAAAACGCCAGGAAGCTTGCTCCCGTTGAACTCTGCGCCTGCCAGATTCACGCCCTTCAGCGCAATATTCGCGTCGCAATTGGCCGCTGACGCCGGGGCAGCCGATGCGAGCAGCCCGGCCGCCAGGCCAGTCAGTAAAAACAGGGTTCGTCTGGCACGAGGAAGGATATTCATGGACATGTTTCTGCTCTCTCTTTCTCTTTCCGGTTGATCAAAGACAGATAAATATCAACGTATTTATCGGCGATATGCTTCCAGTTATAACGTTCCGCAAAAGTCCGCGCCCAGGCCCGTCTGCGGATATAGGCGTGTTCGCCCTGGCTATGTAACGCCAGCAACGCAGCGACCCTGCTCTCAACATCCTGCTGGTCGAACAGCAGCCCCATATCCGCTTGTTCAATCAGGTTCCGGAATGGGGCAATGTCGCTCAACACCGGCGTCAAACCGGCGCTCATGGCCTCGATCGGGGCAATGCCGAAGCCCTCGTGCCGCGACAGGCAGATGAAATAGCTGGATTGCCCGATCAGGCCTGCCAATTCCCGATCCGATGGATTCGGCGCCAGCTGGACCGACTCGACAAGCTGATATTTCCGCAGCAAGGCCATCAGCTCTTTCTCGGTATGGTCGTATTCCCGCCCGGCAATAATCAGCTTCCAGGACGGCTGCCGGGACACCAGATGCCGGAAGAACCCGATCGTTTCAAGCAGGCCTTTGTTCTCCGACCAGCGGCCGAAATAAATGAGCGTGGGCGTCAGCGCTTGCGCAGATTTGTCCGCATACTTTTCGACATTCACGCCATTTTCTATGATCAGCTTTTTGGGCGACTTGACGATGGCGTTGAAAATATCTCCGTCGTTGTCGCTGGTTGCGACAACCCGGTCGTAGGCGACCGCTGAAAGCCGGGTCGCGGTATTGAAATAAATTTTCTTGAGTGTCGAGGCAAAACGCGTGTGGAAAAAACCGCCATGCGTGGACACCACCATGGGACGCCGATGTATCGGTCTGGTCGCTGCCAGGAAATCAAAAAAGAAATCGATGCCATGCACATGGATCACATCCGCATCGCGCACATGATCGAGTACGCGCGGGCACAGGGGGTAGCGGCCGGACCCCCGATAGGGCAAACGAATCACCTGAACGCCGTCGATCACTTCTTTGCCGGCCAGACGCCCATCGGAATTCCGGAACAAACGGTCGAGCGTCAGAATGACCGGCAACTGGCCGTGCCGATTCATTTGGTGGTGCGCGATGTTCTGCACGACGTCTTCCATCCCCCCCACCGAAGGATGGTATTGGCGCACGACATGGGCGACTTTAATGGGCATATTTCAACTCGCGTCCGGAAATATCATGGGGAACAGCAGCATGCGAAAGCGCAGTTCTTCTCGCGTTCGGATACGTGCAACTTCCCATCAGAAACCACAATAGAGCCGCTGTTTTCAGCGCGAAGAACGACGTCCCGCTGACAGTGAGAATCAGGGAAACATACATGGCTGCGTAAGCCCGAAAACGGATGCCCCGTTCATCCGGCATCTTCGCCATCCACAACGCGGCCCATAGCGCAATACAAAGCAATACGCCCCAACGAGACAGCAGATACGCATAGCCCATATCCCCATACGGAATATCGAATCCCCGGATCCCCAATATTTTTTCGAGATCGAAGCGCAACAAGGCATTGCCGGTCCAGGAAAGCCGCCCCATGATGTTGTCGGCCTGATTCCCCTCGAAAAACAATCCGATCAGCACCAGCGTCATGATCGAAACCAGGGGCAAGACGATGACGGCACCATTCAAACGCCCCTTCACCGCCATGCGCATGGCGATCAATGCGCTCACCACAATCAGCCCATAGCGGGAATCGCTGAGCGCGATCAGGGTGATGGCGGACAGAATGAAGAACAGCATCTGTTTATATTCCGCGCCGGGCTTGGCTAGGCCCCAGGCGGCCACGATGACCGCAAAATTGCCCAGCGACACGGGTTCCAGAAACACGGAGGAGATGCGGTGATTGCCCAGAAGCGCAGGAAAAATTGTGCGGCCGATGCCCTCCGGCCGCAATCCATTCAGGTTGAGCGCACTATCGCTAATGAAATTAGTGGCGATGGTTACCGTGCCGGTGCTGACGTAATAGGAAAAAATATCGAGCAGACGGGTGTATTGATCCAGAAAAAGCAGTTCAAAAAATCCGAATATCAGCACGACGCCGACCAGTATTTTCAAGATCCGGTCTGCATAACCGATGTCGGCCGCATGGCGCCCAAGCCAGTAGAACAGCAGCGGAATCAAGACATCCCTGAATCCCTTGAACTCCAGCGCGTTTCTGAAAATGGATAAAAGAAACAGATAGGCTAAAACCAGCGCCACAATTGCGACGAACTCCAGCCGTATACGTTTTGCCAACACCAGAAGGCAAGCCAGATAGATCAGAAACTCTGCCGCGGCTACGGCCAGCGAGGAAGCCCGATAAAAATGAGTATGCATCAGCGCCAGCAATGCCTGATAAACAACACTGCCGATCAGAATCGCCGAAACCCATTTCGTCGATGCCAGCGCATCGGCGCGAAACGACGGGGGCTCTGGAAGCAAAGCGGAAAACTGCATGAGGCGCGTGCTAAAACCGATTCAACACAGTGCCGATCAACACGGCGCCTGCGCCCATCAGGCTGGCCTGAAATTCCGCAGCTGCGGCCAGTTGGGTGTGATCCTGCCGCAGCACCAGCAACGCCGCGCCGGTGCGCGCCGCAACCATCTCTGCATCGGAACTGTCGTGCGCGCTGGACGTATCAACCAGTATCACGTCATAATTTCCGGCCAGGTCCTCCAGCTTGACGGGCGTGGCCGCACGCGACAACAGCTCTGCCGGATTGGGCGGAACCGCACCCGCAGTAAGAACCGAGAGGTTGGAAAAAGCGGGAATACGGCTCACCGCAGACATATTGACACGCCCCGCCAGCAGCTCGGACAAGCCCGGGCGATTCCCCAGGTTAAACAACACATGCTGGCGCGGCCGGCGTAGATCTGCGTCGATCAATAAGGTACGCTCGCCCAGCTGGGAAAACGCCACTGCCAGATTGGCGGCCAGATAACTCGCGCCATCGCCCGCATTGATGCCCGCAATGGTCAGTGTCTTGTTTCGGCTCGAAAACCAGCGCAGCATCAACTGGCTGCGCAGCGCCCGAAATTGCTCTGCCTGCTCCCCAAACGGCTCGTAGGCGGCAATCAGGTCGGGACTGAAATGACCTTCGCCGGGCGACAGGTAGGGATAGGCAAACTGGTGCGACAACACCTGCTGCAAGTCGGCTTCGGTAATCAATCCGAGCTTGATGGCCGCCTCGCCAAATCGCAGCTTTTCTTCTTTTTGCAAGCGCACGACACGCTCGGCATCCTCGGATGACAGCTTGTCGGCGTCCAGCAACAGTCTGCCCACATGAGCTTCATTGTTTGCCTGGGATAATCCCTCGACGAGTTTGACGGTATTCGGATAATGCATTTCCATGGCTCCTTTTCGAAATCCGGCGTCGGGCGGTCGAGATGGCATCACGCTGGCCTGAGGGCAGGCGAACCAAGCCGACCCTGTGATGGCCGCCGCGGCTTATTGCCTGCTGTCAACACGCCCAGCACCGGGACATCCAATACCGTAATCACGTCATATCCGGAACGCACGCGTCGATTCAGCATCTCGCGGATCAGCGCCAGACCCATGCCCAATAAAGTCCCGAGAAGAATAGACAAGACCACGTTAAGCTTCACGTTCGGCGTCGAAGGGATAAGCGGAACGACGGCAGAACTCAATACCGATATCTCGGTTTGACCAGCGTGCCCTTCCATTTGCGTCTGGCTGAAGCGTTCCAGGGCCTGATCGTAGATGCGCTGTGCACTCTCAACTTCGCGCGCGAGTACGGAGCCGACATCCCTGTTTGCATTGAGGGCCAATACTTTCGCTTTTTGGGCCGCCACCGCGGCGCGCAATTCGCCTTCGCGCTGGCGCGACACGCGGAGATCGCTATCGATGCTTTGCCGTGCCGTACGGGTCTCACTCGCAAGTTTTTCGCGCAAGCTGTTCACTTCGGCCTCGGCGCGTCCGTATTCCGGATGATTGGCGCCTACACGCTGTGACAGCTGGCTCAGTTTGGCTTCGCTTCTGGCCAACTCGCCCTTGAGCCCCTGTATCAGCGGGTTGTTCACGACGCTGGCCGATGCGCTGCTAGCGTTATTCTGGATGGACTGACTGTCGTAAGTTTGCCCTTGCGCAACCACCAGCTGGCTGGAAAGCTCCGCCAGCCGCGCAGATTCGATATCCAGTTTTTCGTCGAGCGAAACAATGCCTTTGCTTTGCTGATAGCTGGATAGTTTTTCCTGGCTTTTCTCCAGATTGCTGCGCAGCTCGCCCAACTGCAGGTTGTACCAAACCGCCGTCTGTTTTGCGGGCTGTGTCTTGAGTTCCAGATTGGTCTGGATATAAGCCTGCACAAAGGCATTGGCCAGTCGCGCGGCCGTCTGCGGATCCGGACTTTTGTAGGTCACGTAGAGCACGTTGCTGCCGCGTGACGGCTGCACATCCAGATTTTTCAATAACGTGTTGGCGAGCCAGTCGCGGATCGATATCCGCGCCGTCACGTCGCGCCGGAATTGCTGCTGGAACGCGGCCTCTTGCACCAGCTTCAGGTCATCGACCACTTTCAGCGCCACATTCGGGCTGCCGATGAGATCCACCTGGGTCGCCAGATACCCGGAGACCAGCTGACTGTGTATGGCCTGACCGGTCACCGGGTCCGCGCTGCGCACGTTCACCACCAGCGAGGCGGTAGCCGTATAAGACTTGGGCAGCAACAGGCTGACGGCGCTCACCAGCACCACGCTAAGCGTCAGCGTCAGCAGCAGCAGCGTCTTGTGCGCTTTGAGTATCAACAGCAACTGCAGGATATTCATGGCTGAGCAAGCTCCCCTTGCAACAAATAGTTAAAACAGGCTTTCTTTGACATACACCACATCTCCTTCCCGCACGGGGTCGGTCAATGCGGCTTTCAGTTGCACGGGCTGACCCTCTGCCCCCTGCCTGCGAATCTGGATGCCTTTCTGCGTACCGCGCTGCGTGATGCCGCCCCCCAGCGACAGGGCCTGCATCACGTTCATGTTCTTTTCCAGCCGGAATGCACCCGGTTTCTGCACCTCGCCGTAGATGTAAAACACCGCTGCGCGCGGCACGAAAATCACGTCGCCGCCCATGACCTGATGGTTCAAGTCGAACTTCCCATCCTGGAACAGCGACTTGGTATCGATCCGGGTCCGCTGCGATTTGCCATCCTGGTTGCGGATCAGCGTGAGCTCATCGGCGCCCTCCAGGGTCACGCCCCCCGCTTGCGCAAGCAGGTCCGAAACCGTGCTGGCGGTCTCCAGGGGATATTTCCCGGGCTTGTTGACCTGCCCCAGGACCGAAACCTGCTTGCTGCGATAGGCCCTGACGATGAGGTTGACCTGCGGCTTCTTGATGTAGCCGCCTTTTTCCAGGGCGTCCGCGATGAGCCGTTGCGCGGAGCTGGCACTCTCACCCGCTATCGTCACCCCCCCGATCAGCGGGAAATCGATTTTG
>NCIF01000084.1 GCA_002256785.1 Hydrogenophilales bacterium 17-61-9
ACCTTGATGCAAATCAAGAAAGCTGGCCAGAAGACGGTCCCCGGCCAATAAAGTGTGCGGCGGCTCATCACCATGGTCGGTTCGCCACCGAACAGACTGGAAGGCTGGCACTGGCCACACCGGCGCAGTACTTGCTGGACTCGCGCCTCTACCGCGCGGGCTGGAATGCCGTGCGAGCAGGTGCCGGAAACATGGACCTGTTGGTGGCCCAGGGTACCAGCGCCGGATACGGCCTGAGCGTCTATCTGCTGTTCAAGCACGCGGAGCACGGCACGCCGCACCCGTACTTCGAAGCCGCAGCGGTGATCACTGCGCTGGTATTGCTGGGCCAGGTGCTGGAGTTGGGCGCCCGCAGCCAGACCAACACCGCCATCAAACTGCTGCTTGGTCTGGCCCCCAAGACGGCACGCATTGTTCGAGATGACGGCCGCGAGGAAGATATCCCGCTCGATCAGGTTCAGCCCGGCGACCGTTTGCGCATCCGCCCCGGCGAAAAAATCCCGGTGGACGGCACGGTCATTGAAGGCTTGAGCCATGTGGATGAATCCATGGTCACCGGCGAACCGGTTCCGGTGAAAAAACATGCTGACGCAAAAGTCATCGGCGCCACAGTGAATGGTACCGGAAGCCTGTTGATGACCGCCGAGAAGGTCGGCAGCGAAACCCTGCTGGCGCAGATCGTTCACATGGTGGCGGAAGCGCAACGCTCACGCGCGCCTATTCAAAAACTGGCGGATGTCGTCTCCGGTTATTTCGTCCCGGTGGTGGTGCTCGTCGCGCTGATTACCTTTGGCGTGTGGGGCCTGTGGGGCCCGGAGCCGCGGTTGGCCCATGCAGTGATCAATGCGGTTGCTGTGCTCATCATCGCCTGTCCCTGTGCGCTGGGGTTGGCCACGCCGATTTCCATCATGGTGGGTACCGGGCGTGGCGCCACAATGGGGGTGCTGTTCAAAAATGCCGAAGCGCTTGAAGTGATGCGCAAGGTGGACACGCTGGTAGTGGACAAAACCGGCACCCTCACCGAAGGCCATCCTGAACTGGTGAGCGTCACCCCGGCAGCGGGTTTCGATGAAGCAGAAATCGTGCACCTGGCCGCCAGTCTCGAGCGCTCCAGCGAACACCCTCTGGCCGCCGCCATCGTGCGTGGCGCTGAAAAGCGTGGTATCGAGTTGGCATCATCAGATGATTTCCAATCGGTCACCGGAAAGGGCGTGACGGGTGGGGTGGCGGGCCGCAAGATTGCGTTGGGCAATCTCAAACTGTTGCAGGATATGGGAATAGAAGTAGGCGACTTGCCAGCGCAAGCCGATGTGCTGCGCGCACAAGGTCAGACCGTGATGCTGCTGGGCGTCGATGGCCGTGCCGCCGGTCTCATCGGCGTGGCCGACCCGATCAAATCGACCACGGAAGAAGCGATTCGCCTGCTGCACGAAGAAGGCATCGAGATCGTCATGCTCACCGGCGACAGCCGCAAGACAGCCGAGGCCGTCGCAGCGAAACTGGGCATAGACCGGGTCCAGGCTGAGGTATTGCCGGATCAAAAAGCAGCCGTGATCAAACAGCTTCAGTCTGAGGGACGCATCGTTGCCATGGCCGGCGATGGCATCAACGACGCGCCAGCCCTGGCTCAGGCCCAGGTCGGTATCGCCATGGGTACCGGCACCGATGTGGCGATGCAAAGCGCCGGCGTGACCCTGGTCAAGGGCGACCTGCGCGGCATTGTGCGTGCCAGAAAACTTTCGCGTGCCACCATGAGCAACATCCGCCAGAACCTGTTCTTCGCATTCATCTACAACGCGTTGGGCGTGCCGCTGGCTGCCGGAGCGTTGTATCCCGTATTTGGCCTGTTGCTCTCGCCCATGATCGCGGCGGCGGCCATGAGTTTCAGCTCGGTGTCGGTGATCACCAATGCCCTGAGGCTGCGGCGTGTCGAGCTGTAAACAGAAACTGAACAGCAGCAATGCGAAGGGCCTGCAGCAGTTAACAGCCAAAATGAATAAGGGTGAAATGCGTGAATCAAGGAAAAGATCGAACTTCGAACTACAAGAAAAATAGCTTGACGCTCTCCGGGGCAGTCGCGCTGGGTACGGGCGTGATGATTGGTGCGGGCATTTTCGCCTTGACCGGACAGATGGCCGAAATGGCCGGCGCACTCTTTCCCTTTGCCTTCATTTCAGCAGCGGTGGTTGTAGCCTTTAGTGCGTACTCCTATGTGAAGTTGTCTAACGCCTATCCGTCTGCAGGCGGGATTGCGATGTATCTCAACAAGGCTTATGGCAAAACATTGCCGACGGCCTTTTTTTCTTTGTTGATGTATTTTTCCATGGTGATCGCCCAAAGTTTTCTGGCACGAACATTTGGGGCTTACACACTCCAGCTGTTTGATGTAAGTAATACGGACCTGTGGATTCCCATTCTTGGTGTCGCGCTGATCGTAATCGCCTTTCTTCTGAATCTTTCCGGAAACCGCATCATAGAAGGGGTTGCATCCGCATTAGGTGTGGTGAAGATCGGTGGGATCATCCTGTTCGGTTTGGTGGGAATCGTGGTCGCCGATAGTACCGACGTGACCTTCACTGTCTGGAAGTCGGATGCGGGCGTTGCAGGATTTATCGGTGCAACGGCATTGGGGATTCTGGCATTTAAAGGCTTTACAACGATTACCAACAGCGGCTCAGAGTTGAAAAATCCACATCGGAATGTTGGATTGGCCATCATCATTTCAATTTCATTGTGTGTTGTGATTTATTCGCTGGTTGGATGGGTTGTGGCGAGCAATCTGTCACTTGAGGAAATCATCAAAACCCGGAATTACTCCTTGGCCGCAGCGGCAAGGCCGGTGACCGGTGATCTGGGTCTGTGGTTCACTGTGGCCCTGGCCATGATTGCCACGGCAGGCGGAATCATTGCCAGTATCTTCGCGGTGTCCCGCATGCTGGCCATGCTGACCGAGATGAAACTGATACCGCATAGTCACTTCGGCATGCCTGGCAGCATTCGTCAACACACGCTGGTTTACACCATTGTGCTGGGCCTGATGCTTACAGCTTTTTTTGACATTACCCGTATTGCTGCACTGGGCATTGTTTTTTACCTGATCATGGATCTGGCAGTCCATTGGGGTGTGCTTCGCCATTTACGCGAAGCGGTCAAAGCGCAGACAGGCATTCTGGTGACTGCGATTATTCTCGACTTGGTGGTGTTATCCGGATTTGTCTGGATCAAGCTGAAAACAGACTCGTTGGTTCTTGTTGTGGCAGGAACGGTAATGCTGATTATCCTGCTGACGGAGTTTCTGTTTTTAAGGAGGCATCCGGTTGAGCAGGACGAGCATGGGCACTGATAATACTTTCCAATATGGGAGCGTTCCACGGCCTGCTGATGTCGAGCACCAATACAGGTTTCCATTTCGTAACACGCTTGGCTGGTGTGATCGCCTGTTTGCCCACGTGAGTGATGGCAGTGATTCATTTGAAACGCTTATGGAAATCGCGCGCGCGAATGACAATGCCCATTGAGCCATCGAATTCGGCTTGCCAATCAAATATTTCTTGTCTGGCAGGGTGGCTCACGTTAGATTCAGGTATGCGGTTTTTTCGGACATGCCTATTCGTTTTGCTTTCCATTGCGCTGCCCCTTCAGGGATATGCGCAATTTGTCGTGCCCAAGGTGCCATGCCCGATGGAGCCGATGGCCATGATGGACGCAGATGCCATGCACGACTGCTGCAATGATGCCGAGACAGCTACCAAGACGGGCAAACCCTGCAAGTCTGCACAATTTTGCTCCTCTGTGGGCCAGTTCCTGCCGTTCCCAGAAAACGAGGGTTTGCCACAAAGTCAGGCAGCGTCCTCCTGGTACTCGCGTCTTGCGGATATCGCCTTCACTTTTGATCCGACCGCCACTTGGCGGCCACCTGCCCAACTCTGATTCTGGTGTCGAGTGCTGCGCTACGTCAGTCTGATCAGGCTGTAGTGCGGTGATCTGGCGCAACCGAACTGCATCACATGGTTCGGTCGTCGCCTTCGCATGAGGAGTTGAAACATGGCTATTCCCCAATTGGCCGGCCGTTCGAGTCGGTCCCCATTGTGCTGTGCTGTTGCGTTTGCATTGCTTTCTGCGCTTGTCGAGTCGGCATGTGCAGACCCCCTTACCTTTGAATACGCTTTGGCCATCGCCGTCAGGGAAACGCCCGTTTTGCGCGCCGACAGGTCACAGGTCGAAGCTGCACGCCAAGCGGCCATCCCGGCGGGCGCGTTGCCTGACCCCAGACTGGCTCTGGGGCTCGATAACGTCCCCATCGAGGGTGCCAACCGCCTCAGCCTGGACAGCGAACCGATGACCATGCAACGCATTGGCGTCATGCAGGAATTCCCCAACGGCGCTAAACGCGGTGCACGCGTTGATGCCGCACGTGGGCGGGTTGCGCTGAGCGAAACGCAGACGCACATCACCCGACTCAGCGTGCTGCGGGAAACCGCCGTGGCCTGGATTGCGCGCGATGCCATCGAGCGCCAGCTTGCCCGCATCGATGAACTGGACACCGAAAACCGCCTGTTTGATGCGGCGGTGCGGGCCCGCATTGCCGGCGGCAAGGGCAGTGCACTGGACGCGGTGGCATCGCGCCAGGAAACCGCGATGATCGATGCCCGCCGGGACGAGCTGGCCGCACGCCGTCAGAAAGCCATTGCCGCGCTCAAACGTTGGGTGGGCCCGCGTGCGGAGGCGCCATTAAGCGGCACTGTGCCCGACTGGCCGATTGCCCGCGACACGCTCGAACACGCACTGCATGGCCACCCGGAACTGGAGATATTCAACGCCAGGGTGCGCGTGATGGATGCTGAGGTGGCCGAAGCCCGTGCTGACAAGAAGCCGGACTGGGCGCTGGAGATGGCTTATTCGAAACGTGGCGCGCAGTTCGGTGACATGGCCATGGTGCAGGTGAGTTTTGACCTGCCGGTGTTTGCGGCCTCCCGGCAGGACCCCAGGATCGCCGCCAGGCTCGCCGAACGCGAAGGACTTGATGCCGAGCGCGAAGCGGTGCTGCGAGAGCACGCAGCCATGCTTGAAACCGATTTTGCCGAGTACCAGCGGCTCGACAAGGCCGTCAAGCGCCAGCGTGAAGTGCTACTGCCGCTGACCGGAGAGAAGGTTGACCTGGCAATGGCCGGCTGGCGTGGCGGCAAGGGCGAACTCGTCGACTTGGTGATGGCGCGGCGCGAACGCATCGATGCCGAACTCATGGCCATCGCGCTCGAAGGCGAGCGCCAAAAAATGGCTGCGCGTCTTCATTACGCCTATAGCGAACCCACCCAGTCTGGAGAAAAAGAATGAACCGCCAAACGATTAAAAAAACCATCCTGGGCATCTTCGTCGTGGTTGCGCTGCTCGCGGTCGGAGTTGCGGCTGGCCTGTGGTGGGAAAGACATGGTGTGCCAGACGGCGGGGCAGACATGCCAGCCGAAACGGATGAAAGCGGCCCCGCTGTGCTGTATTGGTACGACCCCATGGTGCCCACGCAAAAGTTCGACAAGCCCGGCAAGTCGCCCTTCATGGACATGGAGCTGGTGCCCAAATACGCCGACGAAGGCGGCGATGCATCGACCGTTTCAATCAGCCCGGGGGTGTCGCAGAACCTGGGCATTCGCCTGGCCGTTGTCACACGCGCACCGCTGGATTCGAGTGTGATGGCGACCGGTATTGTCGAATTCAACGAGCGTGATATTGCCATCGTGCAGGCGCGCACCGGTGGATTTGTGGAACGCGTGGCGAGCCTGGCGCCCAATGACGTGATCGGTTCCGGTGCCTTCATCGCCGAACTGCTGGTGCCGGAATGGGCAGCGCTGCAACAGGAATATCTGGCGCTCAAGGCGCTGGGTGACGCCTCGCTGGAAGAGGCGGCACGCGAGCGGATGCAGCTGGGCGGCATGCCGGAGAGCCTGATTCGTGAAGTGGCAAGGACCGGCAAGGTTCGCAACCGCATCTCGATTACCACACCCCGTGGCGGCGTCATTCAGTCGCTCGACGTGCGTCCCGGCATGACGCTGATGGCCGGCCAGACCCTGGCTCGCATCAACGGCATCGGCACGGTATGGCTCGATGTGGCCGTGCCGGAAGCCCTGGCCGGAGCCGTCAGGGTGGGCCAGAGCGTCGAAGCCGCCTTTGCCGCGTTTCCGGGCAAACCGGTGCAGGGTCGTGTGACTGCGCTGTTGCCAACGTTAAACGATAGCGCGCGTGCGCTCAGGGTTCGGGTTGAACTGCCCAATGCAGACGGTCGCCTGCGGCCGGGCTTGTCCGCGCAGGTCAGCCTCAAGAGTGGTGCCGGTGAATCGGCGCTACGCGTGCCGACCGAAGCGGTGATCCGCACCGGACGCCGTGCGCTTGTCATCGTGGCCGAAGCGGAGGGGCGCTACCGTCCGGTCGAGGTCATGCTTGGCCCCGAGTCCGGCACCGACACCGTCATTTTGTCCGGTCTCGACGAAGGTCAGAAAATCGTGGCCAGCGGCCAGTTCCTGATCGATTCCGAAGCGAGTCTGCAGGGGATAGTGGCGCGTGCATCCAACTCATACGCAGCGATGCCGGCGCCGGTTGCGTTGCACGAGGCGGATGCCGTGATCGATGCTATTTCCGATGCGAGCGTGACGCTTTCACACGGCCCCTTCAAAACGCTGTCGATGCCGGGCATGACGATGGAGTTTCCGCTGGCCAACCCAACACTCGCCAAGGGCCTGAAGGCGGGCGACCGGGTGCGTGCCGGCGTGCGTGAAACCGACGAAGGCCTGCTGGTTGAAAAGCTCGACTAGACCGGAGGCGCCAAGTGATAGCCCATCTTATCAAGTGGTCGGTCGCCAACCGCTTTCTGGTCTTGCTGGCGACGCTGTTCACCGTGGCCTGGGGCATCTGGTCGGTGAAGACCACGCCGATCGACGCGCTGCCCGACCTGTCCGATGTTCAGGTCATTATCCGCACCGCGTATCCGGGGCAGGCGCCGCAGATCGTCGAAAACCAGGTCACCTATCCGCTCGCCACCACCATGCTGTCGGTACCGGGCGCGAAGACAGTGCGCGGGTTTTCATTTTTCGGCGACAGCTTCGTCTATGTCATATTCGAAGACGGTACCGATCTCTACTGGGCGCGTTCGCGGGTGCTGGAATACCTCAGCCAGATTCAGTCTAAGCTGCCGAAAACCGCCGCGCCGGCATTGGGCCCGGACGCTACCGGGGTGGGCTGGATTTATCAGTACGCACTGGTCGACCGCACCGGCCAGCACGATCTGGCACAGCTGCGTACCTTGCAGGACTGGTTTCTCAAGTACGAGCTGAAAACCCTGCCCAACGTGGCCGAAGTGGCCACCGTCGGCGGCATGGTCAAGCAATACCAGGTGGTGCTCGATCCGGTGAAACTCGCCAGCTTTGGCATTACGCATGAAGAGGTGATCAAGGTGATACGCTCGGCCAACCAGGAAACCGGCGGTGCCGTGCTGGAACTGGCCGAAACCGAGTTCATGGTACGCGCCAGCGGCTATCTCCAGAACATTGCCGACTTTCGCGATATCCCGCTGCGACTGGCCGGCACCACGCCGGTCAGCCTGGGCGATGTGGCGCATATCCAGCTTGGGCCCGAGATGCGACGCGGCATCGGCGAACTCAACGGTGAGGGTGAAGCGGTCGGCGGCATTGTGGTGTTGCGTTCGGGCAAGAACGCGCGCGAGACGATTGCCGCCGTCAAAATCAAGCTTGAGTCGCT
This sequence comes from Hydrogenophilales bacterium 17-61-9, assembly GCA_002256785.1. GTDB lineage: Bacteria > Pseudomonadota > Gammaproteobacteria > Burkholderiales > Thiobacillaceae > Thiobacillus. The sequence goes on from NCIF01000084.1 coordinate 7,747, forward strand.
CAAGGCCAGCCTGCCACCCGGCGTGGAAATCGTGCCGACCTACGATCGAAGCAAGCTGATCGACCGCGCGATCGACAATCTGACCAGCAAACTGATCGAGGAATTCGTCGTGGTGGCGCTGGTGTGTGCGCTGTTCCTGTGGCATCTGCGCTCATCGCTGGTGGCGATCGTTTCGTTGCCGCTGGGGGTGTTGATCGCTTTCATCATCATGCGTCAGCAGGGGGTCAACGCCAACATCATGTCGCTTGGCGGCATTGCCATCGCCATTGGCGCCATGGTCGACGCGGCGGTGGTGATGATCGAAAACGCCCACAAGAAAATCGAGGCTTGGAATCATGCGCATCCGGGCGAAAAACTGGTCGGCGACACCCATTGGAAAGTGGTGACCGATGCGGCCTGCGAGGTGGGCCCGGCGCTGTTCTTTTCGCTGTTGATCATCACGCTGTCCTTCATTCCGGTGTTCACGCTGGAGGCGCAGGAAGGGCGCCTGTTTGGTCCGCTGGCCTTCACCAAGACCTATGCCATGGCGGCCGCGGCCGGCTTGTCGGTGACGCTGATTCCGGTGCTGATGGGGTACTGGATCCGCGGCAAGATTCCCGATGAGAACAAGAACCCGCTTAACCGTGGGCTCATCCGCATCTACCAGCCGCTGCTGGATGCCGTGCTCAGGCATCCCAAGCTGACGCTGGTGGCAGCTGTGCTGGTTTTTCTCACTGCGCTGTGGCCCGTCAGCCGTTTGGGTGGCGAATTCCTGCCGCCGCTGGACGAGGGCGATCTGCTCTACATGCCATCGGCCTTGCCGGGCTTGTCGGCGCAAAAGGCGTCCGAGCTGTTGCAGCAAACCAACCGCCTGATCAAGAGCGTGCCTGAAGTGGCTAGCGTCCACGGCAAGGCCGGTCGCGCAGAAACCGCCACCGATCCGGCACCGCTGGAAATGTTCGAGACCATTATCCAATTCAAGCCACGCGAACAATGGCGCCCGGGCATGACGCCCGACAAGCTGGTCGATGAACTGGACAAAGCAGTCAAGGTACCGGGGCTCGCCAACATCTGGATTCCGCCGATCCGCAACCGCATCGACATGCTCGCCACCGGCATCAAGAGTCCGGTCGGGGTCAAGGTCGCCGGCAGCAATCTGGCCGATATCGACCGCATCGCGCAGGATGTCGAACGCATTGCCAAGACCGTGCCCGGGGTGTCATCTGCTCTGGCCGAACGGCTTACCGGCGGACGCTATATCGACGTCGACATCGATCGTGCCGCCGCCGCGCGCTATGGCATGAACATCGGTGATGTGCAGTCGGTGGTGGCCAATCTCATCGGTGGTGAAAATATCGGCGAGACGGTCGAAGGCCTGGCGCGTTATCCGATCAACGTGCGCTACCCGCGCGAATGGCGCGACACACCTGCCAAGCTCGCCGCACTACCCATCCTCACCCCCAACGGCAGCCAGATCACGCTCGGCACGGTGGCCACCGTCAAGCTCACCGACGGCCCGCCGATGCTCAAAAGCGAGAATGCGCGGCCCTCGGGCTGGGTCTATGTCGACGTGCGCGGACGCGACCTGGCGTCCACTGTCGCCGATCTTCAGGCCGCAGTGTCCTACAAGGTCAAGCTCGAACCCGGCATGAGCCTGGCGTATTCCGGCCAGTTCGAGTTCATGGAACGCGCCAACAAGCGACTCAAGCTCGTCGTTCCCGCCACGCTGCTCATCATTTTCGTGCTGCTCTATCTCACCTTCAGTCGGTTCGACGAAGCCGTGCTCATCATGGCCACGCTGCCGTTTGCACTGACCGGCGGTGTGTGGTTTCTCTATGCTATGGATTACCAACTGTCGATTGCCACCGGCGTCGGCTTTATCGCGCTGGCTGGGGTCTCGGCCGAGTTCGGCGTCATCATGCTGCTGTATCTGAAAAATGCCTGGGACGCGAAAAAGGAAACCGGCAAAACCGGCGAGGCTGACCTCATCGACGCTATTCGCGAAGGCGCGGTGCAACGCGTGCGACCCAAGGCCATGACGGTGGCAGTGATCGTGGCCGGCCTGCTGCCCATCTTGCTGGGCACTGGTACCGGCAGCGAGGTGATGAGCCGCATCGCTGCGCCCATGGTAGGGGGTATGCTCAGCGCGCCTTTGCTCTCACTGTTCGTCGTGCCGGCGGCCTACAGGCTGATGCGCCGCCGCAAGAAGCCGTAAATGGATCAATGTTTCATGGAGGCCTATGCTGAAGGGGTCATTCAATTTAGTCTGTCCCACTGTATGGAATGGCCGGATACAGTCATGATGATATAGATGATTTAATTGACACGTCCTGTCTCGAACGGCTACCAACTCAATCTATGTTTCTCCTCCGTTTCCTTGTGGCGTTGATCATCCTCGGAATGGAGATACTTACTTGTGGTGGAAATTGATTCATGGCCAAGATTGTCACGGACATGTCGGAGATCCATGTCACTGCCAGCCATTGTCGTGCCAGCGGTATGCCGCATCCAATGTGCCGAGCCTGCTCTAAGCAATTGTGCTCTGGACACAAAATCGGATCCACGCTCCTCGATTCGCTTGGCTGCGCGCTCGAAAACCTCTTTGACGATTAGATGTACCGCGCCCCGCGACAGCGACCGGTGCTTACCACCGATCGGCAGGAGGAGGGGAGTGGATTCCCCTGAAAGAGGGAAGAGCGTCAGCCCGTTTTCACGACGGTAGTGGGTCAGCTCAACCATCAACTCGTTGGTGGCTGGCACGATCCGCGTCTTGTCACCCTTACCCGTGACTTCCAACCACCAGCGTTCCTCACCATCCTTGTCGCGTCGGCAAAAGAATCCGCTCATCGCATTCTCAGTGACCTCGGAGATCCGAAGTCCGCAGATATAAAGCAAAGAAAACAGCCACCGCACCCGAAAGTAGTGCTCACGTTCCCGATCCGTTTCCTGGGGCATTGATCCAATGCTTACTTTTACCTCTTGCCACAGATCTTGGTCGAGGTAGCGGGTAATCCGTGGCTTGGCTTTGCGTTGCCGCTGCCGGGACAGCGACAACGGATTGCCCGCCAGATAGCCCGCGTTTACCAACCAGGAAAACAACGTGTTGAGAATC
>NCIF01000085.1 GCA_002256785.1 Hydrogenophilales bacterium 17-61-9
CGCTCACCCCCATGCCGGCCTTGCGGATGCCGCGCGCCAGTGCCGCGGCCATGTCCGGCCCCGACAGGCGGCCGTCGCGTCCGATGCAGATATCTTTCTGCCCGCGCGCGACCGCTTCGGAGCCGATGGCGTGGCCGATGGCCTCGACGATTTCTGCTGTAAAAGTCTTGCCGACGATGCCGCGGATGTCGTAGGCCTTGAAGATTTCCTTGGGGATTTCCACGATGCGCTCCTTGAATGAGTATGCGTTGATTCTACCTGTGCTGTGTGTCGAAATGCTGCATCAAGCGCCGCGGCAGCCAGTCCAGATTGCCGGGAAAAGGCCCGGAGGGGAAACTGACATGGCCGCCGGTTGCAGGTTGCTCGATTGTGATGGCGGGCGAAATGTCAGCGGCCGTCGGCAAGGCAGAGGCCGGCAGAAAAGGATCATTCTTCGCATTGATGATCAGGGTGGGGGCAGCGATCGATTTCAGCAGGGGCTTCGACGACACCTTGAGCCAGTAGTCCTCGGCATCCCGAAAACCGTGAAGACGCGCCGTCACCAGGGTGTCGAATTCGCGGAATGTGGCGGCCGCCGAAATGGCCCTGGCATCCAGCATGCCGGGGAATTGGCGCGCCTTTTTCAAGGCTTTTTTCTTCAGCGTGACAAGAAAGCGGGCCGTGTAGACGCGGCGGTTGAAACCCCGGTCCAGCGCGTTGCCGGCGGCAGTCAGATCGACCGGCGCCGAAACACCGGCTGCGCACTCGACCAGTCCGCATGCGCGGGCGCCCTGTTCGCCCAGCCATTTCAGCAGTGCGTTGCCGCCGAGCGAGACGCCGACGGCATAAACCGGCGCGTCGGGGTGCCGTGATTTGACGTGACGCAGGATGTATTCGATGTCTTCGCTGTCGCCCGCGAAATAGGCGCGCGGGAGCCGGTTGTCCTCGCCCGAGCAGCCGCGAAAGTGCGCCACTGCACCATGCCATCCGCGCGCCCTGACCACGGCCATGAGCTTGCGCGCGTAATGGCTGTCGGCACTGCCTTCCAGGCCGTGGAACAGCACCACTACAGGGGCGCCCGCGATCCCGTCTACCCAGTCAAAGTCGAGGAAATCACCGTCAGCCAGTTCCAGCCGCTCGCGCCGGTAAGCGACGGTTGGAATACGGAAAAACACGCTGGCGTAGATGGTTTGCAGGTGGCCGCCGGGCAGCCAGATGGGGGCGCGGTACGCCTGGGTTTTATGGGGAGGCATGGCGCCGAGTTTAGCAAAGGCGCCGCCGCAATACCCTAATGCAGGATGGCGGACGGCGTGCGCGTAGGCGTGGGGAATCCGCCAGTCTGAAGCGGCGAGGCGTGGTGCAGCACCTCTGGTCTAGTCATGTAAATCGGTGCGATTCACCTTGCTGATACCGTGCTCGGTTTTATCCCAATAACTTGGCTTGAAAAAAATCTGATATAGCGCCCGGTAAGTGGCGATACTCGCAAGCAGCCAATACACGGGTACAGTGAGCACAAATGGGATGAGGTCGAACATTCTCCGGCGCCAGATGGCAAGAAGGTTCAGCAGCATCAGAAGCAAATTTCCGACAACGAAGTTGAACCAGGCGACTTCAAATATTGGCGACGGAAACAGATAGGATGTGAAGCTTGCGCCAAGTCCCAGCGTCAACCCAAAGACAATCAGCAGAATCAGATTAGTCAGGTTCGCGAAAATCGCACCACCGACGAAAAGTTGGAATCCGAGGAAGCCTTTGAGCCCCAACTCGCGATACAGACATACAGGTTGTCTCATGTGGACGAGGTAGGTCTGCATATATCCCTTCATCCACCGGGTTCGTTGCTTGATCCATGGGATAACCCGTGACGTGGCTTCCTCGTATGTCGTCGATGGCAATACCTTGGATTCGTAGCCTAGCCGGCTCATGCGAATGCCCAAGTCGGCATCCTCGGTAACGTTGAACGGATCCCATGCCACCATGTTTTTTAAAAACTCCGTCCTGAAGTGGTTGCTGGTTCCTCCGAGCGGGATGGGTTGACTCAGTTTGCTCATGGCTGGAAGCATCAGGTCGAACCAGAACGTGTACTCCATGCTGAACATTCTTGTAAGCCAGTTTTCCCGGCTATTGTAGTAATTGAGCGCACACTGCACGCATGCCAGTTTTGCGTCTCCTTTGCCGAATGTCTTGAGCACCCGTTTGAGCTGATAAGGATCCGGATGGTCTTCAGCATCGAAGATGGTCACGTATTCACCGCGCGCAAATTTCAGCGCGTAGTTGCAGGCTTTGGGTTTGGTCCTCGGTTCGCTGGGGGGAACCAGAACGATTTCGAACCGGGACGGAAGGTGAAGCGCCTTGGCAATATTGATCGTCTCGAGATCATCCGCTTCCAGGACGAGCTTGATGTCCAGCTTGTGGGTTGGGTAATCCAGTTTCTGCAGGTTTTTCGTCAGGTATTCGATCGTCACCCGTTTCTCGTGGAACATGGGCACGAGAATGGTGTAAACCGGCAAACTGTGCACGTCCATCTCATCCGCGTCGGCTTTTTGAGGGCGAATCGGAATCGACAAGCCGATTACGGCAAACAGCAGTTTATATGCCAGTGCCGCCGTGACGGACAAGGTAAGTACCGCGTTGGCGAGAATCGATGCAGTGGGGTGGTGTATGTAGAGCAAAGCGAAAAATCCAACGAGTAAGGCAGCCGCAGTGGCTTTTTGCGCTTTGGTAAATGTTTTGAAAGCGCTTTTCTCGGGGGCTTTTTCGTAGAGTTCGTTGATGATCTCGTGCGTATAATTTACGTTGAAGGCTTTCTGAATCGTCCAAAAGATGTCGAATTTGGACGTGACGACAATGCGAGCGTTTTCGCCCCATCGCGTGCGAATAAGCTGGAACACCCGATCCGAAGGGTCAGCCGTCGCAACGGTATAGCGGCCAGACTTCTGCTTGAATGGCAACACAAGCTCCCGGATGTAGATATCCCGCTCCGAGTCGAGCACCAGTTTTGAGTCCGGTTTGTCGGCCAGCAAATCGACGAAATCGAGGCCATAGTAGCGCGCAAGCGCCTTGTAATAGTCCAGGGCGCGGATACCCAGCTGAGCCTGCAGGATTTCGCCCAGACGGCCGCCGTTTAGTCTTTGCATGGCCATTGCGGCATCGATTTCCTGCCGGTTTGCCAGCCCCTCCTTGACTAGAAACGCTCCTAGTAATTGCGTGGATCTTGGGTCCGGTGCAATAAATCGGTCAGCAGTGGATTTGTCGATTTCTTGCGCCACCACAGCCGCATTTTCCAGTTCCATCAGGTTGTTCATTGCTAGAACCTCATCCATAGCGCCACGAAGGGGCCGATGCCCTGGCCTGCCTTTCTACCGGCAATATCGAGGGAGAGGCCTCCCTGAACAGCCCAGTCACGTCCGACCCAGTAACGGGCACTGGGTGACAGCTTGTGCAAGTCGTAGTCAGACCACCTGACGTCTCCTGCGCCACCTCTTTGAAGTGCAATGATGTTTTCTTGCTTGAGTTCGATTTCCCATCGCTTGTTGCCGCTTCGCCAGCCATATAGCCAGTCAAGACGTAACTCGTCCGCTGGTGCACCAAACCGCTTGCGCACCCCGGTCTCCAGGTTGAAATACCATTCCGATTCGTCGGCCGGACTCCACTGACCAGACCGTCCGTACAGCAGCTTCGCCTCTACGTCATACTGGTTTCCGCCAAGGGGCGGGGCGTGGCGTCCTCCCAGTTCCGGGATCTTGAGTAACAACTGCGCAGAAACTATATTTTGCTCACCTTGCCAAATGCGGTGGCGACCGAATACCTCGACATCTCCCAACCCGAGACTGCGTCCCTCGCCCGCGACTTCGACCTGATTCAGAAAGGCATTGAAGCCGACGGTGAAATCTGGAGTGGCGCCGTATTCGAAAAATGGATTGATCTCAAGCTTGCTGTATTTGGAGGAACGCTTCAGATTCGAATTCTGGTCCCAGTAGCGATCGCTTTGGTATCGCTTCAAGGTGGTGACGGCCAATCCGTTTCCCTCCTCTTGGACCCAGGCCCCTGCATGGGCGAAGCCGGAGACGTAACATCCCATCAGGAATACGGTTGCGGCAAGCAGTAGTGAACCTGGGGATACGGCCGCCAGCAGGGTCTGGCGCGGTTCAAGCGGTCTATACGGAACTGCATTATTCATTATTCTTCTCGCAAAAATTTCCGCATCAATCGTCGGTGATTTACAGTTCAACGGCTGTTGGCGCCATCGCCATTTTCATAGAAACCCGCATATTGCGGCGTGAGCGGCAGTGCATGCGCGGGGGCGGTCAGCCCAAGCAGCAGCAGGAGCGCGAGTGCGTTACGGGGGTTGGACAGATTCATGGCGGACACCAGAGTAGGTCAGGGCTTGCCTTGTTCATCAGCAAGTTCTGTTCCAGTCTCTGGATCGGCAGGGCGCCCGTCTGGGCGCAGCAGGAATGGGATGGGAGCAGACATATCCAGCGTCTGCTGTTGGGGCTTCGACAGCCCCGCCAAAAAAGCGACGGCGCCTATTCCGCGATCTTTGCCGGTAGGGCCTGCTTTTCTTCGGTAAATGGCTGCAATCGTGGCGTAAACACGGGTGCGGTCACCTGTGTCAGCTTGGTAGGGTGCGCCGACGCCTCAATGCGAGCTGCCGCTGGGTTTGCCTTTCAGGCGATAAAGCGTGCCGCAATATGGGCACAGCGCATCACCGCGCGACTCGATCGGCAAATACACGCGCGGATGCGCATTCCAGTCTGCATGCTGCGGCATCGGGCAGTGCAGGGGCAGATCGGTTTCGGTGACTTCGATGACGCGCTGGGTATTGTCGTGCCGTTCGCTCATGCGGTGCTCGCTTATTTAACCGGGGTGAGCCAGTTGGTGTGATGGGCCGTGCGACCATGCACGCAGTCGAAATACATCGCTTGCAGCCGGGTGGTGAGCGGGCCGCGCGTGCCTTCGCCGATTGCCCGGTTGTCGAGTTCGCGGATCGGCGTGACTTCGGCTGCGGTACCGGTGAAGAAGGCTTCGTCGGCCGAATACACTTCGTCGCGGGTGATGCGCTTTTCAACCAGTTGGAGACCAATTTCGTCAGCTAGCTGGATGATGGTGTCGCGGGTGATGCCTTCCAGCGCGGAAGTCAGGTCCGGCGTGTAGAGCTTGCCGTTGCGGATGATGAAGATGTTTTCGCCCGAGCCTTCCGCCACGAAACCGTCGACGTCCAGCAGCAGCGCCTCGTCGTAACCGTCCATCTCGGCCTCTTTGTGCGCGAGGATGGAGTTCATGTAGTTGCCGTTGGCCTTGGCTTTGCACATGGTGATGTTGACATGGTGGCGCGAGAACGACGAGGTTTTCACCCGGATGCCGCGATCCAGCGCTTCCTGCCCCAGATAGGTTCCCCACGGCCAGGCGGCAACGATGACGTGCACCGACAGATTCTTGGCCGAGATGCCCATGGCTTCGGAACCAAAGAAAGCCATCGGACGCAGATAGCCGGATTCCAGATTGTTCTCGCGCACCACGGTGCGCTGCGCTTCGTAAATCGTGGCCTTGTCGAACGGCAGCTTCATGCCGAGGATATGGGCCGAGCGGAACAGCCGGTCGGTATGTTCCTGCAGGCGGAAAATCGCCGTGCCCTGTTCTGCCTTGTAAGCGCGCACGCCTTCGAAAACGCCCATGCCGTAATGCAGGGTGTGGGTGAGAACGTGGGTGGTGGCGTCGCGCCAGGGTACAAGCTTGCCGTCGTACCAGATGACGCCATCGCGGTCGGCCATGGACATGGTGAGAAATCTCTTTGCAAATGGAAAAGCAGGATTTTACCGGATTCCGGGCGGCGCAATGGGTTGGCCTGACGGCAAGATGTGTCTGTTGAAGGAGAAAGGCGTGCGAAGCAATAGGTTCGTGCTGCAATGGCATGGGCGCGCCGGGGATTCAGCCCGGAACGGGGCAATGTACCGCACCCGCTGCTTGGGCCGACGTTTTTGCTCGGGACCGCTGAAAATGGCTGCGAGGCAATTGCGCGCGCCCGCGTAGACCCCGTGCGCCTTGCTGGGTAGGCATTTGTTGAAGCGAGGCAGCCTGAATGGGTGGGGGAGCTGACTTGTCTACGTTGGTGAGCGCGAGTGCCTTCGGTTTGGCCAGCGCGGTTACGCTGCCGCGTGGGCGTTCGCTTCCGATGGATCACATATACGCTTTGGCTTCCTCGCCCGGATTGGGCAATCCCGCTACCCGCCAGGCTTCTCGCGCATTGGGAAACAGCTGGTGCATGCAGTCGCCATTTTGCCCCGTGAGATGACAGACGTGGCTGAGTGCCGTGACTGTTCCATGTTTGGAAAACTCCCGGCGCAAGGCAACCAGCAAATCAATCTGCAGTTTGCTGAGTTCGCCTAAACCGTCATTTTGCGCAATGTGGGCAGCAAGACCCTCGCTCCACATGGAGGGGTCGAGCAGGAAGCCATCAAGGTCGAAAACGGCTGTGCCGGGCGAAGTGGATAATCTGTCCATAGCTAATCACCCTGCTGAACAATGTGCCTGTATTTATAGCACCCTCTCCAGATACGGCCAGTTTCATGGCGCATTGTTTACCCTTGTTTACATGTTGCTCGCGGCTCAGGCGTGTTCAGTCATCAAAACCAGTTTGCGTATAGGGGCGGGCAGCGCAGCATCCAGCGCGCTTGCTTTGGAAAGCCATATTTGACCGGGCTGGGCGGGCGGGCGGGTTGCCGGGTGGAGCCGGGTCGCTTGAATTTCCAGTTTGAAGTGGGTGAAGCTGTGTGCGAGTTGAGCCCACGGCTGCTGCTCAAGCGTGCCAACGCCGAAATGCAGAAGGCAATGGGCAACGGGGTCGGCATTAAAGTCGAGTTCGGGCAGACTCCATAGGCCACCCCAGATACCGCGTGCAGGCCGTTTTTCAAGAAATATCTCGCCCCGGTCAATCAGGAGCAGCATTTGGATCTGCTTTTCGGGCAAAACCTTTTTTGGGCGCGGCGTGGGCAGTTCAGCCGTGCGATGCCGGGTATGGGCAATGCAATCGGCACTGACCGGACAGCGATGGCAGGCGGGCTGATTCCGGCTGCAGATTGATGCGCCGAGATCCATCATGCCCTGGGTATAGGCCTCGATGGATGCGGCCGGCAACCGTGCTTCCGCCAATTGCCATAAGGCGGCCTCTATTTTTTTGTCGCCGGTCCATCCGGAAATGCCGCCGTGGCGTGCCAGCACACGTTTGACGTTACCGTCGAGGATGGCGCAGCGCTGGCCAAAGGCGAGGGCCGCCACGGCAGCAGCGGTGGAGCGACCCACACCGGGGAGTCGAGAAATGTCATCGAGCGCGGCTGGAAATTGCCCGCCGTGTTTTTCAGCGACAATCCGTGCCGCCGCATGCAGATTGCGCGCGCGGCTGTAATACCCCAGCCCGCTCCAGAGTGCGAGCACTTCATCCTCGTGCGCCTCAGCCAGCAGCGGCAGGCTGGGGAATCGCGCCAGAAAGCGTTCGAAGTAGGGGATGACCGTGGCAACCTGGGTCTGCTGCAGCATGATTTCAGACAGCCAGATTCGATAGGCGTCATGACTGCCCTGCCCGCAAGGGGTAGGCCGTGGTTGTAAAGACGACAAGTCGTCAACAACCACGCTCTGCCAGGGCAGGGTGTGGCGGCCATGCTGGCGCTGCCATCGGATAATGCGGGATGCAAAGGAGTTCACCCCGGCAGGGTAGCATTGTTAAAGGCTGTTGCCGAGGTGGGTAGCCGAACCAATAAAGGTGTTTGTATCACGCGAAATGCGTGAGCGGACGCCATCCGGTGGGGGTGTCGATACTCGCGGCTTCAAGCGTGGCCGAGTTTGCTCCGGAACATTTTCATCAGCTTGCCGAATGCCGACTCCGTGATGGATTTGCGTTCAACCAGCACGGCTTCGCCACGCCGTAACTTGTCGGCCAAACGATGCAGGCTGATGGAGAAGCTGTTCATGCCGTCCTGATCCGAGAAAAGATACGTGTTTTTGACGCCGCCGACCCAGCCTAGACGCGCCCAGCGGAAGGTGCCGTCATCGTAATGAAATTCGATCCATTCGCCCTTGCCCAGATCGCGCGCCCGCTGGGTGGATTCGTCTTCAATTTCTGGCGCAATCGAACTTTCCTGGGCGGCCTCATTTGCGGGCGATTTCGTCGCGGGAATGACGGCTATTTCATCAATTTCCTCAGCGGTTATTTCGGGGAGCGGTACAGGTTGCGCATTGGGGCGCACCGCGTTGGCGTGCAGGATGACAAGATTTGCGAAGAAACGCTCACTGAGCTTGGCAGGCAATTCGATTTCGGCGACGCCTTCGCGCAGGCGTTTCAGCAGCCCCGGCAAAATGCGCACCAGCATCAGCCGCGCATCCATGTCGGCTTTTGGCTGCACGCTCCATACGAGTTCACGCATGGTTTCGACATGACTGTTGAAATGCGCGCCCTGCTCGCCTTCGCTGATGTAATCCGTCGTAAGCAATTGTGCCCAGTCGCGGCGCAAAAATTCACATGCAGCTGCGGCTATTGGCTGGTCCTTGAGGGCACGGTTGATAAAGTCATGCACGATGACCGGCGCGATTTCGGTGCGTTCCGATTGCTTGATCTGAATGATTTCCGGTTGCAGGCTGACTTCAGCCGTTTCTTCCAGCGCCACTTCCAGCTTGGCGCCCAGCTCTTCGAGTTCAACCGCAGCCGAGTCGAAAACAGCCACGTCTTTTTCGAAATTATCGATTACCCGGCTGACGATTCCGGATATGAGTTCCAAACGCGCATGTCCGGCTTCGTTATCGGGCAGGTGAACAGAAAGCGTGGCGATCGCATCCAGCATCCGGCGTACCGGGTGGTTCGTCTGCGAGAAAAAGTTACGGTCCAGCATGGCGGCCTTAAGCACGGGAATCTGCAGCCGTGCAATTTGGGCCTTGAGGTGGTCGGGAATGGCGGCATCTTCAAAAACAACGTCGAACACCATGGCAACCGCATCGACCAGAACAGCATCGAGAGGGGTTGCGGATTGCATGACCGGACTGTGTTGCAGGTTGCGCAGCACATTATGAATGGCAGCCACTTCCAGCAAGGGGAGCTCAAACCGGCCGCCATCGGGCAATACCAATCCGCCCATTTGCAACTGGCTGAGCGAATCAAGCAGGTTCAGTCCGCTCAAGCCGGCTGATCGTCCGCCTGATGCCAATCCTGAGCTGCCCGCGATTTGCTCGAACAGTTTGAACATATCGTTGCCCGGCTCACCCTGCGCCGGCGTGGAGCCGCCTCGAGTCGTGCTGCCTGAGGCCGCAGCCGTATTGCGTGGCCGGCTTTTCATGCCGACTTTAAGGTCCGGCAGCACGAGGCGGTCTGCCAGGTATTGGTTGATGGATTGGTAGATGTGCGCAAGCTCTGTGGTCAGCACCAGATCAAACTGGTTCAGGAGCACGACCTGCGCAGTCGGGGTCAATTGCATGCCGGCAAAACCATCGAGCAGGGCGCTGCACAATGCACGGGGAGCCAGTGGATTGTCATTCTCGGAAAGGTCGGTGCGACCTGCCAACGTCCCAAAGCGTGCATCCAGCGCAACCATTTCTTCGGCGCAGTTGTAACGCAACCGCGATGTGGCCTTGTCGAGCGCCAGCGTGAGCTCAAAATCCTGATCGCCGATCAGCGATAGCTCCAGAAGGTCGCCGCCCGATGATTTGTCGCCGGTGTGGGTGAATTTGTCGAATGCCTGGTAATACGCATCCTTGCAGGCGCTCAGCAATTCGTTGGCCTGTTTGTTCAGAAGGTTCTGGGCGCTGTAATAGGCATTGCGCGTATCCAGCAACGGGGACCGCTCAGCCAGGGCCAGCAAAGCGTTTTCCATTGCTTCTGTTTGACGGGTAAGCGCACGGGTTGCGCCCTCAATCAACAAATCGCGGCTGTCATGCAGCATGGCCAGCGACTCGGGTGCAACCTGCGGCCGGCGTGAACGCTCGTATTGATTGAGGTTTACTACGACTGAGTTTTCAGACATCTCGCACTCCATTAAAGGCATCTTACGGGTGTGCGGCTGGCCGATCTGGAAAGGGAGTGCTTGACCGGAGTCTACCGGCAGTCCCGCTGTCTCAACGCCATGGGCGAAATGAGACCGGTGACTTTGCGTCCCCGCCTCGCGGCGGGTTTGCCCTGTTCGGTGGTCGACGGAAGTGTCGAAATTCAGACACTAAACCGCATAACAGCACTATCGGTCAGCGTGGCAAGAACTTGAGCGCATGACAGAGAATATTTTGCGGGGCCGGGGACTCGCTTGGCTGGCTGGCAGGCTGGAACAGCGCTCGCTCGGGCGGGTTCCAGAACGGTATTTGGAGCGGGCGAAGGGAATCGAACCCTCCTCATGAGCTTGGGAAGCTCAGGTAATGCCTCTATACGACGCCCGCTTGGTATGTGACAGATAAGGCCATGTGTACCCTCATGCCCATCGGAGTGCTTCAGGGTAGAATCCGGGATGATACTGAAACTCATGTCCGCCGGATAGAAAAGAAGTGAATTGTGATTGAACTGGTCATCAATGGCGAGCCCCGTACTTTTCCTGCACCGCTTACCCTCGCCCAACTGATCGCGTCGCTGGACCTGGCCGGGAAGCGCATCGCCATCGAGAAAAATGGCGAAATCGTCCCGCGCAGCCAGCATGCCGATACATGCCTGGTCAGCGGAGACCGCCTGGAAATCGTCGTTGCGGTCGGCGGCGGTTGAGTGGGCTGGATTCAGGGGCCAGGGTTCAGGATTCAGGGGATGAGCGGCCAAAGGCCGCGAATTCTAAAAACTGACCCCTGACCCCTGACCCCTGACCCCTGACCCCTGACCCCTGACCCCTGA
>NCIF01000086.1 GCA_002256785.1 Hydrogenophilales bacterium 17-61-9
GCCTCGCGGTCGAACACGTCGATACCGGAATCGACCACTTCGCCGTGCAGCAGCAACGGCATTCCCGCTTCCTCCATCGCCGCTATCGCCGGATAGGCCTTGGCGAGGTCGGTTACACCGGAATCGGAATTCGTCGTCGCACCGGCCGGGTAGTACTTCACCGCATGCACAAAGCCGCTTGCGCGCGCGCGGCGGATTTCGTCGGGCTGCGTATTGTCGGTGAGATAGAGCGTCATCAGCGGCTCGAACGCGGCGCCCGCCGCTGCGGCCAGCAAACGATCACGATACGCGGCTGCCTCCGCCACCGTTACGACGGGGGGGGTGAGGTTGGGCATCGCAATGGCGCGACCGAACACGCGCGCGGTGTCGGGCAGCACGCTTTGCATGACGGCGCCATCGCGAAAATGGATGTGCCAGTCGTCGGGGCGAGCGAGGATGAGGGTATCGGTCATGCGTCTTCCTGATCTTGCGGCTTTAATGCCAGGGTCATTTTATAAAGATCGGCCTTGCTGCGCCCGGTGATCTTCGACGCAAGCCTGGCCGCCAGGGTCGGCGGCAGCTCGGCCAGCAGCACGTCGAGCACCCGCATCGCTTCGGCGTCGACCACCGCGGCCGCAGCCGCGGGCGGATGGACGATGACCACGAATTCGCCGCGCACATGGTTGGGGTCGGCGGCCAGCCAGGCCGGGGCGTCGCGCAACGGCAGGGTGACGATGGTCTCGAAGCGCTTGGTCAGCTCGCGCGCCAGGGTGACGGCACGCGCGCCGTCCAGCACCGCCGCCATATCGGCCAGCGTCTCCTCGATGCGGTGCGGCGCTTCATAAAACACCAGCGCGCCCGGCAAGGCCGCAAGCGTTTGCAGCTGCGCGCGGCGGACGCCGGATTTGGGCGGCAAAAAGCCGTGAAACAGCCACGTCCCCGATTCGACCCCGGCCGCCGACAGCGCCGTGGTCACCGCGGAGGCGCCGGGAATCGGCACCACGGTCAACCCCGCCGCACGCACCGCCGCCACCAGCCGCGCGCCGGGATCGGATACCGCGGGCGTGCCCGCATCCGACACGTAGGCCACCGCCTCGCCTGCGACGATCCACGCGATCACCTTGGCGGCCGCCTCGCGTTCGTTGTGCTCGCGTATGGAGGTCATCGGCTTGGCGATATTAAAATGGGCGAGCAGCTGCCCCGACACACGGGTGTCTTCAGCCGCCACGCGGTCCGCGCATTTCAGCGTGTCGATTGCGCGCAGGGTGATATCGCCCAGATTGCCGATCGGCGTGGCGACGACGTAAAGCGCGGGCGGCAGGCGGGTATGATGGGCTGATTCATTCATGGCCTTCATTGTCGCAGATGTTGAAAACCCTGCTCGGGCAATCCGCTGAAAAACGGGCTGAAATCTTCCTCGAGTCCAACGGACTGATGTTGGTTGCGCGCAACTGGCGCTGCCGCTTCGGCGAAATCGATCTCATCATGCAGGACGGCGCAACACGAGTGTTTGTCGAGGTGCGTCTGCGCAGCCGCAGCGACTTTGGCAGCGCCGCCGCCAGCGTGACGCCCGGCAAGCAGAAAAAACTGCTCGCCGCTGCCCGCCAGTATCTGACCACGCTGAAAACGCTGCCGCCCTGCCGCTTCGACGTGGTGGCGCTGTCGGGCGACACCCGTCCCGACTGGATCAAAAATGCATTCGACGATATGGGATAATTCAAGCTCAAATGTCTCATAAATTAACGCGTGCCCTCGCTGGTCTTGTGCCTCTCATGGAAACTTTACTCGGTCGGACGTATGAATAACTACGCCACTCCCTCACAAAGCGCCCCTGAGAACCACAATCCTGCGCGATCATCACGCGAATTCATGAAACACTCGAGCTAGCCATGGCTTTACACGACAGAATTCTCGGTCACTTCAAGGCCTCGGCCCAAGCCAAGCTCGACGCCGCAGACCTCCTCGCACCGCCGATTGAGCAAACCGCGCGCCTGCTGGTGCACTGTTTTACGCAGGGCGGGAAAGTGCTTGCCTGCGGCAACGGCGGCGCGGCAGCAGGCGCACAGCATTTCGCTTCAGCCATGATCAACCGGTTCGAGCAGGAACGGCCGGGGCTTGCGGCCATCGCGCTGACAACCGACACCTCAACCCTGACGGCGATTTCGAACGATTCTGCCTACGACCAGGTATTCGCGCGTCAGGTGAAGACCCTGGGCCAGCCCGGAGATGTCCTGCTGGCAATTTCCACCAGCGGCAACTCGCCCAATATATTACATGCCGTTGCTGCCGCTCACGCCCGCAGCATGCATGTCATTGCACTGACGGGTCGTAGCGGCGGACGGATGGCGGAACAAATGCAGGAAGACGACGTCTTTCTGTGTGTGCCCGCAGAATCCACTGCGCGCATTCAGGAAGTCCATCTGCTGGCCATCCATTGCATTTGCGATGGGGTGGACAGCGTTTTACTAGGAGCTGAAGAATGAAGACACTGATGCAAATCGCGGTGGCCGGTCTTGTCCTGTCCCAATTGCAAGGTTGCGCTACTGCCGTATTGGGGGGCGCCGCCGCAACAGGAACCGCAGTCGCACTTGACCGTCGCACCACGGGCGTATTCGTGGGCGACCAGGAAATCGAACTCCGCGCGCGAAACCGCCTGAGCGAAGCCTTCCCAAAAAATGCCGGCAACATTTCCACCACCAGCTATAACCGTCAGGTGCTGCTCACGGGCCAGGTTCAGGACGAAACCATCCGCACGCGTGCCGGCGAAATCGTCAAAGGCGTTCCGGATGTGCGTGCCGTGTACAACGAACTGAGTGTATCGGGAATCACTTCGCTGACGTCCGATGCAAACGATACGGCCATCACCAGCAAGGTGAAGGCGCGCATGTTGCGGGACGAAAAAGTGCCGGGCACCAAAATAAAAATTGTGACGGAAGCCGCCATCGTCTATTTGATGGGACTGGTCACGCAAGATGAAGCCAGGATCGCCACTGAAATTGCACGCACCACAAGTGGCGTAACCAAGGTCGTTACGCTGTTCGAATATATCAATTAATGGCAGCCGCCTCCGCGCACGCGCCAGCCGGCCAGGCGATCCGGTCGTATGGATCGCCCGGGCTTCCGCGCGGAAGGCGTTCAGCCACGATTGTTCCCATCGCCCAACCTGACACGCATTCATGATCTACCACGACCTGCGGGACTTCATCGCCCAACTCGAGAAAATGGGCGAGCTCAAACGCATCGCCGTGGAAGTCGATCCCAAACTTGAAATGACCGAAATCGCCGATCGCGTGCTGCGCGCCGGCGGGCCGGCATTGCTGTTTGAAAACCCCAAGGGTCATTCCATTCCGGTGCTGGCGAACCTGTTCGGCACGGTCAAACGGGTTGCGCTGGGCATGGGCGAAAATGACCCCGCCCGCCTGCGCGAAGTCGGCAAACTGCTCGCTTATCTGAAAGAACCCGAGCCCCCCAAGGGCCTGCGCGATGCCTGGGATAAATGGCCGGTACTCAAGCAGGTGCTCAACATGACGCCGAAGGAAGTGAAGCGCGCGCCGTGCCAGGAAATCGTGTGGGAAGGCGCCGACGTGGATCTGTCGCGACTGCCGGTCCAGCATTGCTGGCCGGGCGATGTGGCGCCGCTCGTCACCTGGGGGCTGACCGTCACCCGCGGCCCGCACAAAAAACGGCAGAACCTCGGCATTTATCGCCAGCAGGTGATCGCACCGAACAAGCTCATCATGCGCTGGCTGGCCCATCGCGGCGGTGCGCTCGATTTTCGCGAGCACCAGCTGGCGCATCCCGGCGCGCCGTTTCCGCTTGCCGTCGCGCTGGGCGCCGACCCGGCAACCATCCTCGGCGCAGTCACCCCGGTGCCGGATTCCCTGTCGGAATACCAGTTCGCCGGCTTGCTGCGCGGCGCCAAGACCGAAGTGGTGAAATGCTTGGGCTGCGACCTGCAGGTGCCGGCGTCAAGCGAGATCGTGCTCGAAGGCGTGATCCATCCGGGGGAAACGGCACTCGAGGGACCGTACGGCGACCACACCGGCTACTACAACGAGCAGGAAACCTTTCCGGTATTCACCATCGAGCGCATGACGATGCGACGCGACCCGATCTACCACAGCACCTACACCGGCAAGCCGCCGGACGAGCCGGCCATCCTCGGCGTGGCGCTGAACGAGGTGTTCGTGCCGCTGCTGCAAAAGCAGTTTCCAGAGATTGCCGATTTTTACCTGCCGCCCGAAGGCTGTTCGTATCGCATGGCGGTGGTCAGCATGAAGAAAAGTTACCCCGGCCATGCCAAGCGGGTGATGTTCGGCGTGTGGAGTTTTCTGCGCCAGTTCATGTACACCAAGTTCATTATCGTCACCGACGACGATGTGAACGTGCGCGACTGGAAGGAAGTCATCTGGGCGCTGACCACCCGCGTCGATCCGGCACGCGACACCCTGCTGGTGGAAAACACGCCGATCGACTACCTCGATTTTGCCAGCCCAGTGTCGGGACTGGGCAGCAAGATGGGAATCGACGCCACCCACAAATGGCCGGGCGAAACCACCCGCGAATGGGGCACGCCCATCGTGATGGATGCGGCGGTGAAAGCGCGGGTCGATGCGCTGTGGCAGGACCTCGGCTTGTAGGCCCGCACGCATGCCGGACAAACCCCGGGGCAAACGTACCTGCCTCTACACGCCCACGCAGCTCGACGCCATCGTCGGCGATATGGCGCGCCAGGCGGCGGGCCTGCTGACGGGCGCCGCGAAAGTTGCGATTGTCGGCATCCTGCGGCGCGGCGCCCCCCTGGCCGACAGGCTGCAGGCGCGACTGGCGGAGACTTACGGCCTGGCAAACAGTGTGAGGCTGGACCTGCAGATCAAGCGTTATGCGGACGATCTCACGCTGCTCTATCCCGAAACCCGACTGACCGAGAATCAGACCCACGCCGCCCTCGACCTCACGGGCCACACCGTGCTGGTGGTGGATGACGTGATGTATCGCGGGCATTCCATGCTGCGCGCGGTGGAATATCTGGCCGGCAAGCAACCGGCCGAAATTCGCACCGTGGTGCTGGTGGACCGTGGCGCAACGAAATTACCGGTACGCGCCGACATTGTTGGCATCCGCCTCGATGTTGCCCCGTCGGACGTCATCGAATGCAATGTGCCCCCTTACGAGGACAGTTTCAGGATCGACCTGATGCAGCCCGAATAACGGCGCCCTGCCGCCCCGCCTAACCCGCAATTCGACCCTGGCTATGGCCGCAAAAATCCGTGTCATCTTCTATGATTGGATGCGTGGAACGTGTGCCATCCCCAAACCTTCAAGGAGCGATCATGAATAAATCGATGTTGACAGGCGCGATAGCAGGGGCCGTTGCCGTAACCGCGATTGGCGGCGTCGCCGGCTACAAGGCCCTGAATCCCGAACCCCGGTTTGCCGACGTGCTGGCCGTGGAGGCGATCACCGAAACCCGGAAAACCCCCAGACAGGAATGCCGCGACGTAACCGTCAACGAACAGGCGCCGGTCAAGGATCCCAACCGGATTGCCGGCACCGCGATCGGCGTGGTGGCGGGCAGCCTGCTGGGCAACCAGGTGGGGGGCGGCGACGGGCGCAAACTGGCCACCGTCGCCGGCGCAGCAGCAGGCGGCTACGCCGGCAATCAGGTGCAAAAAAACATGCAGGAAAAAGACACGGTCAGCCGCACCGAAACGCGCTGCAAAACCGTCTACGAATCGCACACCAAAACGCTGGGCTATGACGTGCGTTACCGCCTGGGCGAAGAAGAAGGCCGGGTGCGCATGGACCATCAACCCGGCCCGCGCATCCCGGTAAAGGACGGCCAGTTGCAGCTCAACGCGCCTGCCGCGTCCCAGGGAGGCGCTGTTTAATCCGTCTTTGCGAGGAGCGAAACGACGCGGCAATCCAGAAATGCCTGCTTAATCAATGCGCTGGATTGCTTCGCTGTGCTCACAATGACGGCCATATCGAATTAATCAGTGTTTCCCTGGGTGTCAAGCGGCGGCGGACGCCCGATCAACCGTCATCGTCGTCGCCACACCGACAACTTCCCCATACGCTGAAATAGCGCACATACACCCACAGCGCCGCCGGCAACAATGCCAGGCGCACCCACTCGCTGGGCCGACTGGGCCACTGCCCGGCATGCCAGGCGTCCACCGCCACCGTCAGCGACTGGAACAGCGCCAACGCCACCAGAAACAAGCCCATTACACGGCAGCCGGGATTCATTGCGCAACGCCCTCCGGCGCCGGCAACCCGCCGGCCCGCCCTGAAGGATTCTTTTCAATACCCCCTTGAGGGATGCTCCGATCCACTACGGGCTCTTGTGCCCTTAAGGGCTGAAGCCCGTGTGGAGTCGTATGCACCCATTCCAGCAGCGCGCGCTGCGCCGCCTCGCTGCGGCGCGCATTGGCGTGATTCACCAGCATGACAAAGCTGACACGCTGACCGCTGGCGGCGACCACATAACCAGCCAGCGCGCTGACATCGCGCAGGCTGCCGGTTTTGAGGTGCGCATTGCCGGTGAGCGCGCTGCCGTTGAAACGCTTCTTCAGCGTGCCGTCGATGGCCACAATCGGCAGCGCCGACTCGAATTCGGCAAATAGCGGGCTGCGATAGGCCGCGTGCAGCAATTGGCTCAATGCCGCTGCACTGATGCGCTCGATGCGCGACAGGCCGGCGCCGTTTTCCAGCACCAGTTTGCGGGTGGATACGCCGTGCTGCTTCAATGCGCCAGTCACTGCATTGATACCCTTTTCAAGGGTTGCGGGGGGGCCGTGCTTTTCCGCTCCCAGCGTCAATAGCAGATTGCGCGTCATCAGATTGCTGGAAAACTTGTTAAGGCGAATGAGCGCATCCGTCAACGGCGCCGAGGCAAATTTCAGCAGCGGTTCGGACGTCGGCGCCCGGCCACTGACGGTTGTGCCGCTCAGCGTGCCGCCCGACTCGCCCCACAGTCCGCGAAAGATGAAATCGTATGTCGTCGCAGCATCAAACAGGTTCAGCGACAGCGTCTGCTCGCCGCAGCCCCGCGCGTAGCGCCCGTTGATCGCCAGCACCGGGCGCTCGCCGGAAAAGAAAAACGGCTTGATCGCATCCTTGCCGCCATTGCACTCGGCCTTGTCCTCCAGCACCAGTTGCGATGTCAGCGCCACACCCGGCAGCGCGACGTCCGGGGTGACGCGAACCTGTTCCCCCTCCGGCTTCAAGCGCAAAGTGATGGCATTGAAATTGGCCACCAGCGCTCCCGGCGTGGCGTTATACATCGCCAGCGGCTCACCGTCGAACGCAGCCGAATCCAGTGCCGGCAAATCGAAATGGCTGGTATCCAGCACCAGATTGCCGCGTATGTGCTGCACCCCCCGCGCGCGCAGCGCGCGCTGCAGCAGCCACATGCGTTCCAGCGTCAGGGTGGGGTCGCCGTAACCCTTGATCACCAGGTCGCCCGTCAGCACCCCCGCCTCAATCGTGCCGTCGGCCCATACATCGGTTGTCCACACATATCCGGGCCCCAGCTGATTCAGCGCAGCAAAGCTCGTCACCAGCTTCATCGCCGATGCCGGGTTGAGCGCCGCCTCGGCGTTGTGGCTCAGCAGCGGTTCCGCCGCATCCAGCGGCTGCACCCTCACCGCCACGTGGTCGAGCGGGATGCCGGCCTGCTCCAGCGCCGAGGTAAAGGCGGCGGGCAGGTCGGCGGCGCGGACAGAAACGGCCAGGCCCGCGATCAGCAGGCTTGGCAGAAAATGGAAAATGATTCGGGCAAACGGCATGGCGCCATTATGCCGAATTCTGCTTTGCGCCATGTGACGCCACCGTCCGGGCGACGATCACAGGGGTTGCCGGATCGCCAGCACGGCCTGGTTGCGCAGCGATTTGAGCAGGGAAAGCTCTTTCCCGGGAACCGTGATGTCGCCGGCACGAAGACAGTCGGCGCGAATCAGCCCGATCGGCCCGGGCAAGGCGGGGAAATCGCTGTCGGTCTGCATGCGCCGCAGCAGGCTATCGAGCGTGCCCTCCCGGGCTTCGCCGCCCGATTCCTGTCGTGCGCATGCGTCGTTTTGCATCAAGCCCTGAAACACGTCATCCCCTTTCGCTCCGTATTGGAGGGTAACGACCGCTCAGGCCGCGGCTTGAGCGATTCGATTCGGATGCGCATCCCGATTGGCAAATCGTTGAACAGGAAAAGCCGATCCCGACTCCGGGCATGGCCGGCAAGCGGAACCCGCCTCATTGATGCGAATGCGCGCCCGGCTTGAGTCCGGCCAGCCCCCCGCTGAGTACATAGGCATCCAGTCCGCGCTGCGCGAGAAGAAATGCAGCGGCGCTGCTGCGTTCTTCATGCTGGCAAAAGAGGATGTACTTTTTTTGGGGGTCCAGCGATGCCGCTTTCAATCGCAACATGTAAAGAGGCAGATTCAGGCTGTCGCGCAGGGTGCCCTGTTTGAACTCCTCTTCCAGCCGCACATCGATCAGCTGCGCCCCTTCCTGCAACAGGCGGCGTGCGCCTTCCAGATCGACGCTTTTCACCAGCGGCGTTTTCAACAGGGCATCGAAATCCTGTTTGGACAGGCGCATCAGCAAGCCATCGCTGAGCAGGGTGACGGTAGCGTTGCGGCGCTCGCCGGTCAGCAAGGCTTCCTCGCCAAAACCGTCCCCGGGGCCGAGTGCGGCCAGGACCAGCGATGGCGCGTCCGGTTCGCTGCGGGCAACCTGGGCGCGGCCTTCGCGAATCAGATAATAATAATTTGCGGCCTCGCCTTGCCGGATGATGACTTCACCCGCTTTGCAGGGCACCGGCTGGAAGCGCCCGAACATGCGGTTGGCATGCGCCGGCGGGACGTTGCGAAAAGCCGGCTTGGCCAGAATTTGCAGCATCCAGGCCGGGTCGTCATTGCCGTCGTATTCGAACACTTCGTAGGCGGTGGCCTGATCGAAACCCAGACGCGATTCAAGCAGATGCTCGTCTATGCGAAACACGCGCACAGTCGTGGCGGCCACCGCACTGTAACCACGCGGACGGGTGCGCGCCAGCGCATAACGTGCGCTCTCGGTGCCCGACCGAACAATGCGTGGGGCGTGGTCGCTTTCCTGGCAAATGACTTCGCCTTCAAGCAGAAAATACAACCATGGGTCGTCGTCGCCCTGGTGAAAAATCACCCGCCCCCTGGGCAGGGCGATTTCTTCCGCCATCGCGGCGATTTCACTCAAAACCGCAGGGGACAATCCATTGAGCGGGACAAACTGACTGAGTAAACGGGTTTCCATGAACAACCGGGTAAATCCGGCCTCAGCTCAAATCCCGCACATACCAGTCCATTGCGCAGGCCATCCCTTCGCCGATGCGGTGTGTCGGCTCGTACCCCAGACGGGCACGCGCTTTGGAAATATCGGCCAGCGAATGGCGCACATCGCCGGCGCGAAAATCGCGGTAGCGGGGTTTGAAATCAGCCAGGTGGGGAAATTGCGGCGCGAGCAAAACGCGTATGGATTCGAACAGCTGATTCAGCGTGGTGCGGTCGCCCACCGCCACGTTGTAGACCTGGTTGGCCGCGTCCGCATGCGGGCTGGTGGCGGCGAGCAGGTTGGCCTGGATGACGTTGTCGATGTAGCAGAAGTCGCGGCTGGTTTCGCCGTCGCCGTTGATGTACACCGGCTCGTTGTGGATCATGCTCGCCACCCACTTCGGCACCACCGCGGCGTAGGCGCCGTCGGGGTCCTGGCGGCGGCCGAAGATGTTGAAGTACCTGAGGCCGATCGATTCCATGCCGTAGCAACGGCCGAACACGTCGGCGTACAGCTCGTTCACCAGCTTGGTCACCGCATAGGGCGACAGCGGCTTGCCAATGGCGTCCTCGACCTTGGGCAGGCCGGGATGGTCGCCGTAGGTCGAACTCGACGCAGCGTAAACAAAGCGCTTCACCCTGGCGTCGCGCGCCGCCACCAGCATGTTAAGAAAGCCGGTGTTGTTGGCGGCATGGGTAGACAAGGGGTCTTCGAGCGAGCGCGGCACCGAGCCGAGCGCAGCCTGATGCAGGACGTAATCGACCCCCTTGCAGACATCGTGACAGGTGGCGAGATCGCAAATATCGCCGCGCCTGAAGTTGAAACGCGCCCAGCGTTCCGGGCCGACGCCGGCCTGCACCTGCGCCAGGTTTTTTTCGTGGCCGGTGGCGAAGTTGTCGAGGCCGACCACATGCTGATCAAGCTGCAACAGGGCTTCGGCCAGATTGCTGCCGATGAAGCCGGCAACGCCGGTGACGAGCCAGATTTTGGGCTCGGCCTGGAGCTGCGTTTTCAGCACGTCGAATGCGGTCATCACAGCCTCCAGAGCGCGAAGCCGGCCGCATTCACCACGACCGGATCGTAGGCCGATTTGACATCGGTGAAGGCGCCGCCTTGTTTCAGTTTGGCGGTGAGTTCAGCGAAGGACTTTTCCAGATACGCCGTATGCGAAACAGCCGCCACGATGGCGTCGCATTCGGGCAGGTCGTCCCACGCGGTGAGCGTGATGCCGTATTCGTGCTCGGCCTCCTTCGATTCGCCGAGCGGATCGTTCACATGCACGTCGCAGCCGAAGGATTGCAGTTCGCGGATGACATCGACGACTTTTGAGTTGCGCAGGTCGGAGCAGTTTTCCTTGAAGGTAAGGCCCAGCACGTTGACCCGGGCGCCTTTCACCTGCACGCCGTTGGCGATCATTTTCTTCACCGTTTCCTGCGCGACATAGGCGCCCATGCCGTCGTTGATGCGGCGACCGGCAAGGATCACCTGCGGATGGTAGCCCAGCATGCCGGCCTTGTGGGTGAGG
>NCIF01000226.1 GCA_002256785.1 Hydrogenophilales bacterium 17-61-9
CCGACCTTTCCAAACCCTTTGCACGAATTGCAGCCAGAGAAGGAGTGCTGCTGTGACCCATCCTGACAAGATTCTTTTACTTGTTGAAGAATGTGAAAACTTGCAATCCGCATCGACCCATTTGAGATTTTCCATGGAGAGAACGCGAGAGCTGATCCAGCGTGTTCGGGATGAAATTTCATCTGAGGAACTTGAACGGCTTGAGTCTCTTGCCAGCCGCTTTGCACGTTTGGCAGACATGCTGATACAACGCGTGATGAGGCTTGTCGATGAAATTGAGCTCACACCATCGGGAAGTGTGCTGGATCGTATATTCCGTGCGGAAAAGCGTGGTTGGGTCAATCGCGCCGATGTGCTTGTGCGCATCCGTGAACTACGCAATCTGATCGCACACGAATATGCAGCGGACAAAATGGCCGAAATCTATGAGGCTGTTTTCATGCTCTCTCCTGAATTGGACAAGATCGCCAAGCAGGCCGCTGACTATTCCGAGTCACTTATCAAGCGCGTGCAGGTGCCCTGAAATGAAATGCCGTCACTGCGGGTCGAAACTCAAGCTGCCCCTGGTGGACCTGGGCAGTGCGCCGCCTTCCAACGCCTACCTCACCGAGCAGACCCTGCACGCGCCGGAGAAATGGTTTCCGCTCCGCGTGCTGGTGTGTGAGAACTGCTGGCTTGCACAAACCGAGGATTTTGCACAGGCAAACGAATTGTTCGATGCCGAATATGCCTACTTCAGTGGCTTCTCCAGTAGCTGGCTCGCGCATTCCGAGCGCTACGTGGCCGACATGGTGACGCGCTTCAATCTGACAACAGACAGCCACGTCGTCGAGGTTGCAGCCAACGACGGCTACCTGCTGCAATACGTCAAGGCGCGCAACATTCCCTGCACCGGCGTGGAACCCACCGCGAGCACCGCTGCTGCGGCACGAGACAAAGACATCCCGATTGTTGAGGATTTTTTTGGCGTACAGCTGGCCAAGGAACTGGCTGCACAGGGCAAACAGGCCGACCTCACTGCCGCCAACAACGTACTCGCCCATGTGCCGGACATCAATGATTTTGTAGCCGGCTTTGCCGTGCTGCTAAAACCGCTGGGAGTGGCCACCTTTGAGTTTCCCCACCTGCTCAAACTGGTCGCGGAAAACCAGTTCGACACGATTTACCATGAACACTTTTCCTACCTGTCGCTTACGGCCGTCAACCGAATCTTTTCGGCCAATGGCCTCACCGTATTCGATGTGGAAGAGCACCCCACTCATGGCGGCAGCCTGCGCGTGTTTGCCCAGCGCAGTGATACCGGGCAACAGCCATGCAGCGCCCGGGTGGAAGTATTGCTCCAGCGCGAAGCGCAGGCAGGCATGCTCAGCGCCGGCTATTACGCCGGCTTCCAGGCCAGGACCGACCAAGTCAAAAATGACTTTCTTGCCTTCTTGCTGGAAGCCAAGCGCCAGGGCAAAACCGTGGCCGCTTATGGCGCAGCGGCAAAAGGCAACACCCTGATGAACTACGCGGGCATCCGCCCTGATCTCATTTCATTCGTGGTGGACCGCAACCCGGCCAAACAGGGAAAATTCATGCCGGGCAGCCGCATTCCCATCGAGGCCGAGAGCCGGCTCAAGAATGCAAAACCCGACTACGTCGTCATACTGCCGTGGAACCTCAAGGCTGAAATCATGCAGCAACTTGAATACATCCGCACCTGGGGTGGTCAGTTTGTGACCGCCGTACCGGAAATGCGAATCGAGCTATGAAAGTTGCGGTCTCAGGTGCAACCGGCTTTATAGGACGACACGTTCTTGCCGAACTGGAGGCGCACTCAGTCGAGGCCATTGCCAATGCATAATGCCCCGCGAAATGCTTATGAATTGATGGGGCGCCCGGACGTGCTTATCCATCTGGCATGGTCGGGTTTGCCCAATTACAAATCCTTGCGCCACTTCGAGCAGGAACTTCCGGCCCAATACCGATTCCTCAAGGGTCTGATCGAATCGGGCCTACAAAATCTGGTCGTTGTGGGAACCTGTTTTGAATACGGCATGCAGTCAGGTCCCCTGAGCGAGGACGTGATGCCACGACCGAGCAACCCTTATGGCTTTGCGAAAGATGCACTGCGTCGTCAACTTGAATACCTGAAGGCATCCCACCCATTTCAATTGACCTGGCCGCGCCTATTTTACCTATATGGAGAGGGACAGGCTGAAAGCTCATTGCTGCCCCAACTAAGGCTAGCCGTTAAGCGGGGCGATCAGGTATTCAATATGTCCGGGGGTGAACAGCTGCGCGATTATCTGCCTGTCACTGAAGTCGCCAAACACCTGGTCTCACTGGCCCTGGCCAATCAGGACGTGGGAATCGTGAATGTCTGCGCAGGAACTCCCGTTTCAGTGCGGAAGCTTGTAGAAGGATGGATCGCAGAGAACAACTGGTCGATCACCCTCAACCTTGGCCATTATCCCTATCCAGATTACGAGCCCATGGCGTTTTGGGGCGACGCAGGAAAACTTTCAACACTCATTGGTAAAGCAATATGAAAAACACACACAACGCATTTACGGACGAGTGCCATGCGCGGATTTCCTCTTATCCGAACACAGAGATTCAGCGCGCTGCAAATGAATTTATGCGTGCAAGTACCCAGCCGAAGTACTCATACAATTTCTCCTGGATGGGGCGTCCAATCATCCAGTATCCACAAGACATGGTTGCCATGCAGGAACTGATCTGGTCGATCAAGCCCGACCTGGTTGTCGAAACCGGCATCGCCCATGGCGGCTCGCTCATCTTCAGCGCATCGATGCTGGCCCAGCTTGATATGTGCGATGCAATCGAAGCCGGTGTCAGCTTCAATCCCAAAGAATCGCGCCGCAAGGTATTGGGTATTGACATTGATATCCGCGCGCACAACCGTGCCGCCATCGAAGCCCATCCCATGGCCTCGCGTATCCAGATGATCCAGGGATCCAGCACTGCCCCTGAAATCATCGAACAGGTCAAGCAAATCGCCACGGGCTACAAACGCATACTTGTCTGTCTGGATTCGAATCATACCCACGAGCACGTGCTGGCTGAACTCGAAGCCTATGCTCACCTCACCTCAGTCGGCAGTTACTGCGTGGTGTTCGACACCATCATTGAGGATTTGCCATTGGAAATGTATCCTGACCGCCCTTGGGGACCAGGAGACAATCCAAAAACCGCAGTCCATGAATATCTCAAGTCTCATCCCGAGTTCGAAATCGATCACCAGATCGATAGCAAGCTGCTTATCAGCGTGGCGCCGGAAGGCTATTTAAAACGCATCGATTGAACCGATTCGCTGGAGGTTGCACCAGCCACGACCCCAAATGAACACACATTTTAAATTTACCATCATCATACCGACCCGTGAGCGTGCCGACGTGCTCTCAGGGTCGCTCAAGACCGCCTTAATGCAGGAATACGACAATCTTGAGATCCTGGTCAGCGACAACTTCAGCAGCGATCACACTCGGGATGTGGTGGCGTCATTTAATGACCCCAGAATCCGCTACGTAAATACGGGTAAGCGACTGTCCATGTCTCACAACTGGGAGTTCGCCCTGTCCCATGTCGATGGTGGCTGGCTCACTGGTAGAGGCGGTACGCTCCGACATCGGCGCTTTTTTATGGCCATCCATTACCCAGACCGGCCATGGCCGGTTGTCCTTGAGCCTGCGCCGTGGAGGCGAATTGCGCCAAGCACAAACCTGGCTCACCAAGGTCATGGAAGGTTGGGCCTCCAGCGCCACGCTGCCCATGCTCTATACAGGTGGTTTCGTCAGCAGCGAACTAGTGCAAAGGGCGCGGCAAGCCAATGGAATTTTTTACCGCTCCATGATTCCGGACGTCTATTCAGCCATCGCCTTCGCGCGTGTGCTCAAACACTATTACTACTCCCATGAGCCTTTGGCCGTGGGGGGGGCCTCCGCACACAGCAATGGCGCTTCCGCCTTCAAGGGCAAGCGTGACGCCCAGGAGATGGGTACAGATTCCCCCATGATGAAGTTTCTGAGCGAGGCCAACATCCCGTTCCACGCCGACCTGCCCTCGACGGCCGATGGCGCGCATCTGCGCTCGAATCAGGTCATTGTTTATGAGTCCTATCTGCAATCGGCGCACCTGTCTTCGCATACCCTCCTGAAGAACGATCCACTCGCGGATCGGCGGCGGCAATTGGGTTTTATCCTGCGCACGGCCAAGTCCTATCTACGAGAGGAAGCCCAGCGCTGGGCTGAAAGTTTCGCGCGACAGCACGGTCTTTCCCTGGCGGACGCCACGCAAAGGCGCTTTGCGGCCCTATCGCCTGTGCGCACTATCTCGAAACACACCGAGCGGATGGCAAAGAAGTTTAAAACCGTCCATATCAATGGAGAGAGCAAGTTGCCGCTCAAGGATATCCACGAGGCCTGCATCGTGGCTGCGGCACTGCGAAAAATCCGGCATTTGGGCTGATTTTCCGATACCCGCGTGGAAAGGTGTCTTAGCCCGCTTACGTGGCCACGCCGAGGATTGGCTTGCGATTCTTGGTTGCCGCGTTACACATAGGCCGCCCACTCCCACACCAACCGACGTCGAACCAAGGTAAAACCATGCCTTCGTATTACAGCAAGATTCGCAAAACCATCCGCCACCGCATCGCCCACCAATGGGGCATGGCCTGGCGGAAACGCTCCGCATTCATATCCAGTGCAGAAAAACAGCAAGCGCACGCCTATTTGGCTGACAGACAGGCAGACATGATTTATCTCTTGGGTTCGGGTCGCAGCGGTACCCAATTGATGTCCGGCTTGCTGGACGCCTCGGAACAGGCGGCCATCTACCACGAACCCAATTTTCGCGATGACGTGGCTACCATGGACCAATTGCGCCGCGATGCCACCCTGGCCACGATGTATTGGCGGGAGTTCCGGTCCGTCGAGGTATTCCAGCGCTGGAGAAATCGGCCAACCCACCGCCACTATGGCGAGGTGAACGGCACCATCCGCTATCAGGCCCCGGCTATTAACAGGCTGCTGAAATACCCCACGCCGATGCGTGGCACGTTGCTCTAAAAGTTCGATTTTTCATTCAGTTCGCTCGCAGAATTGGATTTCTGCTCT
>NCIF01000087.1 GCA_002256785.1 Hydrogenophilales bacterium 17-61-9
TTTACTGTCCAGTTTGCGCTGGAATCAGTGTCCACTTTGCCGTGGAATGACTGTCCAGTTTGCCGTGGAATCGGTGGTCAGGTTGGCGTGGAATACGCATCAGGACTGACAAGGGGAATGAAGAATGCGCTGAGCTACCAACAACCGACATCCTGCTCAAAGAGGGACAGCGAATCACTCTCGTATTTTATGTGGGTCCAGAAAACAAAAATCACGTTTCCATTCTCGTGAACCACAATGCGCGCCGCCATTGGTTTGTTCTGAATGCTGAATCCTTTGCCCAGGCAATTGCCATCAACCCCATCCGCGCCATCTTGGGCTGCCTTGCTTTCCGTTCTTCTGCTGTGATCGGCACGCTGATGTCACGATTGGCGATCGTGCACCTGGCGGCTCTAGCTCTTGGGTACGTAATTTTCATGAAAACTAACAGCCCACTCCTTGGCTGGGGAGTTGCCGGGGCCTTGTGGTTTTTCTACATAATGAAAATGAGAAAAGAGTTCTCAACCATACGTCAGAAAATTGAAACCCATCTCGAACATCTTGTTGAGCAGGCGTATGCGCAGTGAGGGAATTGAACTTATTTGCGACTGATTTCCGACGTCAAAGACTCAAAGGAAACGAGGCATGAGGATAGTCACGACCCCGGCCAGCCACCCAACTGCCGCCCACCGCCAGCGGGCGCTGCGAAGCTCACCGATCAGTTGAGCATCGGCTTCGCGCTTCGCTCGAGCCTTGGCTACGCGCGCTGGCTCGGCCGCCTTCCAGGCCTTCCATTTTTCATACCTGGTCAGAATCTCCACAGCCGCGCCCTCGGCTGACATCTTCGTTTCCGCGAGCTCCTGGGCATGTTTGAGCGCCCAGTCCAGCGCCTCCCCGCGGGTGCAGTGAGAGACATCATCCCATTCCCCCAAATCATACAAATCCAGGCGCAATAGATACCCATGCCCAGGGCGCCGGTGCTCATCGCCCGTTCGGACGAGGAGGAGCGCGTTCACTGCAAAAAATGCAGCAGTGTGCCAGTGCCCCGGGGTGAGGCGGTGGGCGAACTCGTGCAGGTAAACGAGGGTCAGCCTGTCCAGTCGCTCGTTCTCATCCAGTCCTGGATTAAGAAAGTGATCGCCAAGCTCAAGCTCTCCCTCTCGTGTGTCCTCAAGGGCCGCACAACAGCCGCTCCACCGCGGCTTTGGGAGGAAATGAATCGGCACAGGCCGCTCGATCCCGCAGCGCTCGAAGAGCGCTTGATCGAGCGCGGCCGCGACCAGTGGGTGTGGCGCTTCGGCTTTTACCAGGTGATAGGTTTCTGGGGCAGCCACCACCATCACCCCCTCGGCCTGGTCCTGAGCTTTAGATTGGCGCGGTGGCACGCCCGCCCGATAGCCGCCATCAAGTAGCCTCGCCAATCTGGGCGAGGACTGGTCATGTCGCCCGCAAGCCAGGAATTCAGATCTTCGGTAAATCGTGTCGCCTCCATCCCAACCTCCTCGCCCATGTACTGATCTATAAGGGCGAGGAGGTCCTCATCGCCCGCCTGCTTAGCCAGCTCCCTGAGCTCGGCGAGCTCAGCAAGCCGCGCTTCCAGCTCATCATCTTTACCCATCATCCCTTCTGTCTCTTTTGTCATTCCAGTTTCCTCTTCTTACTTTCCTTGGTTTCGTTGGTCAGGCGGCAGCCGCCGCCCAGTTTTTGCCCTGTACTCATATTTGCCCTTCCTGTCGTCATCACCCCCATTCCCTCCATTCATTTCAACAATCCTGTTTTGCTTCCATTGCTCAACTGCCGCCACAAGTTCGGCGTTACCCGCTCTAAAATTTCCGATCTCGCCGGGGTTTTCGATGACATTCAAACCCTTGGCGCGTGCCGCCTCAATGGCTTCACGTGCGTCCGTTACTCCTTCTAATCCGTCCAAAATTTCAACTGGAATTTTCTGGCGGGGGTCACGCCGAATTAGCAGGAATCTGGATTTCTTAATCCTGTTGATCTTCTCCATTTCCAGCTCAGCAGGGGAAGGCGCCGGCGTTAGGGTGGTGGCGGCAGCCACCGGGCGAGCAACGGGGGCAGGCGCTTGATCCAGCCCCTCAGGGAGTCGATTTGTGACTGCTGCGACTTGATCCTCTTTGCGGCTTCGATCAAGCCCTTTTTCATGCTCTCGATTTCCGTCTGCTGCTGGTTCTGCGTCTTCTGCGCCAAGGAAATCGAGCGGGTCAGATTCTCGAGTTGTAATTGCAACTGTGCGAGCTGCTCGGCCTGCTGGCTGGTTGCCGACTTCGTGAGCTTCACCCTCTCGGATGCCATCTCCTGCATTTCTCTTATCTTGGCCATTCTCTTCAATCCTTTTTTTGATGCTCAGGTAGCCGTACGCTTTCCCGATCGACGATCCTTTTAGCCACTCAATCACCCCATTCAGCCTGAAGCTCAAGCCGCTCACGCGGCCCGTGCTGGCTGTGTGAATCTGTGTCTCTATGTTTGACTTGCTGAGCTCGTCGGCAAGCTCGCCCTCATCCGTTACCCCATCAGCGATGGCCTGATCGACGGCGGCCGCGATCATGAGTTTTGCGGGGATCTGGCCTGTCCTCTCGGCTTGCCCTATGTCACCCTGGCTTAGCCGTGGCGCCGGCTGCTTACGGTCGGGCGGCAGCGGGGTGAGGTTGAATGCTTTTTCCATCTCTCGAATGGTTTTTTCTTGGCGCTTGAAGTCCTGACTTTCATTGACCACGCCCCCGTTCTTTGTGATCCTGCTGGCCACAAAATGAACATGATCGTGTTCTGTATCACGATGTCGGATAGCCACCCAGGCAGATTCCTCAAAGCCCATGCCGCGCGCGTATTGTTCCACTGCCCGTCCCCACGACTCGGGGGTCAGTGCTTCGCCAGGCGGCAGCGACAGCGCCGAGTGAAAGACTGCTCGCCCAAGCGTTGGCTTGAGAGCTCGGAAAACCGAGAACTCTTTCGCCAAAACCCGCGCATTGTCGCCGGCCATATTTCCGCCAACGATGCTCGCGCCTGGCTTTTGCAGGGTGTAGTTGAGCAACCCGCGGAACCCTCTTCCTTTTTTGATTTTTCCAATCATTTTTGATTGCGAACGTATGTTCTCCGATTGCAAAAATCAGTCGGCCAGGCCCAGCAGATCACGCCTGAGCGTCTGGACTTGGGAGGCCAGTTCCTCAAGGATTGATGTATCCACCGCTCCCACCTGGCCGAGGTGGGCAAGATGAGTGAGCTGGTTCAGATTGCCGGCAAGCTTGCCCAGGTCAGCCCATGCTGTCCGGTTCAACTCCGGCACTGGTGGCGACGGAAGGCGGCGCGAAAGCGCGGCCTCCCGCAGGAACGGGCCAGGGGCAAGTCCAAGCCCGGACGCACGGGTGGCCAGGTCGGCGGCCTCGGCCTGCGTTAAGCGCACGGTCAGGTTGACGGTGCGGCGCTCATGATCTGGGAGTGGAGGCCGGCTCATGCCGACGCCCCTGCCGGCAAACCAAGCCGCGCCCATCGTCGCTGCCGGCCCCAGGTCAGCCCCGTCAGGGGCAAGCCCCCCGCAGGGGCAAGATCGCCAACCAACCGAAGGGCCGGTGGCGAGTTTTCGCAACGCGAAAACATGGCTTGCTCCTGACCGCCTTCGGCGGCGGGGGCTGCGCAGGTTGCACCTGGGCAGTCTTCGACGCTGGGGGCCAAATGGCCCCCAGCTGGCAGGCCAAGGGCCTGCCAGATAGCGGCGTGCGTCGCCGCCCTGTCTCTTGATTTAGGAGGCGACGGTGGCGGAGCACCCGCGCCCGCACCCGCACTCAGCACAAGACGCCAGGCTCGCTGCCGGCGGGGGCCGGTAGCGGCCTCAAGGAGGCCACGTTTTGCGAGGCTCATCAAAGCCCGATAAAACGTCGCCCGCCCCACCCGTGCAGCCCTCAAAAGTCGCGATTCGGATGGATATGCGAGGCCGGTTTTGTCTGCATGCCGAGCAAGGACGATCAGGACAAGCCGCTGACCCGGCTGCGCGGGGCCATACTTGAGCGCCCAGTCCACCCAGCCCAGCGGCGTCATTTTTTGCTCCCACGATCGAGGAAGGCCTGCACATCGCGCTGCCTCCAAAGCAAGCGCCTGCCGCCGTGATTCCAAGGCCTTGGAACCCGGTGGGGCGCCCGGCGCAAATCATTTTTGATAGTGGACGCAGCTTTCCTGAGGTACTGGGACAGCTCGGGAAGGTCGAAGATTTTTTCCATTTTTCGGGGGCGTTGTTGCGATGGAGGTCACCCTACCGTCGCCCCCCGCTGAATCAAAATTCCTCTCCACAAGTCAAGAAATAAAGTTTCGTACCTTACGTAAGGTACGAAACTTTCTCGGCCCCGAAGAAAACGCCTCCACCCAGAAACCAGCGTCACGCCTTGTTCATACGGCTGTGCTGCAAAAACACAACACCCCGAAAAAATATTTTTAGCTGGCGGGTTTTTTAAGGTGCCTCCCGCCGCCCCAGTGATGGGTGGATGGTTTGTAGTTGTGTGTGAGCGTCGTTACTAGTAACGAAATTAGCCAAGCTTCTTCGCCAGGTCTTCGGCACGCAGGTGGGTATAGCGCTTGAGCATTCTCAAATCCTTGTGACCTGTGACAGCCCCCGCTTCCATTGGATTTAAGCCCTTCTCGAAGAGCCGCGAGGTGGCCTCGTGTCGCAGATCGTGGAAGCGCAGATCCAGCAAAAACCCCTCGTCCTTACCGCCGGCCGTCTTGTAATTGCGAATCGCTCGGGCGACGGCACGCGCCCAGGACTGTTTTAAGGCGCTTGCGGTGGTTGGGAATACCTTGCCCCCAACCGACCGCGGAAGACCGCTCAGAATCAATCGTGACGCGTTTGAGAGTGGGATGTGCCTATCATCCCCATTCTTTGTGTCTCGCACGGTGGCCACGCCCCGCACAAGATCAACGTCTCGCCAGAGCAGTGACAAAAGCTCAGATTGTCGAGCGGCCGTTTCCAGCGCGAGCCGCACTAATGCCGGTACCCAAATATTTCTGCGGTTGCCCGCACCATCGCCAGGATCGTCCAGCGCAGCGAGTAGATAACGCTCTTCTTCACCGGGCAACCGCCTGTCGCGGGCGTTGTCGACTCGCGGTTTTTTCACACCCTGCGTCGCGTTGGCCAGGCCTTCCATTCCCCACTCACGCCTGGCAGTCGTGAAGAGGTGGCTCACCAAAGCCAACCGATTGCGAACCGTGGCCGGCGCCAGACCTTCGCGGAGGCACTGATCCCGGTATCGCGCGAAATCCATACTGCGCAGCGAAGCCAGCGAACGCTGAGCCAAGTCCGATCGCTTCCAGACCTCAATGGTTTTGCTCTCCTGGTCCTTGCTTTTTTTGTGGACGGTCACTTCGTCTCGATATCTGTCCAGCCCCTCTGCCAACGTCGTTCCCTCTGCCTCCGTCCGGCTGACAAACACGCCTCGCGCCATCTCGCTTTCAATGACAGCGGCCCAGTCAACAGCCTCCGCCTTGCTGCTGAAAATTTTCGATTGCTGCGGCCAGCCTTCTTTCCTTACCTTGGCCTGCCATCCCCTGCCTCGTTTCACAAACGTCGCCATGTCCCACTGTCCCAAAATTGTCCCAAATCGGACCGATTGGAATGTAAGTTCTACCGGAGCCCGCGTCAATTCGTGATTCCGTCGATGTAGAATATTGGAATGTGATTCCTGTTGTCGTGGGTTCGAGCCCCATCGTCCACCCCATCTATTTGTTGCAATGTTCAAAGCCCGCGCCAGACGCGGGCTTTTTCATGCGCCACCGCCTCACGCGTGCACGTCGCCGTCGACATACAGCCAGCGCCCATCCGCTCGCTCGAACCGGCTGGTTTCATGCAGCTTGAATGCACGGCCATTGAGCTTGTAGCGCGCGATGAATTCCACCGTGGCGTGGCTGTCGTCCAGCGGCGTGTGCGACTGGATCGCCAGCCCCAGCCATTGCGGGCGCGGCGCGGCCTCAAGTTGCAGCGCCGCAGGACGGGTGCCGGGATGCCAGGTCGCCAGCAAATACGCGTCCAGGCCCAGCACAAAGGCGCTGTAACGCGACCGCATCAGGCTTTCGGCATCCGCGGCAGGTTCGCCCGCATGCAAACGCCCGCAACAGGATGCAACCGCCTGCCCCGATCCGCACGGACACATCGGCCCGCTCATGGTTTGCTCGCCGGACAGCGCAGCTTCGGCTGGATATGCGGCCACACGGCATCGAGCATTTTGGCCTGCGCCTTTTCGTTGGGATGAATGCCATCGGCCTGCATCATGCCGGCCGTGATGCCGACGCCGCAGACGAAACACGGCACGCGAACGATCTTCTCCTCGCGCGCCACGTCCACATACAGCTTCGCCACCGCGTCAGCATAGGGCTTGCCGTAATTCGGCAGCACCGGCGCCTCCAGCAAGGCCACCCAGGCGCCGGCCGCCCTGGCCTGGCGTATCATCGCGACCAGATTCCGCCGAATCGCATCCGGCGGGGTGCCGCGCAGGGCATCGTTGCCGCCGAGTTCGATCAACACGCCTTGCGGCTGCTGCCGATTCAGCGCAGGCTGCAGGCGTTGCAGGCCGTTCTGCGTAGTGTCGCCGCTCACGCTGGCGTTGACCGCACGCCAGTCGGGCGCTGCTTTCTTCAGGCGCGCATCGAGCCGATCCACCCAGCTTGAACCCGTTGCCAGGCCATAACCGGAACTCAGGCTGTCGCCGACAATCAACAAGGTGCACGGGCCGGCCGCCGCCCACCCCGGCAGCCCCAACAAGAACAGCATCCACGCGCGATAATTCATTCACTCACCTTAACCTGAATCCACCTCAATGACGCCCCCAGACAACGCCCGGTTCCCCGATAGCATAGTGAGCACCCGCGCCCTGTCGCAACGCGTGGCCACCGCCGACGGCGCCCTCGTCATCCTCAGCGAAGTCGGGCTTGACGTCAAAGCGGGGGAAATCCTCGCCATCACCGGCGCATCGGGTTCCGGCAAATCCACCCTGCTCGGTTTGCTGGCCGGACTCGACCAACCCAGTTCAGGCGAAATCTTTCTGCTCGGCCAAAACCTCAATGCTCTCGACGAAGACGCCCGCGCCCGCTTGCGCGCGGGCCGCGTCGGCTTCGTGTTTCAGACGTTTCAGCTGTTGCCCGCGCTCACCGCACTGGAAAACATCCTGCTGCCGCTGGAACTGGCGGGGCACAGTGACGCGCGCGAACGCGCCGCGCACTGGCTCGAGCGCGTCGGCCTGGCCGCCCGCGCCGCGCACACGCCGCGCCAGTTGTCCGGCGGCGAGCAGCAACGCGTCGCCATCGCGCGCGCGTTTGCCACCGACCCGCAGATCCTGTTTGCCGACGAACCCACCGGCAACCTCGACGCCGACACCGGCGCGCGCATCATCGACCTGTTGTTCGAACTCAACGCCTCCGCCCACACCACGCTGATCCTGGTCACCCACGACGACGCGCTGGCGTCGCGCTGCCAGCGCCGCCTGCATCTGGTCGCCGGCCGCGCCAGCGAGGCGGCCATCGCATGAGGTTTCTCCGGAAGGGTCGCTGCAACGCAGCGGGGCATACGATTCCACATGGGCTTCAGTCCATAGTGGACCGGCGTCCTTTAGGGCGCCCCCCGGCCTACCTTTTACGGATGCTTCGCCTGGGTCTGTGGTTGCTGCAGCGCGAACGCGGCAGCGGCGAATGGCGCGTGCTGCTGCTGGCGCTGATCATCGGCGTCGGCAGCGTCAGCACCACCGGCTTTCTCGGCGACCGCCTGAAGCGCGCCATGGGCGAACAAGGGGCCAGCTTCCTGGGCGCCGACCTGCTGGTCACCAGCCCTCACCCGGTTGAAATCTGGCCCAGCCATCCCTTGCGCACCAGCAGCGCGCTCGAGTTTTCCAGCATGATTGCCAAGGGCGATGCCTTCCAGCTCGCCACCTTGCGCGCTGTCGACGCCGCCTACCCGCTGCGCGGCAGCGTGCGCATCGCGCCGCGGCCCTTCGCCGAAAGCGCGCCGCGCCCGGCGCTGCCGCCGCCCGGCACGATTTATGTCGCGCCCGATCTGCTGCCGCTGCTGTCGGCCAGCGTCGGCGACCGCGTGAAGATCGGCGCAGCGCAGTTCACCATCGCCGGCGTGGTGGCCGAAGAGCCGGGCCAGCTCGGCGGCGTGTTCGGCTTCGCTCCGCGCGTGTTCCTGCGCGCCGACGAAGTCGAGCGCACGCAGGTGCTGCAACCGGGCAGCCGCGTCAGCTATCTCTATCAGTTTGCGGGCGAACCCGGTCAACTCGCGGCGTTTGGCGCTGCGCTCCAACCCGCGCTCGACAGCACCCAGCGCCTGATCGGGTCGCGCGAAGGCGTCGAAACCCTGCGCGGCGCCTTCGCCAACGCCGACCGCTACATCCAGCTCACCGCGCTCGTCAGCCTGCTGCTGTCGGTGGCGGCCATTGCCATCGCCGCGCATCGCCACGCCCTGCGCCATTACGACCAGGCGGCATTGCTGCGCTGCATGGGCGCCACCACCGCCCAGCTGCGCATTCTGTATGCCGTGCAGTTGCTGACGCTGGGCGTGCTTGGCAGTTTGATCGGTGTCGCCATCGGCGCGCTGATGCAACAGGCGCTGGCGGGACTGGTTTTGCCCGATGCCGTTGCCCGCCTGCCGGCGCTTGGCGCAGCGCCTGTCGGCGTCGCAATTCTCAGCGGACTGCTGGCGCTGGCGGGCGCCAGCCTGCCCGCGCTGATGCGGCTGATCCGGGTGCCGCCGCTGCGCGTATTGCGGCGCGAGCTGCCGCCGCTGCCGCTGGACGCATGGATCAGCGCAGCCGTCAGCGGGTCGGCATTGCTGCTGCTGATTGCCTGGTATGCGGGCGATGCCAGACTGGTCGGCGTCTTTGTCGGCGCGCTGGCCGGACTCATTCTGGTGCTCGCCTTGCTGGCGCGGCTGGCGCTGTTCGCCGGGCGCGGGGTGCAGCGCCTGTCGCACGGTCCGCTGCGCTTCGGCCTCGCGCAGCTGCTGCGCCATCGTTTCGACAGCACGCTGCAGCTCGGCGCTTTCACCCTGGCGCTGTTCCTGGTGGCCTTGCTGGCATTGGTACGCAGCGACCTGATCGCCGGCTGGCAACAACAACTGCCGCCCGAGGCGCCCAACTATTTTCTGGTGAACATCGCGCCCTACCAGCAGGAACCGGTTGCGGATTATCTCTCGCAACACCGCCTCAAGGCCTCCGCGCTTTACCCCATGGTGCGCGGCCGCCTGGCCACCAAAAACGGCGCGCCCATCGCCTCCGCCCTGCCCCCGGAATCGCGCGACAGCAACACCCTGCGGCGCGAACTCAACCTCACCTGGACCGCCACCCTGCCCGCCAACAATGCCATCCTGTCCGGGCAATGGCATGGCAACCAGCGCAACCCGGCAATCTCGGTCGAATCCGGCATGGCCGAGCGGCTCAATCTCGCGCTGGGCGACACGCTTGGCTTCCGGATCGGCGACCAGACGGTGAATGCGCGCATCGCCAGCATCCGCAGCGTGAAGTGGGATTCGATGCAGCCCAACTTCTTCGTCATCTTCGCCCCCGGCCAGCTCGACGCCCTGCCCGCCGCGTCCATCGCCAGCGTTTACGTGCCGACCAGCGCCGCTGGCATGTTGCCCGGCTTCGTCAAGGCCTTTCCCGGCGTCACCGTGCTCGCGCTCGACACGCTCATCGCCAATATCGAAGCCGTGTTCGCCCAGATCATCGGCGCGATTCAACTGCTGCTGGGGTTCCTGCTTGCGGCCGGCATGGCCGTCGTCATCGCCACGCTGCTGGCCAGCCTCGACGCAAGGCAACAAGAGGCCGTCCTGCTGCGCACGCTGGGCGCCCAGCGCGCCTATCTGGCCAAAGCGCTGTGGAGCGAGTTTCTCGCCCTGGGCCTGCTGGCCGGCCTGCTCGCCAGCGCCTGCGCCGAAATCGCCATGGCGTTGATATCGGACCGGCTGTTCGACCTGCCCGCCCGCCTGCACCCGTGGCTGTGGTTGGCGCTGCCGCTGGCCGGCGCGCTGCTGGTGGGGATGAGCGGCTGGCTCACCACGCGGCACATCACCCGCGTGCCGCCGATGCAGTCGATCCGTGCGCTGAATTGAATGCTGACTGGAAACGTGATGCAAAAACGAAATTCATGACTGTCGAAACGACGCCCCCTCCGGATACAGCGGTCAGTTGTTCAAACTGCAAAGCCTGCTGTTGCCGGCTGGAAGTCCTGCTCATTACCGATACAGGGGTGCCCGAACGTTTTATCGAACTGGACCAATGGGGTGGACAGACGATGGAACGGCTGGAAGATGGCTGGTGTTCGGCACTGGATCGAACCACCCTGAAATGCACGATTTACGACCATCGGCCCTGGGTGTGCCGTGAATTCGAGATGGGCGAACACGAATGCATGACCGAGCGCGCCGCCAATTTGCAGCCTGACTGAGCAGGCAAGCTTCGCGCAGACAGACGCTTGCAGTACGGCTTCCGCTTGTTACCGATGTAGCCGCCCTGATTTTGGATGGAGATCAGCGCTCACCGCCTCGCGCGCGTCGAACACGAAGCAATCGCCCTGGTAGTGCGCGCCGCCCGTCTCTTCAAAATATTTGAGGATGCCGCCTTCGAGCTGATACACGTGTTCGATGCCGATTGCCTTCATATGGATGGCGGCTTTTTCGCAGCGGATGCCGCCGGTGCAGAACGACACCACGGTCTTGCCGGCGTAATCGTTGCGGTGCTGGGCCAGCCGGGGCGGGAATTCGCTGAACACGTC
>NCIF01000088.1 GCA_002256785.1 Hydrogenophilales bacterium 17-61-9
ACGCCGATAATGCTGCCGCTGCTGATGTCGATTTGCGGCTGATAATGAAGAACGAATTCGTTTCTTTCCAGTGCATGCCGCAAGCCAGATGAAAGTTGCAAGCGCTCCTGAGTATGAGGATCGGTTTCGGGATCATAAAACAGGTAACCCACATCCTTGTGCTTGGCGCCATACATGGCCACATCCGCACGACTCATCAGCACATCGGCATCGTCCCCATGATCCGGGTAGATGGATATGCCGATTCCTGCACCCAGATACAACTCGTTTTTCAGATACCAGAATGGTTCCACAAAGCAGTCGAGAATATGTTTCGCGACGATCTCGGCGGCGGCTTTCCCGTCCGGGGCATCGGGTAGCAATACTGCAAATTCGTCACCCCCCAGGCGTGCCAGCGTGTCGCTGCCCCGCAAAACATGCGCTAACCGCTGCGCCACCTGACGCAAAATCTCGTCGCCTGCAGGGTGCCCCAAGGTGTCATTGATTTCCTTGAAGTGATCCAGATCCAGCAACACCAAAGCGACTTGCTTGTTCCGTTCGCGGTTTGCCACGGCAATCGCCTGGTTAAAGCGGTCGAGAAGCAGCGCCCGGTTGGGTAATGTGGTCAGACTATCGGTTGTTGCCAGGAAATGCAGGCGCTCGATGGATTCCTTGAATTCTGTGGTGTCGTCCATGAGGCCATCTATTCGCACCACCTTGCCTTCATTGTCTATGAAGGGATGGAACACTCTGCGAAACCAGCGCGTTTGTTCCCCGGGTGCCTGGACGCGGCTTTCCACTTCCACCTTGTGGCCGAGCAATGCTTCTTCCCACGCGAGTCTCACAATTTCGCGATCATCCGGATGGGTCCAGCCCATACAGGGGATTGGCATTTCAACGTCCAACGTACAGATATTCCGCGCGCCCGGACTGATATATATCAGTTGATTATTCTTCACATCCACCGACCACAATACCTGTGGAAGATTGGCCAGCAGATCGCTAACTTGCCCCTGCAATTTCTCGGCCCGGTTTTGTTCGATCTGCGCCAGGGACATTGCCGAATGCCAGTAGCCTTCAAGCTGGAGGCCCATATCGCGAAACAGCAGTTTAATCAGCACTTTTTCGAGTGAGTATTGATTTTCCGGCGCAATTTCCGGGTGACTGGCAATGATCTGCCGCAAATGATCCAGATATAACTGATAAGAGCCCATGATCCATACCGGATCTATTTTGTGCTGATAATGAATCTCCCCAATATGGATCAGTTGTTTCGCCGATTGCTCATCGATGCATCCGCTCAGTAATGCATGGAAATGTGCTGATTGTGTCGCAGCCAACCTGGAGAGTTCTCCACCGGATTTCTGATAATGGTGGAGGACCTTGGCGGTAATGGGAAAGGCGAGAAGATAGGCATAGAACGCCTCGACAAAGGTGGCCGCGTCTTTTGTCAGGGTGGCGCGATTCTGGGCAAGCAGGGTTTTTTCTTCTTCTGAAATACGCAAAAAAAGATTGGTTCTTCATCAATTCCACTGTGAATTTTCCCACGATGCCTGAGAATTCCGTTTCTTAAATTCGCTGCTGCCATCATGAAAGACACCACCCTGTACGAACATCTTCTTGGACTGAAATCGCCTTGGTCGGTGAAGTCGGTTGATCTTTCTCTGGAAGAACAGCGCGTCGTGGTTGAAGTCGTGCTCAAGCCCGATCAGGTGTGGGCAGACCCCACCGACAGCACCCGACGTGCGCACATCAACGGCTGGAGCGAGCGGCAGTGGCGGCACCTGGATACCTGCCAGCTTGAAACCATCATTAAGGCGCGCGTCCCCCAGCTCAAATACAGCGACGGCACCGTCGAAGAGCTGGCCGTACCCTGGGCCGAGCGCTACAGCCGCGTCACCCTCTTGATGGAAGCCTTTGTCGTCAAGCTGCTGCAAGTCTGTCCCACCACCCAAGGCGTGTGCGGATTCACACGGCTGGCCTGGAGCACCGTCAACGACATCATGGTGCGTGCGGTCCGTCGCGGTATGTTGCGCCGCACGGAAGACGACGTGCCACATCTGGGGCTGGACGAGAAGAGTTCCGAGAAGGGCCACACTTACGTCAGCATCCTGACCGACATTGAGCGGGGGCGCGTGCTTGATCTGGTGCCCGAACGCCGTCTGGAAGCGGCTAAAACGCTGCTGGAAACACTCAGTCCGGCGCAACGCGATGGGGTCAAAGCGGTGGCGATGGATATGTGGCCAGCTTTCATGAGCGCAGCAAAAGCGTGTATCCCTCAGGCCGACATCGTGCATGACCGGTTTCACGTTGCCAAATACCTCGGTGAAGCGGTTGATGCGGTGTGCAAGCAAGAACATCGCAGCCTGTTGCAGGCGGGCGGCTCGCCGCTGAC
This sequence comes from Hydrogenophilales bacterium 17-61-9, assembly GCA_002256785.1. Classification (GTDB taxonomy): domain Bacteria; phylum Pseudomonadota; class Gammaproteobacteria; order Burkholderiales; family Thiobacillaceae; genus Thiobacillus. The sequence continues at coordinate 2,375 of NCIF01000088.1, forward strand.
GGGCAGCAAATGGGCGTGGCAGAAGACGTATGCCGATGGGCGCTCGTCCGAGGCGGTGGCGTTTCGCGCCTTGAATCAACTCAATCTCAAGACCAGCCGCGCTTGGCGCATCAAGGAAACCTTCAAGGAATTCTGGCGCTATCACTACACCGGCGCGGCCAAACGCTTCTTCGATGCCTGGTCGAACAACGCCATGCGCAGCCGTCTGGAGCCGGTCAAGAAAGTGGTCAGGATGCTCCGGCGACATGAGACGGGTTTGCTCAACTACAGTCGGCACAGAATCAGCAATGCCTGTGCCGAAGGATTCAATAGCGCGATTCAACTCATCAAGGCCAACGCCCGAGGGTTTCGCAACTTCACCAACTATCGAGCGAGAATTTTGTTTCTTTGTGGCAAGCTGGATATGCGCTTAGGCTGATGGAAAATCACAGTGAATTCGACGATGAACCAATAAAACATTACTATCATAATGGATATTATGATATTGCACTGCGCGCGAGCGGCTGTCACGCTGTGGTGCACAGGTCGATGACAAAGAGAATTAAGGGCCGTTTTTTTATTTAATGGAACAATTAGGGGGACATTCTGAGCCGACCGGAGTCAAGCGCGAACACCCCCCCGCCGTTTTTGATGATGGGGTTTTCTTTGTGCTGCCGACCAGCCTTGTTGATTGAGCCGAACCCGTTTCCTAAGTGCTGGCTACGACCGAATCGTGCCTGTCACCCATATGGGTCAAGCGGAATGTGATGAACTGCCACCGCGCTGGTGGAACCCCTCCCCAGAGAAACCTTGGTGCCGCCGAAGTGTCCGGGTAACGATCACAGATCCGTGGCTCGCGGTTCCCACGTCCAATCCACAACGGGTTCACCCGGCGGACGACCTGGTGCAACGACACAGCAACAACACAGGCGGTGACGGCAGGCTTCCACTCAAACCACTTGGCTCGCGTCCAGTCCTCATGTCGGGCTGTATGGCCGTCACTAAACTTTCAGGCGAAATAGCGTTTCACATCGAAAGGCCGGCCTATGTCCGGTAACGAGTTGCGGAAATAGTCGGCTCCAATCTCCAGCGGCTGCTTCGGCCGACCAGCTGCCCCACAATTGATCTCAGCATCCGTCTGCTATGTGCCGCCACAGAGCAGACTTCGGCTCTTCGCTGACGCCAATGTCTGAAACGGGTTGCTATGTAAGACCTCTACATAGCGGCCCCTATGCGCATATCGCAACTATGCTCAGGTTGAATGAGTAGGACTTGGTTGATTCAACCCTGGCGCGGCATTTGGCGAGGTCGATCAGCGTAGAGCTGGACATAGTTTCCGGAATCGAGTGCAGTGGTGGTTTCACTTCAGGAGACCATCAAGGGAAACACCCTATATCTCGATTCATCCGTATCGACTGGCTCGCCAAGGGCATCTTGCGTCTCACCTTGACGCATTCAAGGAGTACCTGACTGACCAGGCTACGCGACGACCACGTTTGCCACCCACCACTACGTCGAGGCCGACCTTGCGATGAAAGAAAAAGCGCTCGCGCGGCTGGAGGCACCCGACACCAAGATGCGTCGATTCCGAGCGCCGGACTCGCTAATGCGGTTCCTGAACACGCTGTAACCATGTTCAGATAGCGCCGGCCCCAACACTCACCACAACAGGGCCGGCGCCCAAATTATCATGGCACCTGCGCATAGTTGCGATATGCGCATAGGGGTCGGGAACCGACCATCGCGACCGGCAGAACTACGCCGTTTGCAGAAATTGATTCTGACACTATCTGTCAGATCAAGTCTGAGCTTCTGCAATTCAGTCGACAGTATTGAAAAGCAACTGCCCGCGTTTGCGCAGGCTCTCGATGTCTTTTGCAAGGCTGGCCTCGGTCAACTCGCGCACATGAACCCAGGCTTCGCGCATCTCGATATTTTCCGCAAAGACCACATCGTCCGCCTCGCCGGCGAGACTCAATTCTTCGTGATGCTCATAGAGCACGCCGCGCAACCATCCATCATCCGCAAACACTTCGACCATGCCATGCAAATGGTGAATTGCCAGGCTACCGACTGGACACTGAAAACCCGAGAGGCTCACAACTTTATTCATAATTGAGTATTCCGGTGAAATCCGCCACTCGTTCTGATTGAAAACCGCCACCTGTTCCAATCCAAAACTGCCCGTGATTCCAATTGAAACCCGCCGCTTGGTTAGCCTGGTTTTCGCCGGGTATTTCTGTTCGGGCAAATGGCAGTGAGTCAGTAATGGCCGTTAAGACGGAACGAATACAGCGGGGCTAATACCAAAAAACTTGCCCAACTTTCCCGCTAGCGTTGCGCTAATCTTCCGTTTTCCAGCCAGAATTGCCGACAGATTACTCTGGGGAATGATCGATGACAGGTCTTCTTGCTTGAGACCGCGAGCATCCATCAAGAAACGCAGCGCGTCTTTGGGTTCCGCTGCCTCAATGGCATGGTGTTCTTGTTCGTACCTCGAAACCAGATCGCCCACCAAATCAAGCAAGCCTGAAAGTGGATGGTCTTCGTCATCACCCACGGCATCCAGCAGGGAATTCATAAGCCCCACCGTACGGTCATACTCCATTTCAGTATGGACGGGGCGCAGATGAGCCATCGCGTCAAAAGTCTGCCAAGAGGCTTGAATGGCTTGAATGTCGAGTCGAGTATGTGCAGCGTGCATGGTTACCCCCTTCCTTTTCGATAGAGCTTGTTCCAGTCGTCATATTCCCGATGTGTCATCACCTGTTGCACATAGACCTTCTTGAACCGGTATCGGACAACCACCACCACGCGATAGTTGTTACCGCCAACATCGAAGATCGTGTAGGGCGGCACGTAATCGGCAGAATTGAAGAATTCACGGACATGGTTGAAATCCCTGAATTCTGCATGTTCAACAATCGTGTGCCATTGACGCAATGCATTTTCTGCCTCTGGATGTTTCTGCCAGAACTCACGAAGCATTTTGAGGGAGATGATGTGCATGGCAAAGACTATATCAATCTGATATATGCGGTCAAGTATTAACGCTTGTTGTCACAGCGAAAACCAGGCTGACCAAGCGGCGGGTTTCAATTGTAATCACGGGCGAGTTTGGATTGGAACAGGTAGCGGTTTTCATGGGAATTCAAAATAATCAGTTCCGTGACAACTCATCCACATTTTCTGTGGAGAATACCCGACGCAAAATGCCAGTTACGATGATTTACCTTACGCCGTGCATAGGCGATTAAATCTTCATCAAAGACCATTCATCACGCTTCGATTGCTTTGCATTCCTTCCTGGATGCGCGACATCCACTCAAATGCCGTGGCCATGCCGCTGAGCCATCCCGCCCCCGGAGAACGGGGGCCAAAGTCATGTGCTGGGCTGTTCCAGCTGTCTATCACCGAATCCAGCGTGCCAATTTCGTCGATCAATCCGATTTCCATCGCTTGCACGCCATCCCACACCTCACCAGTGGTGTAATCCACATTGCTTTGGAGTTTATTACCCCTGGCCGCCTGAACCTCGGCCTTGAAGCGCTCACCCATTTTCTGAACCATTTCCTGCGCCTTGCGATCGGCTTCAGGCGTCATGGGCATGTAAGGATTGAGCATGGATTTCAGGTTGCCGGAGGCATACACACGCTGGCTGATCTGGAGTTTTTCCAGCGCTTTATGGAAATCCCATCCGGTCAACACCGCGCCGACCGATCCCACCAGTGAATAATTCGCGGCGTAGATTTTGTCGGTATGCAGCGCCACCATGTAGGCTGCGGACGCGCCGACATTATTGATCACCGCCACCACCGGTTTCGGATTTTTCTTCCTGAAGACCTTGATCGACTGGTAGATTCGCTCCGCTTCCACCGGCGCTCCGCCAGGGCTGTCGATGCTCAGGACCACCGCCTTGACATTCTTCGCCTCGAAGGCCTTCCGTAGCAGCGGAACGATCTTCTCAGCCGAGGCTGTATTGCCGGCCGCAATCTCCCCGTCGATATGGATCACAGCCGTGATTTCACTGTTGGGGAGCATCTTCCAGCCCATCTGCTTGGCGTAACCGAACAGATACAGCCCAAAGAACACAACACCGGCGCCGACCATCATGCCTCGCTTGATGATGCGCCAGCGTCGCTCAGAGCGGCGTTCGCGCAACACATCCCTCACCAGCTCGTCGCTCACTGTCTGGCGGATTTCATTTTCAGTCATTTGCGATTTGGCTCCATCGTTGTGTTTTGATCGGGGTATATCCTTCGTCGTGCGTCAGCACGCGCATGATTTGGTAGTCGTCGCTCATGTGCGTCATCTCGCGCAGTTCATGCAGATCGCACCAGGTGCCATCCGGCCATTCAGCGACCAGCCACACCGGGTCGGCGCATTCGATTTCGATTTGTCCGGCATCCACTGCTCTCTCCTGTCTATTTCTTGGGCCATGCGAAGAACCGGCAGGCCGGGAAACGATTGCAGCCGACAAACGGCTTGCCGGAGTCCTTCATGGTTTTGTTGATGAGCAAGCCAGTCTTGCAGTCCGGGCACGCATCGCCCGTCTTTGCAGTCCGCGTAGCAGAACTGCGGGCAGCCGATGCCGCTCCCCGCTCCGCTTTGCCCGCCACATCATCCGTCCTCACCCCCGGCTTGCCATTGTCGTCCGGCTGGGTGTGCCTGCATTCCGGGTAGCCGGTGCAGCCCCAGAACGGTCCCTTGGGTCCGTTGACACGCCGCAACGGTTTTTGACATTGTGGGCAGGGATAGGGCACGTCATCGGCAGACTTCGCCATAGCAGGTTTCCTGGCCTCTCCCGGTTTCCCGTCCACATCAGGGAGGGTTGATTTGCACCCTTCCTTGAAGCCGGTGCAGCCCCAGAAAAATCCCTTCGATCCCTTGATTCTGCGCATTGGCTTTTTGCATGAAGGGCACTCAACCACTGAGGCCTCTTTGGAGTGAGGGTCTTGTAGAGTCGGCATCCGCCGATTCCCGGCCTGATCCTTAATTCCTTCGATCACCTGCCTCAGCCACTCTCCCAGGCTTTGCTCGAATTGCGCCAGTTCGATTTCACCTTTCTCGATCTGGCTCAGACGGTCTTCCCATTGCGCGGTCAGAACCGGGTCTGCGATCTCGGGGGAAACTTCCTCGATCAGACCTATCAGCGTGACGCCCTTCTCCGTCGGAACCAATTCCTTCTTTCTGGCCACGATGTAATCGCGCTTGAACAAGCCCTCAATGATGGCTGAGCGCGTGGCATCCGTGCCAATGCCCGCCTTCTCCTTGTTCTTCATCACCGCTTTCCAACGGGGGTCTTCGATCTCCTTGTCGATGGACTCCATCGCCGCCTGCAGCGTGCCCTCGGTATAGCGTTTTGGAGGGGTGGTCTTTCGAACCTGAACCTCGCAACGTGTGTTCAGTGCGGGATCATTGCGACTGACCTTGGGCAGGTTGACGGCTTCTGCCGGATCCTCTTTCTCATTGCCAGTCTTCGTCTCCGAACCGGCCTGCTGGGAATTCAATGCATGCCAGCCCGCAACCAGCGGGGTCTTGCCCGTCACCCGGAAAAGCTCACCCTCGCAGGTGACCTCGATCACCGTTTTCTGGTAGGTGAAGTCGCCAAGAAACTGTGCGAGATAGCGACGGCATATCAGCTCGTAGACCGCTCGTTCGGCGGCACTCATAGCCCGCACATCGACATTGGGATTCTGTGTCGGGATGATGGCGTGGTGTGCGGTGATTCTTTTGTCGTTGAAGGCCCTGCCCGAAAAGTCGCCGGCCACGGACTGCATGGCGGTCTTCGCAAAACCCTGTAGTTCGGGGATGGCCTTCGCCACAGCTTCCAGCGTCGCTGGCGCCTCATGAATCATTGATGCTGGCAAATACTCGCAATCGGTGCGCGGATAGGTGGTGGCCTTGTGCTTCTCATACAGCGCCTGCGCGGCATCGAGCACAGCTTGAAGCTTCATCCCGAACCGTGCCGAGGCCTCGCGCTGCAAGGCGCCAAGGCTGTACGGCAGCGGGGCTTTTTCACGCTCGGGCGTGGTCTCGACCATGCTGACTGAACCAGTCTTTCCCACAACGCGTTTGGCAGCATCATCAGCTTGGGCTCGATTGGCGACGTGCCCGTCCTTATCGAGTACGGATTGATCGGGAACCCAAGCCATGGGCACCTCCACCCCGGTCAACCGGAAACCCGCCCCCAACTGGTAGTGGGTCTTTGCCACAAAATTCGCTATCGCCCGCTCGCGCCTGACCACCAGCGCCAGCACCGGCGTCTGCACACGGCCGCAGTGCAACGTGCCGTCCTTGCCGCCTGTGCCGAAGGCCTTGGTCAAGGCCATTGTGAGATTCATCCCGGCCAGCCAGTCCGCCCGGCTGCGCCCCATGCCCGAGTAGTACATGGGCAGCGTCTTCGCTCCGGGCAGGAGTTTTCCGACCGCCTTCTTGACCGATACATCGTCGAAAGCGGACAGCCATAGCCGAGACACCGACCCCTTGTATCCATTCAACTGCATCAACTCGCGGGCGATCACCTCACCTTCACGATCGGCATCAGTGGCGATCACAATTTCCGTGGCTTCGCGGATCAGCCTGGAGACTACGGCATACTGGCTGCGTGTCTTGTCCTTGACCTCCATGTGCCAGCTCTCCGGTATCACCGGCAAGTGCGCCAGGTTCCAGTATTTGAGCTCGGGGTTGTAATGCTCCGGCTTGGCCTGCTCCACCAGGTGGCCAATCGCCCAGGTCACGGTTACGCCGTTACCCGTAATGCATCCGTTGCCTTGGCTACGAGCACCGACATGCGGGGCTATGTCTTTCGCTTGAGAGGGCTTTTCGCAGAGGAAGAGTTTCATGCTTGGGTTAAAATTTCCACCGAAGAGACGTAAAACATCATCCAGCGCTTCCATTGAGCTTCCAGAGCATCATCGCCAGATTGGCAATGTCCACTTCCTGCCCCTTCGCCAGCGGAACCGCCGCTCCTTGCGCGAGCATGGCATTCCATATCTTGATACTGGATTCTGGCTTGTCCCAGCCGCTCCAGCCTTCTCGCGCCTTCTGGGCCAGCTTTAACTTCATTGCCTGTGCAAATTCGTCCACTACCTCATTCAAGCGGACGATTTCCTGATCCACCCGCCTGGGATCCTGGGTAATGCCCTGCCAGTTCTTGTCGATCATTGCCTCACCTCGCTAAACTCGCCATGGCGTCGATCAACTCAGAAGATAAGCTCGGTAATAGCGATTTACGTATCAACTCGCCACTTCCGGTGCCTTCGGCTTGAAGCGAACTTCCTCCAGGCGCGCCAGCGATAGGTAAATCTCGTCAGCATTGAGCTGCATCGCTTTCCGTACCTCCCCTGACTCCTTATCTGTCCATTCCTGTTCGGCCAAACGTCCTGCCACATGCACGCGTGCGCCCTTCCGGAGATGCTGACAAACATCCTCACCGCGCTTATCCCATACCGAGGCATTCATCCAGAAGCCGCCCGACTGCTCAAAGCCACCTTGACCGTCCGGCCGGTATTCGTCGAAGAAGACTCGCATTTCCGCCACTTTCCGTTCCTCCCCCTTGACCATCACCGTTTTAATCGCCGGGTTCTCGCCCAGATTGCCAGTCCCACGAAATTCATTGCTCATTGCCACGTCTCCTTTTCACACGTTTAAAAATGTCACTTCACTCGATCCCACGGATCAAAACCAACCAATTACCTGTGCGCACAAGGCACTGACTCAAGGGTGGGTTTTCCCCCACGCATAACCAGCCTCAAATAGCCTCTGCTTCATTCCTCATCCACCAAATCCAGCGCCATCCTCATCGCCTTGCGTGTTGCAACCTCCTTGGCATTAAGGAGCTTCACCCTCACGTTCATCTCCACATACCAATCCCGTTGTGCTGTGCTCATCCGGTCCAGCATGGGTTGAATCCTGACCCACGCCAGATGGATATGCTTCACGCCGAAGCTGCGCCACATCAGGAAGCGCTGGTCGGTCGACCTCCGGTGGTGCAGGTACACATACCAGGCATTGCCTGCCACACCTCTCGACTGTTCGGACAGCGCCTCCATCTCGGACACGATCTTCCGGTAGTCTCGATTCAGCCGCGCCAGCCACTCATCGGCCCCCTTACCCTTAAAAGGCCTTTTGTCTATCTGGGTTGATGACAAACCGTTCATAACAGGGTGTCTTCCTGCTTCAGGTCACTTCCACCGACATCCACTTTCCCCTGCGCCACCTCCATCAGTAATCGCATCTCTGCCTCACTCACATCTGCACGACGGCGGCTATGACGCGGCCTCACTTCGCCAGTAAAGATCGCCTGTGGGGTCATCAAGTAGAGGTCTTCCTTCCCCTCCAGGTCGCCCACACGATTCTTCAGCACCATGGTCTTGATCACCCGGGCGTACCAGTCAAAATCCAGGATCAGATCCACAATCATGTAGCCGTATGGGCTACGAAAACCCAACTCCACTTCCACTGGCGCACGGCTCTTCAGTACGGACACACGCAGGCCTCGCGTCTGCAGCCTGTCCAAATCCTCCTGGAATTGCTTTCCGGTCTGCTCCAGCTGTTGGCGCAGTTCACCGACCCGATCCGACACCTGTACCAGTATCCAGTCCGCATAGGGGTTGTCGTTGGCCGACAGGTTCCAGATCGAGCGAAGCACTGCCGCAACCTTCTTCCCGCTGGTGATCCCATAACCTCGCGTGCTCTCATCCCGGGTTCTTCCGATGAACAAGCGATAGGCCTCCCTGGTGTGGATCGCCATCACGTCCGACTCTTCAGCCACCAGACTGCCGATAGCTTTCAAGGCACGCGCCTCATGGTCTGGCACGATCGGGTCGGCGTACTGCCGTTGCTGGCGGTTTGACTGTTCCTGCCTCAAGCGCTCTTCCCGTTCGAGCAAATCCATGAAACGCTCCCAGCGTGGATCCTTTTCATCCGGGTTCTCCGCTTCAACCAGGTCTTTCAGTGCATCGCGCTCCCCGGCAATGTCATAGCCATCCTCGAACGGAGAATCCGACGAGGTTGGGAACATGGGCTTCAATTTGGGTTCTGCCATCAATATCTCCTTTAAAAATCACTTCCTGCTGCGCCACCTTCATGCTGGCTGTTTCACTGATGGCACTACCATCAGTCTCACTTCCTGCTGCGCCACCTTCATGCTGGCTGTTTCACT
>NCIF01000089.1 GCA_002256785.1 Hydrogenophilales bacterium 17-61-9
CGCCGCATCTAAAGTCCGAATGTACGGGTGCAATCTTTACCTACTCGCCAACACTCAAAAAACCTTGGCAAAAAGGGGGCGTCCATGTACGCAATGACGCGGATGCCCTGTTTTGATTCAATCCCCCTACCCCATGCACCACAACCGCTCCCCCCAAGCCGCACCGCGCCAGCCTCAAGAACACATAAGCGTTTGATAATCAAACACTCCCGAAGCTGGCACACTGCCTGCTTTATGCCAAGTGAGTATCCAAACCGCAAGGCCAGGTTGCTCCACCCGTAAAGGGTAGGCCGTGGTTGTAAAGCCGACACGTCGGCAACAACCACGCACAGGCAGTCTCCTCCGATCTTGCGGCCTCCCCGGAGGCCGCCTTTTTTTGTGGCGCGACCGGATACTGAAAACATGCGTGTATTGATCGTTGAAAATCAGCCCGAGCGGCTGGCGATGCTGGTGCCCGCGCTGGAAGCGGCGGGCTGCGCGGTCGCGGCCACGCTCAATTCGGCGCGCAGCCTGGACGTGCAGATCCAGACGCTGCGCCCGGACGTGGTGATCATCGCGCAGGACTCGCCGGACCGCGACACGCTGGAGCACATCTGCGTGGTGAACCAGGACTGCCCGCGTCCGATCGTGATGCTCACCGATGACGGCAGCGCGGCGTCGATCCGCGCGGCGACGCAGGCGGGGGTGACGTCGTATGTGGTCGACGGCATCGACCCGGCGCGCATCCGCTCGATTCTCGACGTGGCGGTGTCGCGCTTCGAGGCCTTCCAGGCGCTGCACGACCAGTTGGAGCAGACGCGCCTCGAACTCTCCGAACGCAAGCTGATCGACCAGGCCAAGGCACTGCTGATCAAGCAGACCGGCGCGTCCGAGCCCGAGGTATATCGCGAGATGCGCCGCGCCGCAATGGATCGTGGCCTGAAGCTGGCGGACATCGCGCGGCAGATTTTGCAAAAGCCTCCAGCCTGATTTTTCCGTTCTCATTGGTGCATGGCGGTGAAATTGCGCACTGCATGGGTGCACCGTGGTGCGAACGGCCTCGCGCAGCTTCAGGCCTGATCTCAGCCAAACCCTGTCAAAACAAGGCTTTCAGGTAGCTGGCACAACGGTTGCTAATCCTGAGTTGAACAGTCGCAATGATGTGGCTTTCAGCGTGACCGTCAAATTTCATTACTGGACAAAGGCGTCCGCCCTGAAGGCGACGCCTTTTTTATTTGGAGAACACACCGTGAGCGACACCCAGGACACACCCCTTGTGCAAGACCCGAGCAAGCGTGATTTCATGAAAAAGACCACCGGCGTTTCCGTCGCCGCCGCCCTCATGGCCCTGGTTCCGCCCGGCGTGCGCCAGGGTGCCTGGGCCGCCGGTTCCGACGCACCTGAAAAACCCAATCTCAGCATCGGCTTCATTCCGCTGACCGACTGCGCGTCGGTGGTGATGGCCTCGGTGAAGGGCTTCGACAAGAAGTACGGGCTCAAGATCACGCCCTCCAAGGAGGCCTCGTGGGCGGCGGTGCGCGACAAGCTGGTCAACGGCGAGCTCGACGCGGCGCACGTGCTGTACGGCCTGATCTACGGCGTGCAGCTGGGCATCGGCGGACCGAAAAAGGACATGGCGGTGCTGGCCAGCATCAACCACAATGGTCAGGCAATCTCGCTTTCCAATCAACTGAAAGCCAAGGGCGCGGTCGACGGCGCCTCGCTCGCCAGGCTGGTGAAGGCCGAACCGCGCGAATACACCTTCGCCCAGACCTTCCCCACTGGCACCCACGCGATGTGGCTGTACTACTGGCTGGCGGCCTACGGCATCGATCCGTTCCGCGACGTCAAGAACATCACCGTGCCGCCGCCGCAGATGGTGGCCAACATGCGCGTCGGCAACATGGATGGCTTCTGCGTAGGCGAGCCGTGGGGCGCGCGCGCGATCCGCGACAACATCGGTTTTACCGCCGCCACTACGCAGGACATCTGGAAGGACCACCCGGAGAAGGTGCTGGGCACCACGGCCGACTTCGTCGCGCGCTATCCCAACACCGTGCGCGCGATGGTGGCGGCGATTCTCGATGCGTCGAAGTACATCGACACCATGTCGAACCGTTCGGAAGTCGCCAGGGTGATCTCCGCCAAGTCCTACGTCAACACCGACTTCGACTCGATCGAGGACCGCATGCTCGGCCAGTACGACAACGGCATCGGCAAGAAGTGGTCCGACCCCAACTACATGAAGTTCTACAACAACGGCATCGTCGGCTTCCCCTACCTGTCGGACGGCATGTGGTTCCTCACCCAGCACAAGCGCTGGGGCCTCTTGAAGGATCACCCCGACTATCTGGCGGTGGCGAAGAAGGTCAACCGCATCGACATCTACAAGCAGGCTGCCGCGATGACCAGGACGCCGCTGCCGAAGTCCGACATGCGCAGCAGCAAACTGATCGACGGCGTGGTGTGGGACGGCAAGGATCCGGCCAAGTACGCCGACAGCTTCAAGGTCAAGGCTTGATTACAGGAAAGGAACGATCATGACACCCGAAAAAATCGCACTGGTACGCAGCAGCTGGCAGCAGGTGCTGCCGATCCAGGACACCGCGGCGCAGCTGTTCTATGGCCAGCTGTTCGAGCTCGATCCCTCGCTGCGCAGCATGTTCAAAGGCGACATGGCCGAACAGGGCCGCAAGCTGATGGCGATCATCAATACGGCCGTCAACAGCCTGGATGATCTCGGCCCCATCCTGGGGGCAGTCCAGGACATGGGACGTCGCCATGTCGCTTACGGCGTAACGGAGGCGCACTACGACACCGTGGGCAGCGCGCTGATCTGGACCCTGGGCAAAGGCCTGGGCGAGCAGTTCACCCCGGCGGTCAGGGATGCCTGGGTGGCAACCTACACCACGCTGGCATCCGCCATGAAACAGGCCGCCTACGCTCCGGCGTGAACGCTTCGCGCGCCTGCCGGCAGGCTCAGGCAGGCGCCCACAGCGCTTGATCAACACTCAGGAGTGCACCATGAGCGCAATCAATGCGACACCCGAACATCTGAACCACATCCTGTCCGGCGAGGACATCGCTCCGGCATCTGAAGTGCCCGCTGCGGCTGCCCCCGCCCGACGCACGCCCTACTTCGAAACCGAGTCGGGCAAGCGTTTCATCGAAGGTACGCTGAATCTTTTCAAGAACGCGATCCCGCCCTTGCTCGGCATGCTGCTGTTCGTGGCGATGTGGGCACTGGTGGCCAACAGCGGCAAGACCATTCCCGGCCCAGCCGAGACCTGGGACGCCGCGGTGGTGCTGTTTTCCGACCCCTTCTATGACAACGGCCCCAACGACAAGGGCATCGGCTGGAACATCCTCAACTCGCTGTACCGGGTCGGCATCGGTTTCGGCGCAGCGGCGGCAGTGGGGATTCCGCTCGGCTTCATGATCGGCCGCTTCGACTTCCTCAGCCGCATGCTGTCGCCCATCATCAGCATCCTGCGCCCGGTCTCCCCGCTGGCCTGGCTGCCGATCGGCCTGCTGGTGCTGCAGAAGGCCGAGCCGGCCTCGATCTGGGTGATCTTCATCTCCAGCATCTGGCCGATGGTGTTGAACACCGCCGCCGGCGTGCAGCGCATTCCGCAGGACTACATGAACGTCGCGCGCGTGTTGAACCTGTCCGAACTCAAGGTGTTCACCCGAATCCTGTTCCCGGCGGTGCTGCCCTATGTGCTCACCGGCGTGCGGCTGGCGATCGGCGTCGCCTGGCTGGTCATCGTCGCCGCCGAAATGCTCACCGGCGGCGTCGGCATCGGCTTCTGGGTATGGGACGAATGGAACAACCTCAACGTCGCCCACATCATCATCGCCATCTTCGTCGTCGGCATCGTCGGGCTGCTGCTCGAGCAGGCGCTGATGCTGGTGGCCAAGCGGTTCTCATATGAGTGAGGGGGCCACTAAGGGATCAGGGGTCGGGATTCAGGGGTCAGGGGATGTCGCTTCGCGCCTTCTCAAAAAAGCGCGGCCGAAGGCCGTTCCACCCCTGACCCCTGACCCCTGACCCCTGACCCCTGACCCCTGACCCCTGACCACTGACCCCTGACCCCTGACCCCTGACCCCACGAAAGGAAAAGACATGCAAAGCTACGTCCATATCGAAAACGCTTCGATGGTGTTCAGCACCAAAAAAGGCAAGTTCACCGCGCTCACCGACATCAACCTCCATGTCGACCAGGGCGAGTTTATCGCGCTGATCGGCCACTCGGGCTGCGGCAAGTCGACGCTGCTGAATCTGGTGGCCGGCCTGCTCGACGCCACCGACGGCGTGCTGCTGCTCGCCAACAAGGAGATCAAGGGGCCAGGGCCGGAACGCGGGGTGGTGTTCCAGAACCACTCGCTGCTACCCTGGCTCACCGCGTTCGAGAACGTCTACCTCGCAGTGGAAAAAGTCTTCGGCGGCAGCGAATCGAAGAAGCAGCTGAAGGCGCGAACCGCCGCCGCGCTCGAACTCGTCGGCCTGACCCACGCCGCGAACAAGCTGCCGGGCGAAATCTCCGGCGGCATGAAGCAGCGCGTTGGCATCGCGCGCGCGCTGGCGATGGAGCCGAAAGTGCTGCTGCTGGACGAGCCCTTCGGCGCGCTCGATGCGCTGACCCGCGCCCACCTGCAAGACGAGCTGCTGAAAATCGTCGAAGCAACCCGGAGTACCGTCATCATGGTGACGCACGACGTCGACGAAGCCGTGCTGCTATCCGACCGCATCGTGATGATGACCAACGGCCCGGCCGCCACCATCGGCGAAATCCTCGCCGTCGATCTGCCGCGCCCGCGCGAGCGCCTGCAACTGGCGCACGACCCGCGTTACCACGACCTGCGCAGCCAGGTGCTGGAATTCCTCTACAGCCGCCAGATGCGGCCGCAGGAAGCCGCCTGATCCCGCTACGTTTGCCGTTCGGATAAAGGGGCCACTGCCATGCCGTAAGGCTGACCGATCCGGCGCAAAACCGGTTAACATCCAGCCTGTTGTCAAAGTGCTTTCGTTTGCCATTACAGTCACGCCCATGGCAAAAAGTTCAAGCCCTTTTTATTCAGGCGCCCCGGCAAGAATGCCCTCATCGTCCGGGACGCGCGCGCAATGAGTTTGGGCACGCCACAGATGCAAACCGAAATCGACAGGTCCGTTTTTGCCGGCTTCAAGCGAGTGCTCCACAAGGGCGCGCTCATCTTCGCCCTGATTATCGCGGTCCTGTTCGCCCTGACTTTCTACCAGTATCAACGCTCGGAAGAGGCCGTTCGCTCGGTGGAGCACACGCGGCAGGTTATCGCGTATATCGATGCGCTGCGCACGTACCTGCTCAACCTGGACAACGCGGTTCGCAAATACGCCGAATCGCACGATCCCACGCATCTTGCCCCCAGCCTGATCTGTCGCCAATCGTCGTGTCCCAGCGCCGTGCAGCTGATCGTCCTGATCGGTGCTGACGGCGCCCAGGCTGCCCGCCTGGCGCCTCTGCCGGCGCTGCAATCGGCACTGGAGACTGGATTTGGCGCGCTCCAGCAACGCGCAGAGGCAGGGGGCAATGCCACCCCGCCAGAACGGGAGCTTGCGGGCTTCGACAAGTCCGCCATCGAGCAGATCCACCGCATTCTGATCGAGACCGGGCGCGAAGAACTGAACCAGCTGGAAAAGCGCGAAACCACCCGAATTCACGATCAGAAGCTGTCGTCGGCGCTGCTGGGTATTATCGGACTGTGGACGGGGTTGGCGCTGCTCGGGCTGTACCGTGAAACCGTTCGCCTGATCAAGGCGGGGTTCCATGCCGAGCAGACGATCCGGCAACTCAGCCTGCGCGACCCGCTGACGGGTCTGGCCAACCGGCGGTTCCTGCACGAAAACGAAAAGCATTTGATCGCCGGCGCGAAGCGCTCAGGAAAACAGATGGCTGTTCTGGCCGTCGATCTGGACGATTTCAAGGCGGTAAACGACCGTTATGGGCATGCCGCGGGCGACGCGGTACTCGTGACATCGGCCAAACGAATGCAACAGCTGCTCCGCGAGTCGGATGTGATCGCCCGTTTCGGCGGAGACGAGTTTGTCAT
Source organism: Hydrogenophilales bacterium 17-61-9 (assembly GCA_002256785.1). GTDB lineage: Bacteria > Pseudomonadota > Gammaproteobacteria > Burkholderiales > Thiobacillaceae > Thiobacillus. The sequence continues at coordinate 6,070 of NCIF01000089.1, forward strand.
CGTGCTGGGGCAGGTCGACAATGCCGAGGCCGCGCGCGAGGTTGCAAGCCGCGTAGTGGACAGCCTGAGCCAGGCCATCCCGCTTGCCGGAGGGGGGACCGCACACATTGGGGCTTCGGTGGGAATCGCCCTGTGCAGCGCGGGCAAGGAAACGCTGGACGATCTGCTCAAAAAAGCCGACGCGGCGCTTTACGCGGCGAAACGCGACGGCAAGCACACCTACCGTGAGGCCGCGATTTCGCGCGCGTAAAGGCGGCGCGTCCAGCGACATCCCGGGCGGGCGCCGCCGCAGGCCGGCAACGGTCTGTCTGCGTGTGCCATGCGCATGCCTGAAGCCAGGCGACCCCGGCGGTTCGACGCGCGCCCGGCCCCATTGGGCATGGGATCTTGCGCTTCCCCTTAATCCCCTCAGGATAAATGCCGCCGATTTCGCGGGCCGTGCAAATCCGGGCGCATAACTGTGGCCTAATGAAGCACCCAAAAAGGATTGTTATGCAGGATCACTATGAAAAGCTGGGCATCTCGCCCGGTGCAACAACAGATTCAATCAAGGCCGCTTACCGCAAAAAAGCCGCGCAGTACCACCCCGACAAAAACCAGGCTCCGGATGCAGCGATGCGCTTCAGGGAAGTCCAGGAAGCGTACGAAGTGCTATCCGACGCCGGGCGCCGCAAGGCTTTCGACGACTATCGGCAACGCAGCCTGATCGAAGATCCCCTGGCCGTTGCGCGGGAGATTTCGGGCCAATATATTCAGGATGCACTTAAGTGAAAAAATCGCGTTATTTTTCCGACCTTATCAAAAGCTACCTTGCCGAGGTTGACGATCTGGTCACGGATTCCGAAGGCAAGTCGGTGCTGCAAAAGCGCCTGAACGAGAAACGGCGGGAGATTGACGCCATTCTGCCGATGATTGCGTTCAGCCCGGAAATGGTGGCGGTCATGTTTTACGGCGCTTTTGGCTACAGGTCCCCGGAAATCATGCAGCTGATCGTGCTGAGCGATCCGGATCAGCCCGACTTTCTGTCATGGGCGGAACTGGAATGCGAGCTGAGCGTGTCCGACTGGGCAAAGCCGCTGATCGAATCTTCGTTGAAGGTCGAGGGCGGGGACGCCTTTCTCGTCGCCACGGCCGCGCTGGAATTCATGCGCGGCAAGGATTCATTGTCTGCGCCGATGCGCGAGTCGGAACCCGAGGTCGAAGCCGGGAAAGAAGGCGGCGACGAGGATGACGATGCGGAAGGCGCGGATGATTTGAATGAGGCAGGCGCGGACTGGCTCGCCGAGCAGGGATTCGATCCGCTGGATCGTTAAGTCGAACTATTCATCAAGAAGGACATGGTATGCACCCGGTTGTTTTGAAATCCTCTCAGTTGATTCTTGCCGGCGATATCGTCGGCGCCGAGAATGCGCTCGTGGCCATTGCCGACCAGCATGGCGATCACGCCCTGGTAAGCATTCTGGATGAATTGCAGCCCAAGGACCTGCTGGCCATCATGCGCGAATTCGATTCGTCCAGGGAATCCGTGGTGAACATGCTGGTGACCCCCGAGCAGTTTGCCCGGTCGATCGTGCTGGAAAAAAAATATGGCGAGCGAACCAGCGAACGGCTTCGCGCCATGATGAATGCGGTGATGCACCGCGATGGCGATACGGTATATGAGTACCTTGAAGCCATCGGCAACATTGAGGGGGGAAGTGAAACGCTGGCGGACTATTTTGCGGATCATTACGACGAAGTGTTCAGCTTTTCCTCCAGCGGAAGTTTCGTGCCGCAGCTCGATCCCGAATCCGACGCCAAAACGCACAACACCTGGCTGATGGAAAAAATCGAGGAAATCGATCATGGCCTGGCGTTTGGCAACTCCATCGAAAATTCCCGGCCTTTGTTGACGCGTTCGGAAGTCGCCGATGGCGACTGGATGGAAACGGCATGGATACTCCGCTACGAACTGCCCGATGCTTTCGGCGACATGATGATTACACTCCGCGACCGCGCTCAATCCATACTGGAGAGGGCGGATGTGGCTTCGATACCGGACGCCATGAGTCCTGCGGATACGACAGGCGACGAAGAAGAGTCTGCCATTTAAGGGCTGAAGCATGCGCAGCGCTTTGACTTCACTTGCCACTGTCGACAATCGGCCCTTTTTCGATAAAGCCCTGCATTACGGCGTCAAGCAGGGCGTAATTGCGCCCGACCGGCTGCAAGGCATCCAGGATGACCTGTCGAAAGGCATCGTCCAGATCGCCAATTATTTTGGTACGGCCTACTTGCGGCCGGAGCTCGAACTTGCACTACACCGCATGACGAGCCTGATCAGCCTCTATCTGGAGGACATGTCGGGGGGAGACCTGAAGGTCGCAGCCGTTTCCTTGCGGGACAAGACGCTGCTGGCGCATTCCAAAGCCGGCTCGGACATGCTTAAACGGCTCCATGCGATGCCGGACAGCACATTGATCATGGGCGGAACGGTTTCATCCGAGAGCCAGCGCGCTTTCCTCGACGCAAAAACCGCTGCAGATTCAAACCTGCTTGCCGTATATCGGTCTGAGCTGGCCCTTCGACTGGAGAGCCAGAACACGATCGAATTCGCATTCTGGCTGGCGAAAAAAATGGGGGCATCGCGCGAAGCAATCGACGATGCAGACGCGTTAATCCGAAGCGCCATGCTGGTTATGTATGTTGACCAGGCCGAGCTGAAAATCCCGACCCGCACCGCATTTGTCCGCCTGATCAAAGCCGCCAGGCAGGCGAAAGCCCGGTTTAACGAAGCCCGGCTGAACGGTTTGCTCAAGGAAGCGCCCACGGAATTTCAGCGACTGGCGCACCGCGCGATGGACCGTTTCATCGAAAAGGAACTGCCGCAGATCCGGGCGCCTGCCAGCACGGCCGACAAATTGTTGTATGGCGAGACAAGCGACGTGTATTTCGTCTGCGAGAGTCTGAACGAAGACGTCCGGGAATATGACCGCCTGGTTGCCCAGGAGTGGGATCGCGTCACGCGCGGCGAAGCGGACGATCCCGCAGTCGTGGCCACCGTATTATTGTTGGTGGCGACAGGCCTGCCACCCAAAGCCTCCATGCTGCTGCGGGAGAGCAAGGCAGTCATCCAGAATTTTCGGGCGCGTGGATTCGATTCCCAGGCAGTCGTCACGTTTATTGACGCGCATGCGCCAGAATCGATCCGCGAGGATTTGCAGCGCGCCTGGGCGGACGACCTGAAACCCGATGCGGAAGAACAACTGAACGACAACGACCCCAATTGGCCGGACAGCCACATGGAGCGTGCCCTTGAATACCTGAGAAAGACCTGCGCGGTCAGCTGGAAAGCGCGTAGACGCTAGCCGCACAAGCACATCCGCCCAGGACATCGCACAGGGCATGTTCACCCGGAAGTTGCTGCCCGGGTTGCCGGGACAAACCGGCCGGAACACCCCGGTCCTTCGGAAGCGAATCGCAAACCGGCGTGATGAGGATCAAGCACGGCGCGGCAATGGAAGGCACCGAGGGCGCTTTAGCGCGCACGCGCCCTGGCCAGTTTGATTTTCAGCTCGGCCATGATGGCGGCAGCCGCTTTCTCGCCTTCAAGAATGGCCAAATGCCGGTCCTCGAAACTGGAGCTGCTCACCGCCGTGGTGATCGGCCTTATCACCACGTCCACGTCCTTCAGTTCGTGAGTACTGATGCTATGGCCCATGATGGCAAAGCTCTGCAACATCACGTCCAGGGTGCCGGTGAGCTTGTTGCGGCGGCTTACGTTTGAAATATCCACCGCGATCACAAAATCCGCCCCCATAGTGCGCGCAGACTGGGCCGGCACAGGCGAAGTGAGGCCGCCGTCCACATAATCCCGGCCGCTGATCTCAACCGGCTGGAACACCCCCGGCAAGGCGCTGGAAGCGCGAACGGCAATGCCCGTGTTGCCCTGACGAAACAGCACCCTCTCGCCGCTTTGCAGATCGGTGGCCACCACACCCAGTGTTTTGGGCATTTTCTGGATGGACAGGTTTCTCACCTTCTGGTTGATGAAGTCCTGCAGGGCCTCGCCCTTCAATATCCCCCGGTTGGGCAACGTCCAGTCTGCGACCATGTCCTCTTCCAGCCCCAGCGCCAGCTTCTGCATCTCGAATCCGCTCATGCCCGACGCGTAGAGCGCCCCCACCACCGAACCCGCGCTGGTGCCCACCACGATGTCAGGCACGATGCCCTGCGCCTCCAGTGCCTTGATCACGCCGATGTGGGCGAAGCCGCGCGCGGCCCCGCCGCCCAGCGCCAAAGCGACCTTGAGCGGCGGCTTCGGCGTCACGACCGGAGTCGTGACAGACGGCGCCGGAGGCGGGGTCACACAGGCGGCAAGCAGAACAGCAAGCAGGAGAACAGGCAGACGGCGCATGAAAAAATCAATCTTCGGTTGAATACCGGATTATGGCGGGTGCGGCCAGGAACGGTCATCTGGGAATTTCTCCCACAGCAGATGTTCGGTCCGGATTATCATTACATATGCGGACAGACAGCCTCGGTGAACCGACCATGAATCAAGCAGTTACGGAAAAGCAGTAT
>NCIF01000090.1 GCA_002256785.1 Hydrogenophilales bacterium 17-61-9
AAGCACGCCAAGCGGATTTCTGTGGCTGGCCAGGCAGGCCGCCCCGTTAAGCAATGGCCGCCTGGTGCTCGAAGGGGTGGAAGGCCATTTGGGCGCATCGGTTCGCATCGGCAAACTGATTTACAAATCGGATCTGCAGCGCATCACCCTGCAGCAGGTCCGGCTGGACTGGAAACCCCGTTCGCTTTGGCATCGACTGGTCGAGATCGACCTGTTGGCAGCGCAGCATGCAAGGGTGGACGTCCTCAAGCAGGATCCGGCGCCGCCGACCTCTCCCGCGAGCCTGCGCTTGCCGCTGGATATCCGGGTTGACGCGTGGGATGTGGGGCAGTTCGAGCTGGTCGACGATGGTCGGACGCGTCGCTTCAACGCCTTGCATGGCAAGCTGGATGGCCGGGGGGATCGGTTCGATCTGACCGCTGCGGCAACGACGCCGTGGGCGGACGTGGCGGGGCAGTTCGGCATCGACAAGGATGCCCCGTTCAGGGTGCGGGGGGCGTTCACCGCGCATCGCGCGTTGCCGGCGCCGATTGAGGCCCGGCTTGCGCTGTCGGGTGAACTGGCCGCGCTTGATTTCAAGCTGGATGCGTGGGCCGAAGACATGAATATGAGGGCTGCGGGCACGCTGGCTGTGTTTGCGCCGATCCGCTTGCCGCATCTGGTGCTGTCGGGACAGGGCATCGACCCAAGAAAATTTGCGGCGGATGCGCCCCACGCTGATCTGGCATTTTCCGGCGTGTTTGAAGGCCGGCCGGGCGAACGTTTGCTCGGCACGTTCAGTCTCTTCAATCAGCAGGCCGGGCGCCTCGATCAGGCGCGCCTGCCGCTGGCCGGACTGACGGGTGCGGTGGTGGGCGATAGGGCGAATGCCGATTTCAGCGCGCTGGAAATCGATCTGGGCGACGCCGGGCGATTTTCCGGTGACGGTCAATGGCGCGACGGCCAGTTTGCGGTCGGGTTGAATAGCCCGCGCCTGAACCTGGCGGGGATACATCGCGACCTGTATCCCACCCGCATTCAATCGGCATTGCGTCTGAGCGGCAACACCCGGCGCCAGACGCTGACCGCCGAGGTGGCTGAACGCTGGGGGCAGGGCCGCTTTACCCTGAGCCTGGCGGATGCGGTGTTGCGTCTGCAGGAGGCGGCCTTTAGCGGACAGGCCGGGCGGCTCACCGCCAGGGGCAGCGTGAAGCTCGATGCCAGCCGGGCATTCGAGGCGACGTTCGACGCGACCCGGATCAACCCCGCACGCTTTGGAAAATATCCCCGCGCCAAACTCAATGCGCGCGGCGAAGTGCGCGGCGCGTTGCTGCCCGCGCTGCGCCTGCAAACGCAATTTACGCTGCCGCCGGGCGAACTCGAAGGCCGCCCGGTCAAAGGGCAAGGCACGCTGCGTTATGCAAACGGCCATCTGACCGACACCGAGATGGCTCTCGATCTGGCCGGCAACCGCGCCTTGCTTAAAGGCGCGTTTGGCCGCGCGGGCGACCGGATGGTGTGGGACATCGACGCGCCTGCGCTGGCACGACTGGGCCCGGCATGGGCAGGACGCCTGACGAGCACCGGCAGTGTGAGCGGCGATCCCGGCCAGCCGCAGATTGAGGCGCAGCTCAATGCCAGCGGTTTGCGCTTGCCGGGCGCTATCGCAGCCGAGTCCGTGGACCTGAAACTCAAGCTGCAAGCCGCACTGAACGGCGCGTTCAACGGCCAGCTGGACGCGCGCGGGATACGGCTGGCGGGACAGCGCATCAGCGCTGCGCGCGCCAGGGTACAGGGGCGCCGCGATGCGCATACCCTGTCGCTCGACGCGCGCCTGGCGGACTGGCATGGCGTCGCATCGCTGACTGGCGGCCTGGAGATGAATCAGGTTTGCCCGCAAGGGAGAGGCCGTGGTTGTAACGGCGCCAAAGCGCCCACAACCACGCTCTGGCGCGGCCAATTGAATCAGGCCGAGGTACAGGGTGCATGGCCCATGCAGCTGAGTGCGCCCGCCGGTTTGGTGTTGAGTCGCGACCAGCAGCAGGTGAGCAATCTGTCGTTTACGCTGGCGGGCGGAAGCGTGAGCAATGTGCAGTTCAACCGGCAGGGCTTGCGGATGAGCACGCGCGGTGCGATGCGCAATCTGCCGCTGGCGCCATTGCTTGGCCTGCTGAAGGCTCCACCGCCCTTGAGCACCGACCTGCGAATGAATGGCGACTGGAACCTTAGCCTCGGCGACAGCCTGGAGGGCGAGGCCCATCTGGTGCGGCAAGCGGGCGATGTTCGGCTCAAAGATCCGGCCATGAACCTGGATCTGGTCACGCTCGGTCTCGACCTCAAGGCCGATGGCGGTCGGGTCAGCGCACGACTCGACGCCACCACCCGCGAGGCGGGAAGCGTGCGCGCCGAAGCGAGTGCGCAACTGGTCCGCGATGGCGCGGGCTTGTCGCTGCCGCGCAGTGCCCCGCTGGCGTGGACTGCCGCGCTCGATGCGCCCGATCTGCGTCTGCTCAAGCCGTTTGTTCCGCTGGGCGTCCGCCTGGATGCGCGGCTGGCCGCGCAACTCACCGGCAGCGGCAGCCTGGCCGCGCCGCGCATCGACGGCCGGATCGACGCCAGCCGGATTCGTTTTACGCTGCCGGAAGAAGGGGTGTCGATTACCGATGGCAGCGTCAAATTATTGTTGTCAGACGACCGGGTGCGGGTGCAGCAGGGTGAATTGAAAGGCCAGGGCGGACGCATCGTGGTGAGCGGCGAAGCGCAGCTGAAAAACCCGCAGGCGGGACTGATTCTGACCTTTGAAAAATTCACTGCGACCAGCCGCAGCGATCGTCAGGTGACGGTTTCCGGCGTGACCCGCCTTAACCTCGATTTGAAGCGACTGGAACTCGCCGGCGAACTCAGCGCCGACCGCGCCCGGCTGGAAATGCCCGAAGCCAGCCAGCCGGTCCTGTCATCCGATGTGGTGGTGGCGGGCCGGCCGCCACGCGAAAAACCGGCGAGCCAGCGCTTTCCCATGGCGCTCGATCTCACGCTCAAGCTGGGCAACGATTTTCTGTTCAAGGGCGCCGGGCTCGACGCGCGGCTGGGCGGTCAGTTACGCGTATTCACCGTGAATCAGCGTTTGCGCGGCGAGGGCACGATCAGGGTGGAGGCGGGACGCTACGCCGCTTATGCGCAGACGCTCAACATCGAGCGCGGTGTGCTGCGCTTTGTCGGCCCGATCGACAACCCCGGACTGGATGTGCTGGCGGTGCGCAAAATCGCGGACGTCAGGGCTGGCGTGCAGGTAGGAGGCACGGTGCAGCGCCCGGCGGTCAAGCTGTATTCCGACCCCGCCATGCCCGATACGGAAAAGCTCGCCTGGCTGGTATTGGGACATGGCCTGGAAAACAGCGGTCAACAGGAATTCGTGTTGATGCAGGTGGCTGCCGCGGCATTGCTGAGCCAGGCTGAGTCAGTCAACTTCCAGTCGAAGCTGGCGGATACACTGGGGATCGACAGCTTCGATCTGCGTGCCGGCGATGGAACAAGCTTGGGCACTTCAGTGGTCAGCGTGGGCAAACGGCTGTCGGCACGCGCGACCCTGAGTTACGAGCAAAGTCTGGATGGCTTGAGTCAGGCGGTCAAAGTGCTCTACCAGCTGACCCCCAGCGTGCGGCTGGAAGCACAGACCGGGCAGCAAAGCAGTGTTGATGCGTTTTACACCCGTGAATACGACTGAGCTGGACACGTCCCGATGATAGAATCGGGCACATGTTCGACGCTCGCTTCATCGCCATGAATTCCCTTAATCGCTTGACCGTCCTGTTCGGGTGCCGCTGCTGATGCGCATCCTGCTTTCCAACGACGACGGTTACTTCGCCCCCGGCCTGGCCGCGCTGGCGGCAGCGCTCGCACCGCTGGCCGACATCACCGTGGTGGCGCCCGAGCGTGATCGCAGCGGCGCCTCCAATTCGCTCACGCTCGATCGCCCGCTGATGCTGCGCCAGGCGCCCGGCGGCTTTTATTACGTCAACGGCACGCCGACCGATTGCGTGCATCTGGCGGTCACCGGCATGCTTGATCACATGCCCGACATGGTGGTTTCAGGGATCAATCATGGCGCCAACATGGGCGACGACACCATTTATTCCGGCACCGTTGCCGCCGCCACCGAGGGCTATTTGTTGGGGATTCCGTCGATCGCGGTTTCTCTCGCCAGTCACAATGCGCAGCATTTCGACACCGCCGCGCGGGTGGTGGTCGAACTGGCGCAGCGCATCCAGGCGCAGCCGCCCACCGAACCGATGCTGCTCAACGTCAACGTGCCGGATTGCGCCTGGGACGCTTTGCAGGGCCGGCGCGTGACCCGTCTGGGCAGGCGTCACAAGGCCGAATCGGTGGTGAAAACCACCAACCCGCGCGGCCAGACCGTGTACTGGGTGGGTGCCGCCGGACCGGCCCAGGACGCAGGCGAAGGCACCGATTTCCATGCCGTTGCCAACGGCTTTGTTTCAATCACCCCGCTGCAAATGGACTTGACCCTTTTCAGCCAGATGGACAGCGTGAACGCATGGCTGAAACCCTGAATTTCCGCGCCGGCATCGGCATGACTTCGGCGCGCACGCGCGGCCGCATGATCGAACGCCTGCGCGAGCAAGGCATCAAGGATGCCGTCGTGCTGGCCGCCATGGACAGCGTGCCGCGTCACCTGTTCGTCGACCAGGCGCTGGAGTCGCGCGCCTATGAAGACACCGCGTTGCCGATCGGCTTTGGCCAGACCATTTCCAGTCCTTATATCGTGGCGCGCATGGCCGAGCTGGCCCGCCATGGCGAAAACGGTCACGGCCATGAACTCGGGCGCGTGCTGGAAATCGGTCTGGGCTGCGGCTATCAGGCTGCGGTGCTGGGCAAGCTGGCGCGCGAGGTGATCTCGATGGAACGCATCGCCGCGCTGGTGGGTAAAACCCGGCCGCGCTTGCGCCAATTGCGCATCAACAACGTCAAGCCCAAGCATGGCGACGGCATGTCCGGGGCAAAGGATTTTGCGCCGTTCGATGCCATCGTGATTGCCGCCGCGTTTGGCGAAGTGCCGCAGGCGCTGCTGCCGCAACTGGCCGAAGGCGGCCGCTTGGTGATGCCGCTGGGCAACGCCACGCAGACCTTGTGTGTGGTGGAACGACGGGGAGATACGTTCACCGAGCGCTTGCTCGAAGGGGTGAAATTCGTGCCCCTGCTGCCGGGGGTGGCGTAGTGAGCATCGCGGCGGGCGGCGGGATGAGAAACGTCGGGCTGAGCCTGTTGATGCTGGCCCTGGCGGGATGCGCTGCACAGGGCACTGCGCCGGTGATCGATCGAACCCCCGCCCGGGCCGCCCCGCCGCACGGTGTGCGGCCCGTCACCCCGCAGATCGCACCCTCCACCAACGGCCTGCACACCGTGCAGCGTGGCGACACCTTGTATGCCATCGCGTTTGCCAACAGTCTGGATTATCGCGAGGTCGCCAACTGGAACCAGCTTGAGTCGGCCGACCGCATCCTGGTCGGTCAGGTATTGCGGCTGACGTCTCCGCCGGGCATGGTCGAAATCAAACCCCTCGACGCCGCTCCCCGGCCCCGTGCGCGTCCCCTGGCTGAGCCGCCCCTGCTGCGCACCCCTCAGGCGGTGCTGCTGGACTACAGCGAAGCCAATTGGGCGCAGGTGTCGGGCGCGCTGAAAAATGCCGATACGCCAGTCGCTCAAGCGCGTGCGGGATCGGATGAGCCGGCAGCGGTCGCGCCGCCGCCAGCCAGCCCGGCCGCGCCCCCGCCGGCGCCGGCCGTAGCGCCACCTGTCGTGTCGGCGGATGCCGCAACTGAAAGCTGGTTATGGCCTGCCGACGGCATGCTGGCCGGACGTTTCGGCGCGACGGGGGGCAAGGGCATCGATATTGCGGGAACCCGGAATTCACCGGTAAAAGCGGTGGCGCCGGGCAAGGTGGTGTACAGTGGCAGCGGTTTGCGAGGATACGGGCAACTATTGATCGTCAAGCATGCGGGCGAGTTTTTATCGGCCTATGCACACAATGAAACGATATTGGTTAAAGAGGGCGAAACGGTGGCTGCCGGGCAGAATATCGCCAGGATGGGCGATAGCGACGCCGATCGAGTGAAGCTGCATTTTGAAATCCGTCGTTATGGAAAACCGCTCGATCCCTTGAATTACTTGCCGGAGCGCTCATGAGCCGTAAATCCAGCGATGAATCGGACGATTTGACGCCTGACGAAACCGAATCGGAGCAGCAATCCGCCGCCGATACCAGCGATGAGTTGGCCTCGGCCATTCTCCATGAGCCGCAGGTCGACGTGACCCAGCTCTATCTGAACGAAATCGGCAAGGCGCCGCTGTTAAGCGCGGCAGAGGAAGTGGCGCTGGCGCGTCTCGTCGTGCAGGGCGACTTCGAGGCGCGCCAGACCATGATCGAGCGCAACCTGCGGCTGGTGGTCAACATCGCCAAGCATTACGCCAACCGCGGGCTGACCCTGCTCGACCTGGTGGAAGAGGGCAACCTCGGCCTTATCCACGCGCTGGAAAAATTCGACCCCGAGCGCGGCTTCCGCTTTTCCACTTACGCCACCTGGTGGATACGGCAGAACATCGAGCGCGCAATCATGAACCAGTCGCGCACCATTCGGCTGCCGGTTCACATCATCAAGGAACTCAACATCTATCTGCGCGCCAAGCGCCATCTTGAAACGCATGGCGTGACCGATGCCAGCGCCGACGACATCGCCGCGCTGACCGACCATCCGGTTGAAGACGTCCGCCGCATCATGCAGCTGAACGAACGGGTCGCTTCGCTCGACGCGCCGCTCGATGTCGATCCTTCGCTGTCGCTGGGCGAGGCCATCGCCGACGACAATGCCCATCTGCCGGACGACATGCTCCAGCTCGAAGAAATAGAACACCACGTCCACGAGTGGCTGACCCAGCTCAACGACAAGCAGCGTTGGGTGATCGAACGCCGCTTCGGCCTGAACAACTGCGAAGCCTGCACCCTGGAAGATCTGGCACTGGAGCTGCAAGTCACGCGCGAGCGGGTGCGCCAGATCCAGATGGAATCCCTGCGCGTATTGCGGCAGTTGCTGCGCCGACGCGGCGTGTCGAAAGACGAACTGTTCTGACACCATGCGAGGTCGCATCGTAATCGACTGGTCGCGGATCGACACCGTCTTTCTCGACATGGACGGCACCCTGCTCGATCTGCATTTCGACAACCATTTCTGGCTTGAGCACATGCCGCGCCGCTATGCCGAATATCACGGCCTTGCGCCGGACATCGCGCGCGCGCATCTCACCGCCCACTACCAACGCCACGCCGGCACGCTCAACTGGTATTGCCTCGATTTCTGGAGCAGCGAACTTGCGCTCGACATCGTGCAACTGAAGGAGGAGGTGGCGCACCTGATTGCCGTGCGCCCGGATGTGCCCGCATTTTTGCAGGCCGTGCGCGCATCGGGGCGGCGGGTGGTGATGGTCACCAATGCGCATCCCAAAAGCCTTGGCTTGAAAATGCGCGAAACGCGGATCGATGCCTGGTTCGATGCGCTGATTTCATCGCATCAAATTGGCATTCCCAAAGAGCACCCGGATTTTTGGCAGGGTTTGCAGGGAGTGGAGCCTTTTGACAGGAAGCGGACGTTGTTTGTGGATGACAGTTTGCCGGTATTGAAAAGCGCGCAGGCGTATGGCATCGAGCAGTTGCTGGCGGTGTGCAATCCGGATTCGAAGTTGCCGCATAAGGATTGCGGGGAGTTTGTGGGGATTGCGAGTTTTGGGGAGGTGATGCCGGACGTGTAAGACCGCCCGTCGTTGCGAGCGCAGCGAAGCAATCCAGTTAGAGGATTGGCGCGAAGCAGCTTTGATGGGTAAACCTTCACAGGGCTGTTGACCGTTGGCCGGGGGTAGCCCGGCGGCTAGTCACTTCTCTTGTCTCGCCAAGAAAAGTAACCAAAAGAAGGCGACCCCGACATACCCGAATTCCCGAAGATCAAGCGCGTCGGGTGGGCGGCAAAGAACTCGCCCCGCTTTTGTAGTGTTAATTAATTTGTGAGCGGGGCTCAAACACCTTTGCCGCCCACCCGGCAGGCTCGGTTTTCGGGGTTTCGGGGATGAGCGGGGGCGCCTTTTCTTTGGTTACTTTCTTTTGGCGAAGCAAAAGAAAGTAACTTGCCGCCGGCAACCCCGGCCAACGGTCAGCAGCCAGGCGAAGGTTTAACCACTAAGTGTGCTTCGCGCCAAGCCTCTAACTGGATTGCTTCGCTTTGCTCGCAACGACGGAGCTTAAACTGCGGAGGCCGGCTCGATCAACACCGCCGCCCCCACACTGCGTCCCTCGGCAATCAAAATGTTGTAGGTGCGGCACAACGCTCCGATATCCATCACCTCCAGCCCAATCCGCGCCTCCACCAGCGCCCGCGTCAGCGAAGGGTGCGGAAACCGCAGCCGGGCGCCGGTGCCCAGCAGCAGGATGTCCAGTTCGCGATGGGCGATCCATTCGAAGTGGGCGGCGGTCAGCTGATCGAAATCCAGTCCCGCCCAGGGGGCGATTTCAATGCCCTGCGCGGTCAGCAGCAGGCTGGATTCGTGGCGATGGCCGTTGATGAGGACGTGATCGTCGCCGTAGCCGGTGAACAACCGCTGGGTGGCGTCGGTGTTGAGATGCAGTTTCATGACCAAACCTTAGCAGATTCCATTCGATTCGTGAGGGGCCTGTCCGCGTGACACCGCCGGGTTTCGTTTGCCCGTGCCTTCCGCCTCCGGTAAAATCATTCGTTTTCCAAGGCTTTGTTTTGCTTTGGTTTTGTGCAGGTTGATTAGGGAAAAAGCCGTGACGGCAGAGAAAAATCCACGATTGCGCACGATCAATAAATCGTCCAAGCTCGATAACGTTTGCTATGACATTCGCGGCCCGGTGATGGCGCGCGCCAAGCAGATGGAGGAAGAAGGCCAGCGCGTCATCAAGCTGAACATCGGTAATCCGGCGCCGTTCGGCTTCGATGCACCCGAGGAAATCGTGCAGGACGTGATCGTCAATCTGCCCGACGCTTCGGGCTATACGGATTCCAGGGGGCTGTTTTCGGCACGCAAGGCGATCATGCATGAGACGCAGCGCAAGGGCATTGCCGGGGTGCGGATCGACGACATCATTATTGGCAACGGCGTATCCGAGCTGATCGTGATGGCAATGCAGGCGCTGCTGGACAGTGGCGACGAGGTGCTGGTTCCCGCACCCGATTACCCGCTGTGGACGGCGGCAGTGAGCCTGGCGGGCGGCAAGCCGTGCCACTATATCTGCGACGAGGGCGCCGGCTGGTTGCCCGACCTGGACGACATCCGCGCCAAGATCACAACGCACACGCGCGCCATCGTCATCATCAACCCGAACAATCCGACCGGTGCGCTGTATCCGGACGACTTGCTGTTGGGAATACTGGAAATCGCCCGCGAAAAACAGCTGGTTGTGTATGCCGACGAGATCTACGACAAGGTGTTGTATGACGGCGCGACGCATACGTCGATCGCTTCGCTGGCCGAAGACGTGCTGATTGTGACCTTCAACGGCTTGTCGAAGAATTACCGCGCCTGCGGCTATCGTTCGGGCTGGATGATCCTGTCGGGGGACAAGCGTCACGCCACGGATTATCTGGAAGGCCTCAACATGCTGGCCTCGATGCGCCTGTGTTCCAATGTGCCGGGGCAATACGGGATACAAACGGCATTGGGCGGCTACCAAAGCATTACCGATCTGGTTGCGCCGGGCGGGCGACTGGCCCGTCAGCGCGATCTGGCGCATGACATGCTTACGTCGATTCCCGGCATCAGTTGCGTGAAACCCAAGGCGGCGATGTATCTGTTTCCGCGGATGGATCCCAGGCTGTACCCCATCGATGACGACCAGAAGTTCATTCTTAAACTGCTGGAGGAGGAACGGGTGCTGGTGGTGCAGGGAAGCGGGTTTAACTGGCCGGAGCCCGACCATTTGCGTGTGGTGTTCCTGCCGCATGAAGAAGAATTGTCCAAAGCGATTGAACGGATGAGCCGGTTTTTCGACCGCCAGCGTGCGCATCGCTGATTTTTTATTCAAACGAGATAACTTAATGAAACCCATCAATGTCGGCCTCCTGGGCCTGGGAACCGTCGGCGGCGGCACGCTCACCGTGCTGCGCCGCAATGCAGAAGAAATCAGCCGTCGCGCCGGGCGTGAAATTCGTGTCGTGCGCGCCGCCGTGCGCAATCTGGAAAAAGCCAAACTGCTGGCCGGCGATTTGCCGCTGTCGGCCAATCCGTTCGACGTCGTGGACGATCCCGAAATCGATATCGTGGTCGAGCTGATCGGCGGGCTGGAGCCGGCTCGCGAACTGGTGATGCAGGCCATCAACAACGGCAAGCATGTCGTGACCGCCAACAAGCATCTGGTCGCCAAATACGGCAATGAAATCTTCGCGGCGGCGCAGGCCAAGGGCGTGATGGTCGCGTTCGAAGCGGCGGTGGCCGGCGGCATTCC
>NCIF01000227.1 GCA_002256785.1 Hydrogenophilales bacterium 17-61-9
CATCGAATATCTGGTGCGTGACACCGAGCACGCAGGCGTCAATCCTGAAACCATCATCGCCTTGCACGCCTTTCTATCCGATGGCCTGATGCCCGATCCACTCACGTGTGGCCGTATTCGAAACCGCCCAGTGGAAATAGGCGGCAGTGTCTATCTGCCGATTGCCATGCCGCAACGCCTGGGGGAGTTATTTGGCATTGTGATGAGCATGGCTGCGGAAATCCGGGATCCTTTTGAGCAGTCTTTCTTCCTGATGGTGCATTTGCCTTACCTGCAACCCTTCGAGGACGTGAACAAGCGCGTCTCACGTCTGGCCGCCAACATCCCGCTAATCCAGCACAATCTGTGTCCGTTATCCTTCGTTGACGTGCCACAGCAAGCCTATGTGGATGGCATGATCGGCGTTTATGAATTGAACCGCATTGAATTGCTGCGGGATATTTACGTCTGGGCCTACGAACGCTCCTGCCAGCAATACGTTGCCGTGCAGCAGCAACTCGTTCCGCCGGACACCTTTCGCCTGCGTTACCGCAATGAACTGGCCGAGACTGTGCGCGCCATCGTTCGCGATGGACAGCCCGCCGTCGAAACAGCGATTCTCGCCATCATGCCCACGACGGTGGTGCAGGAGGATCAGCCGCGCTTTGTCGCATTGGCGCTGGAGGAATTTAAAACGCTGCACGCCGGCAATGCCATCCGCTTTGGCTTGCGCCCACTGGAATTTGCCGCCTGGCAGGAGAGGTGTGCCGAACGTGACTGAGAAAATCTGAACCTGGGCTGGCGCATGGTGAAATTCGGTGAAGTGGTGTGGCTATCGAAGGCGCGCTCTGCCGATCCACTCACCGATGGAGTCGATCGATACGTCGGCTTGGAACGTATGGAGCCCGGCGATTAGCACATCCGCAGTTGGCTCAGCCTAGGACGGTCATGCTCACGCTGTTCAAGATCGCCGCCCGCGTCAAACAGTACAAAGACCGGGTGCTGCTGCATCTGCCCGGCAGCTGCCCGGTCAACGGGCTGCTGGCGCAAAACACACAATTCCGGCTACGTGTAGACCACTTCACGACATCACGTAAAATACATGTTATAAGAATTTATATGTTATATTTTTCTATAACATACGGACAAGCGCATGGACCCACGGAACGACAGCCCACAACAACGCCTCACCCTTCTGGAATTGCTTCTGGTTTGGGAAGGGCGAATTTACCGTTCGCGGGTGTGCGAACTGTTCGGCATCGGTCTGCCACGGGCGAGTCAGTGGATCAAGGAAATACGCGATCTGAACCCCACCTGGATGCAATGGGACAGCAAGTCCAGAAGCTACTTCGTTACGGCTGATTTCTATAAGCGGTACACCAAGGCCTCTCAGGCCAGCATTTCAGAATCGCTTTCCAGATACCTGTCCATGGTCGGGCTTCCGTATGCGTCGGCCTTGGACGACGGTACGGGTGTGATGTGGTCAGCCACACCAAGCATCACCGCCCCGTCACCCAAGACATTCGCCAGCCTCGGGCACGCAATCAGACAGGCAAAAGCCGTCGACATTGAGTACA
This sequence comes from Hydrogenophilales bacterium 17-61-9, assembly GCA_002256785.1. Classification (GTDB taxonomy): domain Bacteria; phylum Pseudomonadota; class Gammaproteobacteria; order Burkholderiales; family Thiobacillaceae; genus Thiobacillus. Next base: position 1,557 of record NCIF01000227.1, read on the forward strand.
TGTCGTTGAGCGAGCCTGCACCACATCGCCGCACGATCCATCCACACAGCCTGGTTCTCGCTGGCCGCAGATGGCATGTGCGGGCCTACAGTGAAACCAATCAGGAATTCCGCGATTACGCACTGGGGCGAATCCTCGAGGTGAAACCCTTGACGCGTCCTTCGGATCGCACCCGATTCGATGACCCCGACTGGAACACCAAGGTCAAGGTGCGGCTGGTTGCCCACCCT
>NCIF01000091.1 GCA_002256785.1 Hydrogenophilales bacterium 17-61-9
TTCGCACCGGCCTTGGCCGCAAACGTGCAATCCAGGTGCTGGAGTTTTTCGACCGGGTGGGCTTTACGCGCCGCGTGCGCGAAGCCCACCGGCTGCGCAATCCGGACATGTTCGGCAAGTCGGAACATGCCGTTTGAAATGGAAGGGCAGCGTGCCTGGTGGTGCGGCCGGACTTCAAATCCGGTTGGGGGCGTCAGTCGCTCCCGGGTGGGTTCGACTCCCATTCCCTTCCGCCATTTTGTCTGCAGGCGTCGCCCTGTGGACGTCGTGCCTGCGCTGGCAGGAAGGTGTTGAGCCTGACGCGCCGCCGCTGCCAACTTCGAACCTGCATGAAGGGTTCGGGCATGGGTTTTTCGGATCGACAGGCTTCGCCGTTTGCTGCCCTGACGCTATAGTGCAGGGCGGTTTTGTTTGGGGTGCGGGAACCCCGCGCGGTTTTGGCAGCCCGACAGGCAGCCCCCTTTTTTGGAGAAGCATTCTTGAAACAGTTTATTGCGGCCTGCGCGCTGGCCCTGCCGCTGCTGGCCCACGCCAGCGGCGTCGATCAACTCAAGGCGTTTATTGCCGAAGCCAAAACCGCCGAAGCCGACTTCAGCCAAACCGTGGTCGACAAAGCGGGCCGCGTGTCCCAGCAGGCCAGCGGAAAAATGGCGTTTGCCCGCCCCGGAAAATTCCGCTGGGATTATTCCAAACCTTACGAGCAGGTGATCGTGGGCGATGGCGTCAAGCTGTGGCTGCATGACATCGATCTGGACCAGGTCACCGTCAAGCCGCTGGGCGAAGTCGTCGCCGGCACCCCGGCGGCCTTGCTGGCGGGCGACAATAGCATCGAAAAATACTTCAACCTGAAGGACGCCGCCGGCAGTGGCGGCCTGGAATGGCTGGAAGCCACCCCCAAAAACCGCGACACCACCTTCGAGCGCATCCGCATGGGCTTCAAGGGCGGCGACCTGGTGCAGATGGAATTGTTCGACTTCTTCGGCCAGCGCACCACGCTGACGCTGACGCGCTTTGTGCGCAATCCGGCCATTCCTGCGTCGCGTTTCAGGTTCACGCCGCCCAAAGGCGTCGACATCATTGGCGACTGACGATTTGTTTCAGGCCGCGCCCGATCCGCGCGCACCGGGTCAAAAGCGCGACGACGGGGCGCCGCTGGCCGAGCGCCTGCGTCCCGGCACGCTGGCCGAGGTAGTCGGCCAGACGCATTTACTGGGGCCGGGCAAGCCGCTCAAGCTCGCTTTCGATTCCGGCAAGTTGCACTCGATGATCCTGTGGGGGCCGCCGGGCGTTGGCAAGACCACGCTGGCGCGGCTCACCGCCGAGGCCTTCGGCGCCGACTTCATCGCCATTTCCGCCGTGCTCTCCGGCGTCAAGGACATCCGCGAAGCCGTCGAGCGCGCGCGCATGAACCAGAGCATCGGCCGCACCACCATCCTGTTCGTCGACGAAGTGCACCGCTTCAACAAGTCGCAGCAGGATGCATTTTTGCCGCACGTCGAATCCGGGCTGTTCACCTTCATCGGCGCCACCACCGAAAACCCCTCGTTCGAAGTCGTCGGCGCGCTGCTGTCGCGCGCCCAGGTTTATGTGCTGAAATCGCTGACGCCCGAGGAACTCGTCCAGCTGATGGCGCGCGCACTAAAAGAGTTGCCGCAGCTGAGACTGATGCAAGGCGTCGGCCCGATGCTGGCCGCCTACGCCGACGGCGACGCCCGCAAGCTGCTCAACCTGCTGGAACAGCTCGACACCGCCGCCCGCACCGCGCAGGTTGAAACAATCGACACCGCCTTTGTCGAAAATGCGCTGGCACAATCGCTGCGCCGCTTCGACAAGGGCGGCGAGGCCTTCTACGACCAGATTTCCGCGCTGCACAAAAGCGTGCGCGGCAGCGACCCCGACGCCTCGCTCTACTGGCTGGTACGCATGCTCGACGGCGGCGCCGACCCGCGCTACCTCGGGCGGCGGCTGATCCGCATGGCGAGCGAAGACATCGGCCTGGCCGACCCGCGCGCGCTCGGCATCACCCTCGACGCCGTCGCCACCTACGAACGCCTCGGTAGCCCCGAAGGCGAACTGGCGCTGGCCGAAGCCTGCCTGTATCTGGCCTGCGCACCCAAGAGCAACGCCGCCTATATGGCCTACAATGCCGCGCGCGCGTTCGTGCAGTCCAACCCCTCCAGCGACGTCCCCATCCACCTGCGCAACGCCCCCACCAGACTGATGAAGGAACTCGGCTACGGCCGCGCCTACCGCTATGCCCACGACGAGCCCGAAGCCTACGCCGCCAGCGAACGCTATTTCCCCGACGACATCCAGGAACAACGCTTTTACCAGCCCACCCCGCGCGGACTGGAAGGCAAGATCGCCGACAAGCTGGCGCATCTGCGCAAGCTGGATGAAGAGGCGGGGGAGGGGTGAATGCTTTCAGGGGCACGTGGCCGCCGCGCGCGCACTCAAGTCATTGAAGCGGGGGGCTGGATCGACTATAATCGCGGCATTCAAGTTCAGGCGGGTTCGCGCAAGCGGCTCGCCTGAATTTTGTCACCAGCGCCACGTTTATTGTCTTGCGGAGTCCTCCTTGTCTCGTACCCAGCCCGCCATCCTTGTTTTAGCTGACGGTTCGGTGTTTCGCGGCCTCTCCATTGGTGCCGAAGGCATCACGACGGGTGAGGTGGTGTTCAACACTGCGCTGAGCGGTTATCAGGAAATCCTGACCGACCCCTCGTATTCGCGGCAGATCGTGACGCTGACTTATCCGCATATCGGCAACACGGGGATCAATCCAGAAGACATCGAGTCGGATCGCATCCATGCGGCAGGATTGGTCGTGCGCGATGCGCCACGCTTGTATTCGAACTTTCGGGCCGGGTCTTCGCTCGCCGATTATCTGAAAAGCCAGAATATTGTGGCTATCGCCGACATCGATACGCGCCGCTTGACCCGGATTTTGCGAGAGCGGGGCGCGCAAAGCGGCTGCATCATGGCGGGAGCGCTGGATGAGGCGAAGGCGCTCGAGGCGGCACGCGCCTTCCCGGGGTTGGCTGGGATGGACCTTGCCAGGGTGGTGAGTACGCCCAAGGCTTATGAGTGGAACGAAACCGAATGGAAGCTCGGGCGTGGCTACAGCCAGTTGAGCGAGCCCCGCTTTCATGTCGTGGCCTTCGACTACGGCGTCAAGCGCAATATCCTGCGCATGCTGGCCGAACGCGGCTGCCGTTTGACCGTGCTGCCCGCCACCGCGACCTCGGCCGATGCGCTGGCGCTGAAACCCGATGGTGTTTTTCTGTCCAATGGCCCTGGCGATCCGGAGCCGTGCGATTACGCGATCAAGGCGATTGCTGAACTGGTGGCTGCGGGGGTGCCGACTTTTGGTATCTGCCTCGGGCATCAATTGCTTGCGCTGGCTTCGGGCGCCAAGACGACCAAGATGAAGTTCGGCCACCACGGCGCCAACCACCCGGTCAAGGACCTCGACAGCGGGCGGGTGGCAATCACCAGCCAGAACCACGGCTTCGCGGTGGACGCGGCGACGCTGCCCGCCAACATCCGCAGCACCCATGTCTCGCTGTTCGACGGCTCGCTGCAGGGTATCGCGCGCACCGACGCGCCCGCGTTCAGCTTTCAGGGCCATCCTGAAGCCAGCCCCGGCCCGCACGACGTGAGCTATTTGTTCGACCGATTTATCAAGCTGATGGCCGATCACGCCGCAGCCAACTGATCATGCCCAAGCGCACTGACCTACAAAGCATACTCATCATCGGCGCCGGCCCCATCGTCATCGGGCAGGCGTGCGAATTCGACTATTCCGGCGCGCAGGCGTGCAAGGCGCTGCGCGAGGAGGGCTACAAGGTCATCCTCGTCAACAGCAACCCGGCGACGATCATGACCGACCCGGACATGGCCGACGTCACCTATATCGAGCCGATTTCCTGGCAGGTGGTCGAGAAGATCATCGCGAAAGAACGTCCCGACGCGCTGTTGCCGACCATGGGCGGGCAGACCGCGCTGAACTGCGCGCTCGATCTGGCCCGCCACGGCGTGCTCGAAAAATACGGCGTCGAGATGATCGGCGCGTCGAAGGAAGCCATCGACAAGGCCGAAGACCGCGAAAAGTTCAAGGCCGCGATGACCCGGATCGGGCTCGGTTCGGCGCGCTCGTCGATCGCGCACAGCATGGAAGAGGCCTTGCAGGTGCAGGCCGCGCTCGGCTTCCCGGCCATCATCCGGCCCTCGTTCACCATGGGCGGCTCGGGCGGCGGCATCGCCTACAACAAGGACGAGTTCATCGCCATCTGCGAGCGCGGCCTCGAAGCCTCGCCGACCCACGAGCTGTTGATCGAGGAATCGCTGCTCGGCTGGAAAGAATACGAGATGGAGGTGGTGCGCGACCGCAAGGACAACTGCATCATCATCTGCTCGATCGAGAACTTCGACCCGATGGGCGTCCATACCGGCGACTCCATCACCGTCGCGCCGGCGCAGACGCTGACCGACAAGGAATACCAGATTCTGCGCAACGCCTCGCTGGCCGTGCTGCGCGAGATCGGCGTCGAAACCGGCGGCTCCAACGTGCAGTTTTCCATCAACCCGGAAGACGGGCGCATGGTGGTGATCGAGATGAACCCGCGGGTGTCGCGGTCAAGCGCGCTGGCGTCGAAGGCGACCGGCTTCCCGATCGCCAAGGTGGCGGCCAAGCTGGCGGTCGGCTATACGCTCGACGAATTGCAGAACGACATCACCGGCGGCGCGACCCCCGCCTCGTTCGAGCCTTCGATCGATTACGTGGTGACCAAGATTCCGCGCTTCGCCTTCGAGAAATTCCCGCAGGCCGACGACCGCCTGACCACGCAGATGAAGTCGGTGGGCGAGGTGATGGCGATCGGCCGGACTTTCCAGGAGTCGTTGCAAAAAGCCTTGCGCGGACTGGAAGTCGGCGTCGACGGCTTCGATCCGAAGACCGCCGACCGTGAAGAAATTGAAGCCGAGCTGATGTCGCCCGGCCCCGAGCGCATCTGGTATGTCGGCGATGCATTCCGGGTTGGAATGAGCCTGGCGGAAATCCATGCTGTTTCCAGAATCGATCCATGGTTTCTCGACCAGATTCAGGTGTTGATTGAACTGGAAACTTCGCTGGCCGGGCGTTCGCTGGCCGAGCTTGATCGCGCCGAACTGCGCGTGCTGAAACGCGCCGGCTTCGCGGACCGCCGCCTGGCCAAGCTCTTGAATACCGATCAGCATGCCGTCCGTGCGCGTCGTCAGGAACTGGATCTCCATCCGGTCTACAAGCGGGTTGACACCTGCGCAGCCGAATTCGCCACCCAAACCGCCTACATGTATTCGACCTATGAGGAAGAATGCGAGGCGCAGCCGACCGACGCGAAGAAGATCATGGTGCTGGGCGGCGGGCCGAATCGCATCGGTCAGGGCATCGAATTCGATTACTGTTGCGTGCATGCCGCGCTGGCGCTGCGCGAAAACGGCTTCGAGACCATCATGGTCAACTGCAATCCCGAGACGGTTTCCACCGATTACGACACCTCCGACCGTCTGTATTTCGAGCCGCTGACGCTGGAAGACGTGCTGGAAATCGTCCGCATCGAAAAGCCCTTCGGCGTGATCGTGCAATACGGCGGCCAGACGCCGTTGAAGCTGGCGCGCGACCTGGAAAAACACGGTGTCCCCATCATCGGCACCAGCCCCGACATGATCGATGCGGCCGAAGACCGCGAGCGTTTCCAGAAAATACTGCACGATCTGGGCCTCAAGCAGCCGCCGAATCGCACTGCGCGCGATCCCGAGAGCGCCATCCGTATGGCCGATGAAATTGGCTATCCGCTGGTTGTGCGCCCGAGCTATGTGCTGGGCGGCCGCGCCATGGAAATCGTGCGCGAAGAAGTCGATTTGCGCCGTTACATGACCGAGGCCGTCAAGGTGTCGAACGATTCGCCGGTGTTGCTCGATCGGTTTCTCAACGACGCGATCGAAGTCGACGTGGATGCCTTGTCCGACGGCGAGCAGGTGGTCATCGGCGGCATCATGCAGCACATCGAGCAGGCGGGCGTGCATTCCGGCGATTCGGCGTGTTCGTTGCCGCCGTACAGCTTGTCGAAGGACGTGCTGGACGAAATGCGCCGCCAGACCGTGGCGATGGCGAAGGCGCTGAACGTGATCGGCCTGATGAACGTGCAGTTCGCGATCCAGGGCGATACGGTGTACGTGCTGGAAGTGAATCCGCGCGCGTCGCGAACCGTGCCTTATGTATCCAAGGCCATCGGCGCGCCGCTGGCCAAGATTGCCGCGCGTGCGATGGCCGGTATTTCGCTTGCGTCGCAGGGGTTCGAGAAAGAGATTATTCCGCCGTATTTCTCGGTGAAGGAAGCGGTATTCCCGTTCCGCAAGTTCCCGGGTGTCGACACCATCCTCGGCCCCGAGATGAAGTCGACTGGCGAAGTCATGGGCGTGGGCAATAATTTTGGCGAAGCTTTCCTCAAGTCGCAGCTGGCATCGAGTTCCGAACTGCCGAAGCCGGGCGGGCGGGCCTTTGTCAGCGTGAGATCGAGCGACCGTGTGGCCGTGATCGAAGTGGCGCGGGCATTGCGCGATCTGGGTTTCAATCTGGTTGCCACGCGCGGCACTGCGCAGGCGATTGAAGCAGCAGGTATTCCTGTTTCGGTGGTCAACAAAGTCAAGGAAGGCCGTCCGCACATCGTCGACATGATCAAGAACGGCGACATCGATTTCATCGTCAACGTGGTCGAAGACAAGAAGGCGGTAAAGGATTCCTACACCATTCGCGCCGAGGCGCTGGCGCGCCGGGTGGTGTACTTTACGACGCTGGCTGGTGCGCAGGCTGCCTGCATGGGCATGCAGCACGGCACCGAACTGGAAGTCTATTCCCTGCAGTCGCTGCATCAGCGCCTGCATTGATCTGAAAAGGTTGGCTTGTGAATAAATACCCTCTTACCGTGGTGGGCGCCGAAAAGCTGCGCATCGAATTGCAGCATTTGAAAAGCGTTGAGCGTCCGACTGTGATCCTGGCGATTGCCGAGGCGCGCGCGCATGGCGACTTGTCTGAAAACGCCGAGTACGATGCCGCCAAGGAAAAACAAGGCTTTGTCGAAGGCCGGATTGCCGATCTGGAGGGTAAATTATCCAACGCCCAGATCATCGATCCCACCACGCTGGACGCTGATGGCCGGATTGTTTTTGGTGCGACGGTCGAACTTGAAGATGCCGCTACAGGCGATGCCGTTACCTACCAGATTGTGGGCGACGACGAAGCCGACATCAAACAGGGCAAGATATCCGTCTCGTCGCCGATCGCACGTGCATTGATCGGAAAATATGCGGGCGATAACGTGGATGTACAGGCGCCCGGTGGCGTTCGCCAATACGAAGTGCTGGACGTCCTGTACAAATAATCATGCGGCGCTTTTGGGAAGGCCTTGCCGGGACATCGCTGGTGTTGTGGATAGGCGGGATGTGGGCGATAGGCTACATCGCGGCCCCCGTTCTGTTTACCAGCCTGGGTGATAAGCAGCTTGCAGGGATGCTGGCCGGAAAGCTGTTTGGCGTCATCGCCTGGGTCGGGATTGCTACCGCCACTTATCTGCTGATTTATCGTATTGCCCGCGATGGCGGCAGCGCGCTGAAAACGCTGTTCTTTTGGGGCGTCGCCTTGATGCTGGGTTTAGCGCTGGCAGGTCATTTCGGTATCCAGCCCATCATGCAGGGTTTGAAAGATCAGGCGATGCCGCTGGCCGTGATGCAAAGCGTATTTGCCGACCGCTTCTCCCGCTGGCACGGGATATCGAGCATTCTTTACCTGATTCAGAGTGCGCTGGGGCTGATTCTGGTTTGGCGCGCGGGCCTGGCGCGCTAACCCGTCGACTCGCAGCGCAGGATGTATTCAGACCGGCAGGGCGATCACGGGCTTGCTGGCTGCGCGATAAATAACCAATATTTTGCCTATTTGCTGGACCGGGCTGGCTCCGGTGCCCGCACAAATCTCGGCCATCCAGCTGCGGCGGGTCTCCAGCTCGTTGCTGGCCGCCTTGATCTTGATGAGCTCGTGCGCATTGAGCGCAAGCTCGATTTCTTTCAACACGGCGGCGCTAAGGCCGTTGTTGCCTATCATGACGACGGGTTGGCGGGTGTGAGCCAGGCTTTTGAGATGTTGCCGCTGTGCGGGCGTAAGTGATTTCATGCCATATTCCTTAAACTGAGGGCGGATTGTAGCCGATAGCGATGGCGGAGAAGCCGAAACGAACCAAATCGGGCAGTGCCTGGATGCACGAGCACGTGACGGATCCTTACGTTAAAAAAGCGCAACAGGATGGCTACCGTTCGCGTGCCGCCTATAAATTGCTGGAAATCAACAAACGCGATCATCTGTTTCGCCCCGGCATGACGGTGGTGGATCTGGGCGCGGCGCCCGGCAGTTGGTGTCAACTGGCCGTGCAAATGATGAAGCAACAGGGCCGGGTGCTGGCGATCGACCTGTTGCCCATGGCGTCGATGCCGGGGGTCGACAGTCTGGAGGGCGATTTCACCGAGCCGGCGGCACTGGCCTGGCTGGAAGAAAAACTGCGATCCGGCCGGGTTGACCTTGTTTTAAGCGATATGGCGCCCAATATCAGTGGCGTCATGTTGAGCGATCAGGCCCGGCAATATGCGCTGTGTGAGCTGGCACTCGACTTTGCGGTGAACTGGTTGAAACCAGATGGGGTTTTCCTGGTCAAAGTCTTTCAGGGCGTCGGCTTTGAAGAATTCCGGGCACGCATGCGCGAGGCATTCGAACAGGTGCTGATCCGCAAACCCGATGCTTCGCGCGATCGCAGCAGCGAGGTTTATTTGCTGGGCCGCCGCCCCATTGCGGCGAGCGATTGCAAGGCATAATGCTGCCGTGACAACCCGGCTGGATAGGGTTTAGAATGAGTCTAAATGTGCTGCGCCAGATTAAAACGTGCCGACTTGGCACCAAGGAGTAAGTGTGAACAATTTGTCCAAGAACATTGCCATCTGGTTGATTCTCGCCGTCGTCCTGATGACGGTGTTCAACCAGTTCGGCGCGCAGCGCACTGCGCAGAAGCAGGTGCCATATTCGCAGTTCATCGAGGAGGTGCGCCAGCAGCAGATCACCAAGGTGGTGATTGAAGGCAATGTTCTCAAAGGCGAACGCAACGACGGTCAGCGTTTCACCAGCTATGCGCCGAGCGACCCCTGGATGGTGTCCGACCTGCTTAAAAACGGCGTGTCGGTCGAGGCCAAGCCGGAAGAGCAGCCGTCTTTCCTGATGAGCCTGCTCATTTCGTGGTTCCCCATGTTGCTGCTGATCGGCGTGTGGATTTTTTTCATGCGCCAGATGCAGGGCGGCGGCAAGGGCGGGGCGTTCTCGTTCGGCAAGAGCAAGGCGCGCCTGCTCGACGAAAACACCAACCCGGTGACGTTTGCCGATGTCGCGGGCTGCGACGAGGCCAAGGAAGACGTCGTCGAAATGGTTGAATTCCTGAAAGACCCGTCGCGGTTCCAGAAACTGGGCGGACGGATTCCGCGCGGTGTGCTGCTGGTGGGTCCGCCGGGTACCGGCAAGACGCTGCTGGCGCGTTCGATCGCGGGCGAGGCCAAGGTGCCGTTCTTCAGCATTTCGGGTTCTGATTTCGTCGAGATGTTTGTCGGCGTCGGCGCCGCGCGCGTGCGCGACATGTTCGAGCAGGCCAAGAAAAGTTCGCCCTGCATCATTTTCATCGACGAAATCGACGCAGTCGGCCGCCAGCGCGGCGCCGGCCTGGGCGGCGGCAACGACGAGCGCGAGCAGACCCTGAACCAGTTGCTGGTCGAAATGGACGGGTTTGAAGCGAATGCGGGCGTGATCGTGGTCGCTGCGACCAACCGCCCCGACGTGCTCGACCCCGCCCTGCTGCGCCCGGGCCGGTTCGACCGCCAGGTGGTGGTGGGCCTGCCCGATATTCGGGGTCGCGAGCAAATTCTGCTGGTCCACATGCGCAAGGTGCCGGTTGCCCCCGACGTGCGCGCCGACATTCTGGCGCGCGGCACGCCGGGCATGTCCGGCGCCGATCTGGCCAATCTGGTCAATGAAGCCGCCCTGTTTGCCGCGCGCGCCAACAAGCGGCTGGTGGATATGGACGATTTCGAGCAGGCCAAGGACAAGATCTTCATGGGCGCCGAGCGCAAGTCCATGGTGATCACGCCCGAGGACAAGAAAAAAACGGCTTACCACGAGTCCGGCCATGCGGTGATCGGCATG
>NCIF01000092.1 GCA_002256785.1 Hydrogenophilales bacterium 17-61-9
TTTTTTCTCGGCAGCCTGATCCGTTTCGACCGCGAGCAGTATTCGTGGAAAAGCGATTCGTCCCAGATGCTGCGACGAGGGCAACTGAGACTGGGCAGCAACCTGTTCCACATCGGGGTGTTGTTCCTGTTCTTCGGCCACTTTTTCGGCATGCTGACGCCGCACGCTGTTTACGAGCCTTTCATCAGCTCCGGCGGCAAGCAAATCATGGCGATGGTCTCGGGCGGCATCGCCGGACTGCTGGCGTTCGTCGGCCTCTCGCTGCTGTTGCATCGCCGGCTGACGGAGCCGCGCATCCGCGCCATCTCCAAAACCAGCGATGTCCTGATTCTGCTGCTGCTGTGGCTGCAACTCGCGCTGGGGTTGGCGACCATTCCGCTGTCGGCGCAGCATCTGGACGGCAGCATGATGGTCCGGTTGGCCGAATGGGCACAGTACATCGTGACTTTCCGCGGTGGCGCGGTCGAGTTTCTGGAAGGCGCGGGCTGGGTGTTCAAGACGCATCTCTTCCTCGGCATGACGATCTTCCTGGTTTTTCCGTTCACGCGTCTGGTGCATGTGTGGAGCGGTTTTGCCGCAACGACTTACGTGGTTCGCGCATGGCAGCTCGTGCGTCCGCGGGGGTGAAGGTGCTCACGCTGACGCCCCCACCCCAACCCTGATGAAACCACTAGCCATTCGACTAAGCCCGCAAGCGGGCAAGTCGCTGGTTATCTCCCGCTTGCGGGAGGGGGCGAACGTGGCGCTTCGCGCGCCCAAACCGATTGATTAAGGAGACTGAAATGACGCATATTGTCATCCTGGGTGCCGGTATTGCAGGCGTGTCCGCGGCTTATGCCCTGAAATCCCAACTGGGTCCGCAAGATGAAATAACCGTGGTGTCGGACAAGCCCTACTTCCACTTTGTGCCCTCCAACCCGTGGATTGCCATGGGCTGGCGCGAACGATCCGATGTCGCGTTCCCGATCGGACCGTATCTCGAATCGCGCGGCATCAAGTTCATCCACAGCGGCGTCAAGCGCATCCAGCCCGACGTCATCCAGGTCGACCTGGAAAACGGCGATGTGCTGTTCTACGACACCCTGCTGATCGCCACCGGCGCGACCGGCATGTCGGACGATGTGCCCGGGCTTGCCGAGCACACCCAGTCGGTGATCCATATCGACCAGGCCGAGCGCGCCCATGCGGCCTACCGCGAGTTTGTCCGCCGTCCCGGACCCATCGTGGTGGGTGCGGCGCCGGGCGCGAGCGTGCTGGGACCCCTCTATGAATACGCCTTCCTGGTCGACGCCGACCTCAAGCGCCGCAACATTCGCGAGCGGGTGCCCATCACCCTGGTGACGCCCGAGCCCTACCCCGGCCACCTCGGACTCGGCGGCGAAGGCGCCAGCCGCGGCGCGGTGACCGCCGCGCTGGTCGACACCAAAATCGGCATCATCTGCAACGCGCGCACCGTACGCATCGACAAGAACACCATCCAGGTGGTGGAGCTCGACGCCGCCGGCAAGGAAAAACAGACCCACACCCTGCCCTATGCCTATTCGGTTTACTGGCCTGCATTCGGCGGCGTGGCAGGCGTGCGCAGCGCAACCGGACTGGTCAACGAACGCGGGCTGGTGGTGGTGGATGAATATCTACGCAACCCCGACTATCCCAATGTGTTTGCCATCGGGGCCTGCGTGGCGCAACCGGTCGCGGGCAATACGCCGGTGCCGATCGGCCCGCCCGAGTCGGTGTATTCGATCACCAAGGCCTGCGATACCGTGGTGCAAAACATCCTGGCGCTGGCCGGCGATGCGCCGCTGGTGAGCTACGTACCCCAGCGCGCCAAGTGGCTAACCGATATGGGCAGCACCGGCGCCGCCTACCTGTCGGAGCCGCAGGTGCCGCTGCGCGACATCAACTGGATGCGTCAGGGACGCTGGGTGCATCAGGCCAAGGTCGATTTCGAGAAATACTTCGTCAACAAAATCCGCCTCAAGCCGAGCGGACAAGCGCTCTCGGTCGAATCCAGGATTGCCAGCGTGATGAGCCGTGCGTTCGCGGAAGCAGGCGGGGCGCCCTCGCCTGCACAACGTGCCCCCGGCGGCGGCACACCGCTGGAAATTCATCTCTCGAAAGATCCCGGCTTCGAGCTGCGTGCGCTGGCCAAGTCGCTGGGGCGCGAACCCGATGCGCTGGCGGCAGAATTGCTGACTGCCGCCGTGGCCGATGCCAAGTCGTATCTGAACGAGGCCGGGGTCGAGTCGTTGGCGCAGTGCCGGCGCGAACTGCTGGTGAAAGAATTGCCGGAACGCCAGCCCGGCGTTGAATTCCACGGTGGCGGAACCTGATTTGATCTGCATCCGCCGAAATCGTTTTGAACCGACCGCACAGGAGACCCAAGCATGAGTACCGACATGCCCGAACGCGACGCAGAAGGCTATCTGGTCGAACCAGGCGACTGGAACGAGGACGTGGCCCAGGCGCTGGCCCAGGAAGAAAATATCGCGCTGAACGACGACCACTGGGACGCCATCCGCTTTATGCGCGCATACTTCGAAGAGCATCAGGTGGCGGCCGATGCCCGTTTCGTCATCAAGCATCTGGCCGAACGCTTTGGAAGGGAAGCGCAGAAGAAACTCTTCGTGCTGTTTCCCTATGGCTACGTGAAACAGGCCTGCAAGATTGCAGGCATGCGGCGCCCGCGCGCCTGGAGCACGGGTTGATCGTGCACATTCAATCCCGTATTGCGCGGGCCGGCTGAAAGAGAGCAAGCATGACTTTATTACCCATCGATGATCTGCAGAAACGTCCGCCGCTCGCCGGCTGGGCGCCCTTTGCCCTCGGCTTCCGGCCCTTTTTCCTGGCGGCGGGAATTTATGCCGTGCTGCTGATGGGGCTGTGGCTGGGGGTGCTGCAAGGCGTATTCATAACGGGCGGCCTCTCTCCCGCCGTCTGGCACGGCCATGAAATGCTGTTTGGTTTCGCCGTGGCGGTGATTGCCGGCTTCCTGCTCACCGCCGCGCAAAACTGGACCGGCATGCGTACCCCATCCGGCCCGCCACTCGCAGCCCTGTTCCTGCTGTGGCTGGCGGGGCGACTCAGCTTTCTGATTCCGGGCCTGCCTGCGGCAGGGGTCGCGCTAATCGATCTGTCGTTTCTTCCTGTGCTGGCCTTGACACTGGCATGGCCGATCATGAAAGCGAAGCAATTAAACAACGCCCCCTTCCCTATCGTGCTGCTGGCGCTCGCGGCAGCCAATGCACTGGTGCACCTGGACGCATTGGGATGGACAGCCGGCACCGCGAGGCTGGGCCTTCATCTGGCAGCCTATGGGGTGGTGATGCTCATCGTGCTGATGGGCGGACGCGTGATTCCCAGCTTTACCGACAACAAGCTGCGCACCCGCGCGCGGCGCTGGAAGACCATCGAGTGGCTGGTCCCGCCCGCTACCATCAGCGCGCTGCTCGCCACGCTGATCGCGCCCGATTCGCTCGTCACCGCGCTGCTCGCCGCGATTGCCGCAGCCGTCCATACCATCCGCCTGGCCGGCTGGTACACCGGCAAACTCTGGGCAGAACCCCTGCTGTGGATACTGCATCTTGGCTATGCCTGGATTGCGCTCGGCTTTGCGCTGCTTGCCTTGTCGGCAGCAGGCGTCGACGCCGCGGCCAGCAGTTCGCTGCATGCCTTCACCGCCGGCGGCATCGGCGCGCTGACCCTGGGCATGATGGCGCGGGTGTCGCTCGGCCACACCGGCCGCATGCTGGAACCCGCCCGCGTGATGAAGTGGGCTTTTGTGGCAATCAATCTCGCGGCGCTGAGCCGCGTTGTGGTGCCGCTGTTTTTTCCGGCGGCCTATTCTCAGGGCATGACTGTAGCCGGGCTGATGTGGATGGCCGCGTTTGGTTTGTTTGCCGCAATCTACACGCCGATGCTGCTGCGTTCACGGGTCGACGGAAAACCCGGCTGATGGGCACGGCCCAGCATTGACGCGGGCGGCACAATGGGTGCAGGCTTGGGTCTCATGCCTAACCGTTCGCGCCTGACGCCCCATGTCCATTCGTTCGCATAGCCTGCGCTGGCTCGTCATCTATCTGTTGTCGTCTTCCGTTCTGGCCGCGGCGCCCGACGGCGTGGTGGCCGTGTCGCACCCTGCTGCGGCCGCGGCCGGCGCGCGCATGCTGACGCAGGGCGGCAATGCCATTGATGCCGCCGCCGCGGTGCAGTTCGCACTCAACGTGGTCGAGCCGCAATCGTCCGGCATTGGCGGCGGCGGCTTCATGCTGATCCACCTGGCCAAAACCGGCAAGACGGTTATCGTCGACTCACGCGAACAGGCGCCCGCCGCCGCCACCGCCGACATGTTTGCACCCGAGGGTTTGGCGATGCCGTTTCCATTGGCGTCAACCAGAGGCCTGGCAGTCGGCGTGCCGGGCACCCTGCGTGGCGTCGACACCGCGCTGCGGCGCTGGGGCACGATGAAACTGGCGGCAACCATGGCGCCCGCCATCGAACTGGCCGAGCGCGGTTTTCGCGTCAATCGTTTCATGGCGGAAGACATCGCCCACGATGGCGGACGAACGCAACTGCAACCCGAAACCGCTGCAACGTTTCGGCCCGGTGGTGTGCCCCTGGCAGAAGGCGACTGGCTGGTGCAGCGCGATCTGGCCAAGACCCTCAAGCTGATCGCTGCCAGGGGACCCGATGCGTTCTATCGCGGTCCCATCGCACACGCAATCGTCAAGGCCCAACAACGCACGCGGAATGAAATCGGCGCGACAGGCCAGGGCCGCATGACATTGTCCGACCTGGCGCACTATCAGGTGGTGATACGCCAGCCGCTGATCGGCCACTACCGTGGCTGGACACTAGCCGGCATGCCGCCGCCCTCCTCCGGCGGACTCACCACGATTCAAATATTGAAACTGCTCGAGCGCTTTCCGCTTGGCGATGCTGCGCAGGGATACGGCTTCGGCAGCCCGAAAACAATACACGTAATGATCGAGGCGATGCGCCTGGCTTTTGCCGATCGCGCGGTGTGGATCGGTGACGCCGCCGCCGTGCCGATGCCGCAAACAGGACTGCTGCATCCCGGCTATCTGGCAACCCGCAGCGCCCTGATCAATCCGGACAGCCGCATGGTCACGCCGCAGGCTGGCACTCCCCCGCCGTGGGATACGTCCCTTGCCGCGCGGCCGCACGCATCGCGCACCCATCTCGAAAGCCCCCATACCACCCATTTTTCCATCGTTGACCGCTGGGGCAATATGGTCAGCTACACCAGCACCATTGAAAACACCTGGGGCTCGGGCATCACCGTGCCCGGCTACGGCTTTCTGCTCAACAACGAGCTGACCGATTTCAACCTCACGCCAACGGCGGATGCAGCCAAAGGCAACCCCGGCGCCAATGACGTCGCCCCCGCCAAGCGCCCACGCTCCAGCATGGCGCCCACCTTGTTGATGAAAAATGGCAAACCGGTCGCCGCCTTCGGCTCGCCCGGCGGCGCAACCATCATCAACTCCGTGCTCAACGTCACCCTCAATTTGATCGACCACGGCATGACCCTGCAACAGGCCATCGACGCCCCGCGCCTTTCCGTCACCCACGCAACCGGCCCGGTCAGTTGCGAAAGCGGCGCGCGCTTCAGCGTCGCCGCGCAGAACGCTTTGCGCAACCAGGGGCATATCGGTTTGGGAGAAGCAGGGACAGATGGCTGTCGACAAAGCATCGGGTCGGTGCAGGCAGTTGCCATGGAAACGGCGCCCGAAACCCACAACGGCGCTGCGGACCTGCGTCGCGAGGGCACGGTGATACGGGTCAAACCGGCAATAGCCTTACCGGATCGCAGACTGTAAAAATCATCCTGAACCGGTTTTCGCGGTTCGGTGGATGGCCCGGGTGAAGCGGGAATGAAAGCGCTATCGGATCATCAACGGTAGCGGTAACAGTGCCGCAAAAATTTCACAATATCCACGGTATAACGGCGCGCCAGTCGCCGCGGTTCAAGACACAGGCGATAGAACCATTCCAGACGCATTTCTTGTATAAAAACCGGCGCGCGCGGCTTATCGCCGGCCCAAAAATCGAACAAGGCGCCCACCCCGACCAGCATGCCGGCATTCAAGTCCTGGCGATGATTCAGTATCCACTTTTCCTGGGCCGGATTGCCCAACGCGACCAGCACCACATCCGCCTGCGCCCGATTGATCGTCTCGACAAGATGCGGATGGGCGCTCATGCCCTCGTAGCCATCGCAGCTTCCCACAACCACCTGGCCCAACTGCTGCGTCGCATACTGTGCGGCTTTCTGCACCACGTGCGGCTTGCCGCCCACCATGAATACCCTGAGCGGCGTGGTCGACTGACGAAACAGGAAGGGCATGAAATCGGTGCCGTTCAGATTCTCCTGGAAACGCTCAGCGTGCAACAGACGCGCTGCGATATCCATGCCGACCCCATCGTTGACAAGCGTAATACCCTCTTCCGCCATCCGCCGGTGCAGGTCGCGGCACTGCACAACAAAATTGGTATTCGCGAAGAACAACGTCGTTTGCTTGCCCGCTTGCCGTTGTTCAAGCAGCTGGGCGGCCAGTTCGGCCGATGTGGTGTTGAGGACGGCGAAACCGCCCACCCGAATAGTCGATGCCGATCGCATGGTCAAACCTCCCTTGAAAATAGCGCCTTGTGCCGCGCTTCATTGATTGATCCCGAAGGACGAAGTCCGCTGGAGATTCGCCCTTTCTTTTCCTGAATCGATTCCCGCACTGCGTTTCCCGAAAACCATCGGGAAAAAATGACGCAAGAACCATGCGCTGGGATAACTCAGGCACAAGGCGAGCAATGCAAACGCTCCGGTCCACAGGAATGAAGTCTCCTTGAAGGCATGGGGCATCCCGAACACCACCACCGCAACCCCCGTAAAAAAGCTGAACATCAACAAATGAAGCGGGAAAATGACGATGGTGTTTTTGGACAACCATTGAAAAACCGCATGGGCGGGCAGGCTGATGGAAAAACAAAACAGCGCCAGAACGCCCAGATATGCATTGATTAAAAACAGATAACGGTGGTTGCCAAAAAGAAGCGTGTTCAAATCCACTTCGCCATTGATGCCTGCGACATAGGCAACGCCAGCCATCACGCACAATGCGAGCATCGTTGCCATGCTTTTCGGCGTTTTTTCCAGAATCGCATCCTGATATCTGCGGAAAAAATGGCCCGTTGAATAAAACGCAAGCGCCACGACGGCATTGTCCAGACCCCATGGAAGACGCTGCCACGAAGGATCGTAAACAAGCGTAAAAAGCAAGCCCATCAAATTGAACGCGACAAGCAGGGAAGTTGCAGAAAGATATTTTCTGGCCCAAAAAAATATCAGGGAAGTCGTGAACAGGCAGGTAAAGAACCATAACACCACGTTTACAAACAGCGCGTCGCCATTCCCGATCACCACACCCACCACGGGTTCCCACCAGCTGACCCCGGCATGCCTGGCTGCGCTGGCTGACAAGTCATGCGTCGGCAGCCAATACAAATACGATATGAGGAAGAAGAACAGGTACGGGATCCCAAGCCCCTTCCATAACGAGGACAGGTTTTCCCTGTAGGTCATGGACATTTTTTGTTCGGACAACAGTACGCCTGAAATAAAGAAGAACAAGGGCATGTGAAAACTGTAAATCACGTTTTTGATGAACGGATTCAAGCCGGGCGAATGCCCAATGACAACAAGCACAATGCCGATGGCTTTCATGGTGTCTACATGAGTCAGTCTTTTCATCCGGTCATTCTCCTGGCCATCCATTGAACATATTGCTTTCAATTTGTTGCATGGCGAAAAGCTGGACGCTTAGCGCCACTGATCCCAGGGAAACGCGCCCAGCAAGTCTTGCTGGATTCGCGACAGGTCGAAAGCGGCATTTCCGCCCATCTCAACCCCCTCCTCCACCGAGCTTGCCGTGTGATAGTTCATACGGCCTGTTCCGTAGTAGTAGTCGTCGTACTTCAGGCGGGATTCGCCATTCCCCATATCCAGGTAGAGGGCCGGAATGCCATAGGCCTCCGCCAGGATGATGCCGTGCAGCGAACTCGATATGACCAGGCGGGCGCGCAACAACTCGGCGACAAACGTGGCCGGCTTGCAGGTCGGCGGCAGCACGTGTTCACGGTGGGCGCCGAACTTCCCGACCGGTTCATGCAGGTGTGGAATCACGAGATAGGGGGCGCTGCCGCGCGCCTCGGGTCTGAGCAGGTCGGCGGGGTAAAACAGCGGCATGAGCAGGGCGGGGTCGCCATAGATCTCCGGCACGGAGATCGCGCGCCGCATCAGGTAATCGCGCGTCAGAGGCCCGCGGACCGCTCGCACATCCAGCCCCGAAAACCGGTGCATGGCTGAATCGAGCTTCCAGTTCACCCCGGAGCCCCAGATGCATTCCTTCGATTTCGCAAAATGAAGAATCGAGCCGATAGCGAACAGTCTTTTCGACTTGTCCTTTTTGTCCTGAATTTCCAGGTCGCGCAGGGAAAGCACTTCGGAGACGATCACTTTCGACAGGTAATCGCCCACATTGATGCGCTTGTCGCCGGGTTCCCACCAGAACAGGCTTTGCTTCTCAAGCTTTGCGCATTTATCTGCCGCGAAGAACATAGATAAGATCCTTGTAAAAAGTGTTACTGAAAATATTTCTCAAGGCGGCCCGCTTGATACCCAGATGCTCCTTGAAGCGCGCCCAGAAGATCAGTTCGGCCCCGACGGCCACCATGAAATAACTGGCCACGGTCGACAGGGCGGCGCCCGTGGCGCCGTAGCGGGGAATCATGACCAGGTTGAGCGCCACGTTGACGGCCAAGCCGGCCACGTTGCGGATGAAGGCTTGCCGCTCCTGGCCAAACACCGTGAAGTAAAGCCCGCTCATGTTGGCAAGGAACAGGAATGGCACCCCCAGCATCAGATAGAAAAGCACCCCGCCCGCAGCGCTGAATTCCGCGCCGAATGCCAGTCGGATCAGGGGGTCCGCCATCAGCATCAGCGGGACCGCCACGGCGACGGACGCCAGCATGGTGACGCCGTAGATCATCGAAAGCCGGTTCTGGGTGAGTTCGCGGTTTTTGCGGTTCAACGCCATCTGCGGAAGCAGCACTGCGGAAATGATGGCGGGAATCATGAGCAGTTGTTCGACCAGCTTGTAGGCGGCGGAATAAATGCCGAGTTCGTCGCTGCCCGCAATCTTCGAAATCATGATCTGGTCGACGCGGTAATGCGCCTGGATAACCAGCATCGAAAAGAAAAAGTAAATCGATTTCGAGAAGACGATCTTCGACAAGCGCCAGACCCTGGAGAAGTGGCTGAAAGACACATGCCATGTTCTTGTGTCGTTGGATGCCGTCCAGGCCCATGCCGCGAGGAAAAGAAGCGCCGACTGCACCACATAGGTGAGCAGAAGTGTGTTGACGTTCCCCATCCCTTCCAGGCACAGCCAGACACGGGCGCCCGCGCCCGTCAGCGCAAGCCCGGTACGCATCTTGGCCAGCAGGTCGTTGCGCAATTCCGCCTGCATGACAAATGCATAGACCTCGAGCGGCGCAAACACGCAGAACAGCACCATTGCAAGAAATCCCGCTTCACCGCTTTGCAGGAAGGCAACGTAGCTCGCGGCGCCGAGCAGCACCGCCACGACTGTCTTCAGCAGCAGCGTCGCGGAGACGAGTGCGCCCGATGCCGGCCGCCCGAACGAAACCAGCAACACGCGTCGCAGCCCAAAATCGGCCGCCACGACAACCAGGCCCAGGATGGCGAGCAGATACGACAACTCGCCGAACCGGGTAACGCCGAGCGAGCGCACCACGTAAATATTCGAGGCCAGCACGGCCAGCGTGACGATCACGCGCTCCACGAACATCCAGGCGATGTTGCTGAATATGCGCCTGCGCGTCATCCCCGCCCCACCAGGTCGCGATAAAACCTGGCGGTCTGGGCGCCCAGATACGGCCATTCATACGCGCCGAGGTCGGGCGACGCCACGCGGCTGGACCTGACGCGATCGATCGCAGTGCGCAGAACCTCCGCATCGAATGGACCTTCGAACAGCGTCAGGGCGGCCGCGCCCACGTCGCGCTGCAGCGACCGCATGGATCCGATTGCCGGCGCCACGACATGTTTGCCCACGCTCAGGGCCATCAGCGCCGAACCCGAGTTCAGTATCTTGCGGTAAGGCAGGACGACCAGGTCTG
>NCIF01000093.1 GCA_002256785.1 Hydrogenophilales bacterium 17-61-9
GAATGCCGGCTCGAAAGCGGGGGCCATCCCGCAGTAAATCAGCAGTGCAAATCTGGGCGCATGCCCTTTGGCCGACGTGGTGGAATTGGTAGACACGCTATCTTGAGGGGGTAGTGACCTTGGTCGTGCGAGTTCGAGTCTCGCCGTCGGCACCAATAAACAAAATAGAAATACACGCATTAGAATATAAAACGCAAATACAAGCAAAAATAACCAATGAATTCGCGGCCTTGAGCCGCGTTTTTTATTGTCTGGAATTCAAGTAAAAATTAGCTAACAGTTTTTTTAGCTTGCTAAGGATTACGCCATTACGCCAAAATACGCCATCAGTTTGATCCGGAGAGCAGGATGGCGACCATTTATAAGCGAGCAGGCGTCTACCGTGTTGAGGTGTCCCGCAAGGTGGGTGACAAGCAAATTCGCAGGTCTGCGACGTTTGACACCAGGGCCGAGGCGGAAAGCTGGGCCATCGAAGTCGAGGCCGAGATCCTGCGCCGGCGGCGTGGCTTGGTGGCAGGCATCTCGAACAACGATGAAAAGATCACGATGCACAGGGCAATCGTGATGTACAAGGAGGAGCGCGTACCGGACAAGCCGGGTTTTCGTTGGGAGGCTGTGCGCTGCGACAAATTCGCACGCGAGCTTCCCTTTATCGGCAAGCTCATTGACGCCGTGACGCCGACCGACATTACCAACTGGATGAAGGCCAGCATGAGGGGCGGGGCGACGGTTGACCACAGGGGCAGGCCTAGGGATCCTCTGAAGCCGTCATCGGTCAACCGTGAAATCACACTGCTATCGACCATTTTCGAGTTCGCCAGGAAGGAGAAGCAATGGATCACGACGAACCCGATCAGTCTTATCACGCGCCCGCCGGAATCCAAGCCAAGGGTGCGTCTCATCTCACATGAGGAGCGCCTTGCGATCCTTGCCGCCTTGGGGTACACCCCAGGCACGCCGCCCACGGTGCAGACGCACTACGTCGCCTTGGCCTTCCTGTTCGGGATTGAAACCGGAGCGCGCGCGGGAGAGATCCGAAAGCTGCGATGGGAATTCGTTTCCTACGATCAGATGGTGGCTCGCGTCACGGGCGGGACCAAGAACGGGGACTACTGGCGAGACCTGCCTTTGACTGCCGAGGCGGTCAAAATACTGAAGCTCTGCCGGCAGGGGCAGTTGGGGTTTTCACTGGTGCAGGATGGTGATCCGCAAGAAAGCGTTCCGAAAAACCGTGGACGACCTGTTGGCAAGGCCGTTGGAACATCCGAAACGTGCTTCCCCATATCGGCCGGTTATCTCGACACCACGTATCGTCGGGCGCGGGACAAGTGCGGCATCAAGGATTTGCACTTCCACGACACCCGACACCAGGCGGCAACCGACATGTCCAGGAAGCTCTCGCCGTACCAGCTCGCCCGCGCGCTCGGGCACAGCACGCTTGAGCACATCATGGTGTATTACAACGAAGACGCTCAAGACATCGCTCGCAAGCTGCAGCAATGAAAAACCCCTCCACATCAAGGATGTGAGAGGGGTTAGTGGATCACCAGGCCCAAGCCTCGGTCGAGGTCGCGGGTTTCGTCGGTTTTGCTGGAGATGTTTCGGCCATGAAAAGCGGTTCGCCCTTCATTTCCACCTCCATTGGCAGCGGCGCCAGCTTCACGAACAAGCCCTCGGCAGCGACAAGGCCGCTATCGGCAACCATCTTCGACATGGACTCCATTTTCTCCGGTGAGGAGAGGATGGTCAGGATGCCCGAAAGCACAGCGAAGTCTGCGCCCTGAATGGCCCCTTCCGCCGGCAAGCGGCTGATCGCCTCATCAATGAAGCTCGCTGTGGCGCCGAGATTGCCACCCAGGAACTCCAGCGTACGACACTTGTTGGCCAGCCGTCCCAATAGGTTCTTGATGCGCTGGGATGCCTGGGATGCCCCAGGCTTCCAGGTATCCTGAACGTCCTGGGCGATCTCGTGCAGCACGCGACCAGCGAGCCCATCCACCTCGGTCTTGATCCCGTCCTTGGCGGACGAGTCAACCGCCGCCGGATGGATGCGGTACACCGACAAGCGGGCGCCGGTTTGGTGGGACACATGCTGCGCCGTCGGGAAACGCCCCTTATAGGGCGCGACCTGGGGCTGAAGTTCCTGCCAGGCCCTTAACGTCTCATCCCACTTGGTTACCAGTTCGGCCTTGGCGTTTTCGACCTTTTCGGCGATCGGGTTCAGTTCAGCCACCAGCGTGTCAACAGCGTTGTCCGGAACAGCCCAGCCGGACAGGAAACGCACGCCGCGGTTGCGACACGCCCGGTTGGCCTGCTGGCGGGCAGCTGCGAACACCTTGAGGTGCGACGGGTCGATGTAGCGCACCGATCCCGGTGTGAACACCTTGGAATCGTCGGCCGGGTCGCGGCTGATGGTTCCGGAAACTGCCGTCACATCGAAGGCGACGACGTTGATCTTTTCGATCACAGTTTCATTCATTGCTTTCTCCTTGAAAGTCTCCCGAAAGGGGAGGGTTCTCAGGAGTTGCCCGGGCGTGGGCAAATAAAAACCCGGTCACCATTGATGACCGGGTTGGGGGTGAATTTGTTTCAGGATGGGCGTGCTGCCAGCCGCCCATTAGGTTTGCGCGGAATACTCCCCCTCTTCCAGGCGGTCTACTAGAGGCCCAAGATCTTCCCATAGCTGATCGGTGTCGGTCGAGGCATGCAACTCTCGAAGCTTCTCTTCCGACATGGCCTCTCGCTCTCGAATCACCTGAATCAGCGCCGCCAATACACAGCCGTTCTCAGGGTGGTCGGCGACAGGCTGCCTGCAATTAGGGCACAAACTGGGTTCCATGACACTGCTTTCTTGTGCGTTCACATTATCTCCTTCTGTTTCCGTTCGCTGCCTACGAGACGGCGGTCAAGTTGGCGATGGCTGCAAGAGCCTTACGATGGGCAAAATGCACGATCTTGTTGCCGATGTGTGCATCCGGATGCGCGGATAAAGTCTTTGCGATCTCCTGCAGCAAGGCCAGCGTCTCGTCACGCTGTTGCAGAACTGCGTTGTAGCGAAGCGCAAGTTCCTTTACGGGCAGGTTGTCCTCCAGGTTCTCAGCGCTGATGCCAGCGCACGCATTCACGCAGGCCACGATGCGCCGGGCGTTGGCTTTTTGCTCGTTGATCGAAACATCGCGCAGCGGAATAATGGCGACTCGCGGCGTTCCTATCGCACCGATGGAAATCTCAGAGCGTGACTGCGGCCAGTCGTTGATCGACCAGGGCTCGGCTGTGTGATCCAGATTCATTGTCTTCTCCTTGAAGGTCTCCCGGATATGGGAGGGTTCAGGAGAGTTGCCTGTGCGTAGGCGAATAAAAAGCCTCCCCGCCAAAAGGTGGGGAGGCTGGGTCAGTGAGACCTGATCTTGGCGTTGGCCGAATTCTCGGAGCAGTTCTCGCCGCCTGCACACCCCATGCGCTTGCAGCCGCCGGGGAAGCCTTCGCGATCATGCCCGTCGAAGAAGTCTGGGCCATCGTCCTGCGCGGAGCTGGTTACTCCGGCCGCGTAGATGCCGGTCTGCGTGTCAGGGTCACCGAGATGCTGGCGCTCCAACCACGCATAATCCGAATCACACGGGCTCTCGTTGGTGTTGCTCATGTTTTCTCCCTTGGTCACGATGGTTTGCACATCGAATCGCCGGTCATGAAGGCGACGTACTGGCAGGCCTTCCCGTACGACTTGAAGTTCGCCTGGTTCTCGAATTCCCCCTTGCCGTTCCTGACCCACACGCCATGCGTGTACCCCATGTCGGACAAGAGCTTGGGTGGCTTTTTGCTGTGCCAGCTGGCGAGGATGCCTTCGGTCGAGCGGACTTCCATCTCCGGCACGCGGTACAGCGGGTGCCGGTATAGATCCTTGCCCGTTTCCGCGTCAATCATCCGGAGGATACATGCGGTCAGGATTGCGGGGCCGCCGAAGTCGCCTTCCTCGACGAGGATCGGCGACTTGAAGATCCCGCCTGTACGCCCGATCCTGCCCAGCACGTCGTTCTCTTCCATCCAGTCGCGACCGGTTTCCGGGTCGCCGTAGAAGAGGCGGAGCGGCTTGCCGCTCTTGCGATACCGCTCCAGCACCCTCTCGACTTTAAGCTCGGTGCCCGGATCGAACCACGTCTCCCGGATCTCGCGCTTGGACGCCTCTTCGACGGCCTTCCGGTACATGGCGTACTGGCCGGCGGTGCCCTTTTCGCTTTCGTTCACCTCCCACGGCAGTCCCCATTCGCCCCTCAAGTCCAGGTACTCGACGATCTGCTTGAGTTTGGCGAACAGCACGTCGAAGCCGAGGCAGCTGTATCCGCCGCCGGCGGGGATCACGAACAATCTCTGCTCGTGGTTGATGGTCATAGTCGTGCTCATGCTTTCCTCCTTGGTCCGGCGACATGCCGGGTTCAAGAAGGGTTGCCTGGCCGCGAGCCGATAGGAATTCTCGCAGCCCGCGCACGGACAACTCCATTAAATCCCGGCCATGGTGGCGGGATTTAATGGAGAATAAAAATGACAAAAAAATTGAATCTGCATCAGGCAACCTATCTGGCTGTCGTTGCGCAAACCCTGGCAGTTGGATACTTCTCGTGGGCTGGTCTGCCGGCTCTTGAGCTGGTGGTAAAGGGCAAGATGCTGCCGCAGTCGATGTATGACCTCGTGCTGGCGTTCTTGGTGTATAGTGTGTTCACGGTGGCCGGCTATGCTGTGCTTGATGAACGCTTAACAGGAAAGGACGAAGATGAGTGATGAAGCCCTATATGGCTTGATTCTTCTGGCTGCGATGGTCCTGGCCTTGGGTGGCGGCATTTCCCTGGTCAACTGGCTGTTCAGCCGGAGAGATCACAACCACCACCAGACACGACACGCCTGATCTTCAGCCGGCTTAAAGCCGGCGTCACACCCAAAACCGCCCAGCCTCTAACTGGGCGGTTTTTTATCACCCGCCGCCCAGCCAACCCCATCGAACCCCGGTGCGTTACCGGATTCCAGAGGAGAGCAACATGGCTCAACGGCATAACCCCATCAACGACCCCATCAACGAAATCAGCGAGCAGGAAAGCGAGCCGCTTGCCTTGTCATCCAACGAGGACCAGGAGTTCGCGCAAACGTGGTTCGGCCATCTCGGTTATGGCCACAGCCTGTCCGACCTCCAGCAGGATGATGCCTATGCCTACTGTTGATCGCGTCTGCGGCAAGTGCGAACGCGCCGTCCCGGCCCTGGAACACTTCAAGAGCAAGCGTTTCGAGCCTATGAATGGCTTTCTTGCATGCCTGGCGAAGCAAGCGACTGCCGAAGATAAGGCGCGGTTTATCTCGCCTCACAGGGACGCGAATTACTGCGCACAGTTCGTACGCAAGTGATCCCTCAAACCACACGCGCCTCTGGCCGTGTGGTTTTTCTATTTGCCAACGCCCAGCCAACTCAATTGAACCTCGCAATCCTGCGAGACCAAGGAGAAAGCAAATGGTAAAGCAACTGGAGTCCAACCCTCGGGTGTTGATCGTGATTCGGAACGGTATGGCGGAGTTTGCCACCGATGAATTTATCGAGGTCGAGATATTCAATCTCGACGAATTTTCGGGTGATCTTGGCGCTCTGCCATCGCCTCAGTTCCGCGATCTTGCGGAAGTCATGGGTGTGCCTTGCGCGCCGTGTCATTGATATGACCACGACATCTTTTGAATTCATCAAGGAAGGAGAGGGGCGCTACGAAGTTTTCCTCGTTGAACCTAGAACCCGCTTGGGATTGCTATTGGGCAAGGCTGGGAACTGGTGCGCTGAGGATACGAAAGGGCGTCGTATCTCGTGCTTTAACACTAGGAAAGACGGGGCGAGCGCCCTGCGGAATGCCTATCTAACGCTACGCTGATCATAACCACCACACGCGCCTCTGGCCGTGTGGTTTTTTTATTGCCTCGCGCGGCGGCAACTCTCTCGAACACGCCATTTTGGCGGCTTGAGAAAGAGCCCATCATGAAACTTTTTGAGAAAGCAAAGATAAGAAGCCTGACAGATATCGCACTGAAAAACGGCTTCGCTCTGCGCAAGCAGGGCAACGGCTATGCGGCAAAACACTGCCCGCATTGCGCCCCAGGCCAGAACGATGCCATGTCCATTTTCCCGAAGGGCGGTGTCTGGCGTTGGAACTGCTTCCGCTGCAAGCGAGGCGGGACGGTCGTGGACTTTGCCGCTGCGATCTGGGGCATCCCGGAGCGCGATGCGGCAATCAGGCTCGCCAACGACGAGGAGATTGAGCAAGCCGTCGTGATACCGCAGGAATCGAAACGGGTGTGCAGTGAATCGCTGGCAACGGCCATCGATTTGTTGCTCGTCAACGGACACACCAGCGTTCGTGAATGTTTCGATTATCTGGGCAGCCGCGGCATTAGTGAACGCACCACAACACAAGCGGTACGGCGCGGACTACTCCGTTTCCTCCCGGCTGACCCCTTCAAGGCAAACAAGATGCTTATCGAGCGCTTGGGATCTGGCTTGTTGAGCAAATCCGGCTTTCTAAAGCCTGGAGCCCGCTGGCCCGGCATTGCCTTTCGTCCAATGGTGTCCTTCTTCCCCGGTGGAGGTGCTGCGGAATTTCGCCTGGCACGCGATCCGAGGGAGGGCGAACCCAAGGCAATCCGCTACGGACATGTGAAGTGGCCGTGGTGGTGGAAGGAGGGCAACAAGGTCCACACGATCCATATCGTCGAAGGCGTAATCGACCTACTTTCGCTGGTGGAGCTGGGCCTGAAGGAAGGGGAGGCTGTTGTTGGGTTGCCGGGCACAACCTCGTGGCGTCAGGAGTGGTTTCCTGCAGCCAGGAAGGCTCATCCTGACGCACGATTTGTTGTTGCTCTGGATTCCGATCAAGCCGGGCAGGACGCTGTGGAGGGGATCGTGAAGACTCTGGAAAGCATCGGCGCATCTGTGACGGAGCGTGTGCCATCACAAGGCAACGACTGGAACGAGTTCCTGCTTGCTTCGAGGAAGAGTCTCAAAGCAGCGTGAATGCAACATAGCCAACCCGGATACCTGTCCGGGTTGGCTTTTTTATTGACAAATAAACCATTGCGTATATAATTACATGCATCAGAAAACACTTGCATAGGCCTGCATGAAAACCATATCCACCACGGCACAGGCGCCCGAATCGGACAGACAGGACAACCTGCTTAACGCTGTCTACGAGCGGCTTGATTCCATTGATCGCCGGCTGGCTGCCGGGCACGCGCCTTCCACCTGGTCTGTCGAGGATATTGCGACGTGGCTGGGGCTGTCGAAGTACACCGTGGACCAGCGCGTCGTGGCGCGGCCCGGCTTTCCTGAGCCGATCGTGCCGGGTGGCGTGCGCGGCGGGCAAAAACGATGGTTTGCCGATGAGGTGACAGAGTGGTTCCGTGCCAATCGCGGAACGCTTCCCAAGGCGCGCTCATCCGGTCGTCCGCGCGGTCGTCCCCGGAGCGCGAAATGAATTCCGTTATTGAGACTGTCGGCGGGCAGTATTTCAATCTTCTTTATCCGTGCCCGTCAACCATCGATCTCGGTGGCATGGCGCATGCCTTGTCGCATCTGTGCCGCTTCACGGGGCACACCTCGTCGTTCTATAGCGTGGCGCAGCACAGTTTCATGGCAAGTCTGGTCGTGCCGGAGGAGTTTGCTCGCGAGGCTTTGCTGCACGACGCACAGGAAGCATATATCGGGGATGTTTCCTCTCCATTGAAACGGTTGCTTCCGAGCTATTCAGATATCGAAAGCGGCATCGAGGGCGCTATCGCCGGCAAGTTTGGGCTCGCATGGACACCGGAAGCGCGTCTGGCCGTCAAGCATGCAGATCTTGTGATGTTGGCGACTGAGCGGCGGGATCTGTTCAGCAACCCGATGGGCGATGAGTGGGCTTGCCTCGCGCATATAAGCCCTCTCGACATGGCCGTTGTTCCGATGACCCCGGAAAACGCGCGCCGCGCCTTTCTGGGGCGCGCAAAAGAACTTGGACTGAATTGAGACGCCGAGAATGAGCCTGCGATTCGCAAGCATTGAGGCTCTTGAGTCCGTGATAGGGCGCAAGGTCAACATCCGTGATTCGTTCGTGGAAACCCTCCCCGTGCCGGCAGTGCCCAGCAAGCCCAAACGCGCACGTCGTACCGGAGGCGTAACTCCGCACGACATTCTTTGGTCTGCCGCAGTTTCGTCTTTTGGCGACGGCGCTGTGCGCGAATTCGAGGGCGCCGTGCCTGGCAGGAAGTACCGGTTGGACATTGCCTTCCCGGAAGCGCGTCTTGCCGTCGAGGTCGATGGTTGGGAATGGCACGGCAAGCACAAAGGCGACTTCACGCGGGACCGCGAGCGCCAGAACCTTCTCACCCTGCATGGCTGGCGGATCTTGCGTTTCACTGCCGGGCAGATCCGAAAAGACGCGGTGGCTTGTGTCGAGATGATTGGCCTGGCCGTCAGCGATCAATCCAACGATCCTCACCAAAAAAACAGAGAGAACGAACAGTAATGGCAAAGATGACGACTCGCAAGAAACCAGTTCCCGTCGATGAGTACATGAACACATCCCACCTGGGCGAATTCAAGTCCAGCCTTTTGCGGATGCGCGAGGTCTGTTTACAAGACCTCGCGAATGCACACGATGATGCCATCGAGGATCGGGTGCCAGCGCCTGACGACGTAGACCGCTCCGATCAGCGCATGGAGATGGAGAGCCGGGCGCGCACCATCGAGCGTCTGTCTTATTTGAAGCGGGAAATTGACTCGGCGCTCCGGCGCATCGAGGAAGGCGAATTCGGCTACTGCGAGGAGTCTGGAGACGAGATCGGTCTGCCCCGACTGCGCGCCAATCCTCTCGCGCGCTACACCATCGAAGTGCAGAGCCGCCGTGAGCACATGGGGCGGCTGAAGGCCGTGGCATGAGTAAGCCGGTAGCAGCCGTCAAGAAATTCGGCCGCAACACCCTTGGACGTGATTTCGTCGTGGGGGACATTCACGGCGCTTTCGATATGGTGTTGGAGGCCATGGGCAAAGCCGGCTTCAATCCGCGGATCGACCGGCTTTTCTCGGTCGGAGATCTGATCGATCGCGGCCCCGGTTCGCATCGCTGCGTTCGCTTCCTGGCGCAACCCTATGTTTATGCGGTACGGGGCAATCACGAGCAAATGCTCCTGGATCTCTATGCAGACGGGGTGCCCAATCCGGCAACCATCGAGTTCATGGCTGGCCGTAACGGTTTTGGGTGGTGGTTGGGCGTGCCCGATGCCCAGCGCACGGAAATACTGGAGGCAGTCGCACGTCTTCCGCTGGCCATCGAGATTGACACCGGGCGTGGTTCGGTCGGGTTGATTCACGCCGACGTGCCGGCGGGTGTGGAATGGGGCGAATTCCTCGACCGCCTGGAGGCCGGCGATCCCGATGCCATCCAGGCCTGCCTGTGGGGCCGCGAGCGAGTCAACGCCCGCGATACGAGCGGCATTGCAGGGGTGGGGCGCGTGTATGCGGGTCACACGCCGCAATGGGGCGGCGCGATCCGTCTGGGCAATTTCTACTGCATCGATTCCGGCGCGGTGTTCGGGCAACTCGGCATGAAGGAGGGCCGTCTCACGATGACCGAGGCCATTGCGAAGACCGGGATACTTACCGCGCCCAGACAATCGGCCGGGCTGATCGATCTGCGTGTAGCCGACGATTGCGCGGTCCAGCCGTTTGGCGCCTACGCACAGTGGGTATCTGCACCATGAACAACATACTGATCTTCATCGTTCTCGCTGCTGCGGCTCTTTTCGTGGCGGCCCGCAGGAAACCCGGCACAGTGACGTTGTGACGTTGATATTCGCAATATGGGAGGCTTTACGCGCCTTGACGCCTGACAAACGATGAACCAACTCGATTTATTCACTCACATCGGGGCAGCCTATGCGGAAGCCCCCGGCGGCGCGCTTGAAAACGTAACGCTCTACCGCCTAGTTGCCGAACGTGCCGGGATGGATCCGACGCACATGGACGCACGTTCCCCCATCGGGATCGCCGGCAGTCTGCGCAGCCCCGTCAAGCGGAAAATCCGCTGGTACCAGCAAACGCTGAAACAGCTCGGTGTCATCGAGCGCATTCCCGGCGAGCGCGGGATATGGCGACTCACGCAAGGATCTTCATAAGGCTGCTTCCGGCGTCAAGCTGGTCGCATTCAGCACCGACCTCGGCGTTGCCATCTGGGGCCGCTGCCAGGACGTTTTCAGCGGGCTGGGTGAGCCGATCGCGCTGTGCGTGACCTCTCCCCCCTACCCCCTGCGCCAGGCACGGGCCTACGGCAATCCAGACGAGGCCCGCTACGTAGATTTCATCTGTCACGCCCTGGAACCCGTCGTCCGCAACCTGCTCCCTGGCGGCAGCATCGTCCTCAACATCAGCAACGACATCTTCGAGCCCAAGAGCCCCGCCCGATCACTCTACGTCGAGCGCCTGATCCTTGCCATGCATGACCGTCTCGGCCTGGCGCTGATGGATCGGATGCCGTGGGTGAATTTCAGCAAGCCGCCCGGCCCGACGTACTGGGCATGCGTCAATCGTGTGCAGCTCACAACGGCCTACGAGCCGGTGTTTTGGTTCACCAACGATCCGGAGCGCGTCCGATCCGACAATCGTCGTGTCCTGGAAGCTCACACCGACCGGCATACCAGGTTGATGCATGCCGGCGGCGCACAGCGCACGGCGACCTATGGCGATGGCGCCTACAAGATCAGGCCCGACTCTTACGGCCGCGTCACTGAGGGAAAAATCCCCCGAAACGTAATCCAGCGCGGACACGCCTGCAACGATACACGCGCCTATCGGGAGCACGCAGCCGCTCTCGGCCTGCCGCCGCATGGTGCGATGTATCCAACCTCGATCCCGGATTTCTTCATTCGTTTTCTGACCGAGCCTGGTGAACTTGTTGTTGACACCTTCGGCGGTACCATCAAAACGGGTCTCGCGGCCGAGCGCCTGGGCCGCCGCTGGTTTGTCACCGAATGGATCCTCGAATACTTGCGCGGTGCGGCAGAGTTATTTCGCAATCACTCCGGCTTCGATATGAATCCAGCGCTGTTGGCGGTGCGCGGAGGTTCTGCATCATGAACGCATCATTCGCGCATTTGCTTTCCGAGGCAGTCGCGCTCAATATTCCCGCGCTGGAGCGTGATGGCGATATGGAGGCGGGCGAACCGTCTGAGTCTGTCTTGACGCTCAACGTGCATCCGATGGAGTTGCACATTGAGAGCACCCACGCGTGAAAGGAGGGAGCAAAGAGTAATGACCAGCAAACACGGCAAACATCACACGATCACAGACATCGTTTCGAGCACGTACTGCGAGCAAAAGATGATTTTCGACCGCACGCGTGGGCGCGTGGCCACGAGGGAGGTTCGCGCGAAGCAGGGCGACGGCATCAAGCGTCATCAGCGTTTCGAGCAGCGGGGTCGGAGCGATTCTGATCGACGCTGCTTTATCGCTACCGCTGTCTACGGTCCCGAGGCCCCGGAAACAAACTTCCTGCGCAGCTGGCGCGACCAGACGCTCATGGCGCGTCCCCTGGGCCGCGCCTTCGTCCGGCTGTACTACCGGGCCTCACCAGCATTCGTGTCGCTTCTGGAGCGCCATGCACTGCTCGCCCAAGCGATGCGCTTCGCGCTCGGCCGTGTCATCCGGTTACTGGGATTCAAATCATGACGATGATCTTCGTGCTGTTCGCAGCCGCGGCGCTCGCTGGCGCCTATTTTTGGTGGGTCGGCCGCGATGGATGGATACCTGGTGAGCTGCGCCGGGCTTCCTTGGTCTACAACGAAACGCGGATGAGCACGAGTTCGCCGTTCCCCGTCGTAGGGCGGTTCGACCGTGTGTACCGGCTGGGCGACGGGCTTCATGTTCCGCTCGAATACAAGACCCGCGACGTGCTGAGGGTCTACAAGAGCGATCTCGCGCAGCTTTCCCTCCAGGCTTGGCTGTTGCGCAGAAACGGTCACAAGACCGCCTCGCATGGGTACGTCGCCATCAGGGAGAGGCGGCCGGGTCGGACAAAAGCATTTCGGGTGGATCTGGATAGCGACGCGGATTGCGAGAGCCTGATCCAGCGCCACGTCGATCTTCTGGAAGGCCGGAAGACGCCGACCAGGGTGAGGGATGGCCGTTGTCGGGCCTGCGGGCACGCGGACGTGTGTTGAAAGAGGTGCGGCGTTCAATTGTCCGGGAGAGCCTGAAGGAAAGGAAGCAATTGAATTGCCGCCTGTATGTGGCGCGTCAGACCGGCCACACGGTACTGCGATGCCATGATCGCAGTCGAGGCAAGCGGGATTCCAGCACGACCGACACGGGGTCGTTGTAGGGGTTGCTTACAGGGCTGGACAGCATCCTCTCCGCAGCTTAGGTTCCGAGCATTTCCGACAGCGATGCGCGGCGCACGACCGGATCCTTGTCCGTCTCCGCGTTCCTGGCGTTGATCTCGGTGATCTGTGCATCCGTGGGCGCGTCCCGGGCGATCCGATCCGGAAAGGCACGCCTTCAAGATTGCCGGGCATCGTCTGAAGCACTCTCCGATCCTGCTTGACACGATAATATCAAAGTGATACCATAATGACACTATCAATAGAAAAAGAAGTGTCATGAAAACCCTAGCCGTCCGTTTCTCCGACCGGGTTTCCGAGATGGAAACCACCCATCAGCGCCTCAAGGACATCGCTGAATTCCTCGGGGTCAGCCAAAACAAGGCCGTCCAGTACGCCATTAACAAGGCGTACGATCAGCTCAACGATGACAGGAATGTTGAGGCGGAACTGCATTTCAAGCGCCACGGACGCCAGGTAGGGGGCGTGACCTATCTCAATCACCCGGAAGACTTCCTCGGGCGGGTACAAAAGCGAATCAAGGACGGCATCCCGCTTCCGCACGAGGACGACGAAAGCCTCGAACGAAATCTGATCTTCAAACTTCTTACAGAAGAACAGCAGGCACAGGTCAAAGCCACGCCGGACGTTCTCGAAAAGCGCAGGCTGATCGCAGGGTTCCTGCAAGCGGGCGAAGCGGCTCCAGCCTGAGCGGAGTGCCACAAAAAACCCCAGCCATCAAGGATGGCCAGGGTTCGGTGGGTCAATCAAGAAGACAGGCCGCGCTTGCGGCAAGGAAGCACTCCTTGAGTTTGGTGCGCTGCAGGCTGGACAGATTGCCGAGTTTCCTCGCCACGTCCACCTTTAGACACCGATCCCGCTTGCCGAAATCAATCCGGCTTGCCTTGAGCAGCCCAACGGACTTGGCGTGCTCATCGTCCAGAACCACCTCGGTCGGAAACGCCTTTTCGAGCTTCTGGCTGCTGATGAAAACCAGCGTTGCTGAAACCGGAGTTACGTTCCAGACGAGGCAGGGCCGGAGCTTGGCCTGTTCCGATTCCGCAAAGTGAAACGGTGCGAGAACGATATCGCCTTCTTCAATGTTCATGACATTCTCCAAACCGGATGCCGTCCGGTAACGGAGCGAATACTGGCCCAGCGGGCACGCATATCCACTGGACGAAAAACCCAAAGTTCAATGGAGTTGGCTTTTCAACAACCAGTAAAAACAACCCGCCCTCAAAAGAGGAGCGGGTTGGTACTGCTGTGGTGGTGCGTCAGGCCGGCCAGGCGTCGGCGGTCTGCTTCTGCTTCGGCGTGGACGGGGCGGGGGGGGCCTTGGCCTTTTCCAGCGCCTTGCGGAGCACATCCTCCGCTTTGGTGATAGCCTCGCGGTCGGCGTCTTCGAGAGACTGGACCCCGAGCCATTCGCACATGGCGGTTTCGGTCTTGCCGGTCTCCTTCAGCAGCTCGCGAACCTCGGTGAGATCGGGCGGGGTGCTGTCAGCGCCGCCAGCTTCGTCCTTGGTCAACAAGTCCTCGCCGGCGTAGATCGACAGACCGTAACCCGAGACCACCGAGATCGCCTTGGTCAGGCACCGCATGACGCTGCGGTTCCAGTCGAAGACGTTCGGGTTGATGAGGGGCTGGTGATCCATCTTCTTCTCGCCGTGCTTGGTTTTCACCGGGAGGACGCCCATGATGGGCAGCCACTCCAGGTGCTCACGCCCCTTGTAAACGACCCGCACGCACACCATCGCCGTGTCATTCGTCTTCAGATAGGGCATGTCCACGACTTCACCGGTTTCGAAATCGACTCCGGGGTACTCGACCACCTCCCAGCGGAAAGCCTCGTCCGTCGCCTTGACTGCAGACAGGGCGGAAGCCCAGTCCAAATACTCCGCGCTGCTGTTCCCCCCTTTCTTGCTGGTGATCGCCTTGACGTTCGCCAGGTCGGACTCGGCCGTGAGGCCCAGCTCGGCGACGAACTTGCCGCCATTGCCATCGAAACCCGCGTAGATCGACATGCCGATGCCGGTGATCATGGCGACCGCCTTGGCACGGCACCGCTGCAGCGCGTCGGACACATCGCGGCTGGTGACATTTTCGGCAGCGATCGGGTTGTTCCGATCATCGAGAACGGGCAGCCAGATCCGCTGTTCCAACATGTCGATCGCCACCACCGCGCCTTTAAAGAGGCGACGGTACGGCTGGTGGCCGAACATTACCGGGGTGTGCTTGGGGCTTTTTGCCAGCGACACGGCCACTGCCCACGAAAGGTAGGACATGCCGTTCTTGGTCTCCATGAACCGCGTGGTGTCCAAGGTGAGGTTTTCGAGAAAACTCATGTTGCTCTCCTGATTTTGCCGCGCGGAATGCGCTGGCTTCGATGGAGTTGCGTTTCCGTCGCCCAATAAAAACCACCCGGCCAATGGCGCGGGTGGTGGGTTTGGATATCAGGCGGCAATCGCCGATTTGCGGACTTGGCCGGGACGCATGCGGTACCTGGAGCCCAGTTCGTCCTTCACGTCCAGATAGCCCCTGGGCCGTTTCTCCAGCACGGTGAGGCGCTGGGTTCCATACACCAGGACGGTGCCGGGGCCGATCTTGCACGCCCGCCGTTCGGCGTCCATCGACAGCTTCTCGCGGCACTTCGCACGCCATTCGTTCGCGTACGCCGAGTCGGTCGGAGTGAGCAGATCGAGGATCTTGGACGGGCAGTCGTGGTAGTAAGGGCCTTCGGTTTCATCCATGTCCTTGTAGCAGAACCCGTAGTTGCCACGGATTTGCGTGACCTTGATCACCGCAGCCCAGACCTGGCGCTCGCCGGTTTCCTTGTGGACCTTCTCGACAGCTGCGTAGAACGCGGGCATCTTGTAGGCGCTCGCCAGCACCCGGTAGGTGTGCGGCCGATCATCGCTCCAGCGCAGTACACCGCTATCAATGAAAAAATCTTCCAGCGGCATGCCCTTGGGCTTGTTGGTGCATGTGGTTCCCATTTTGATCTCCTAAAATCTCCCGGCATGGGAGGGTTCAGGGGAGTTGGCCATGCGCCAGCAGAGCAAAACCCGAACGCAAGGCGGTGAGTTCAGACGTGGAAAACCCCCGGCAGCCAATGACTGCACGGGGGTTGGATTCTGGATTAGGCAGCGAGCTGCTTCGGTCAGTTAGAGCGCGTGTTCCATGCCGCCACGAACTCCGGTATATCGAGTTGCAGCACGGGCAGTTTTCCGCCCCAGCAGTCCTGGGTGGCGCAATTCGCCTTCGGGTTAATTTTCCTCCAGCGCACGTTCAGCGGCAGCCCAACCCGGCGCTCGTGTGGGACCGCGCGGATTTTCGCGCGGTCCCACAGCTATGCGTTGGGCGCCGCCTCTACACGATAACTGTACTTCCCGTCTTCTTTCCATGCAGCGCGTTTTGCTTCAGCGTGGCTAGGCCACGTCTTTGCATTTTCAGCCTTCAATGTTCGCCATGTGTTGCCAGTCACATCAGACAACCAGCTATCGTGCCCACACAACACACGCACACGCCAGCGCCCAACACAGCAGTCGAGCGGAGGCTCGGCAGCGGCAATCGCATCAGGTTTTTTCATCTCTCGCCCTCGCTCAATTTGGTTCCGTTGGGCACCGCGTACTTGCGGAAGTCCTGGTCGCCGGTTTCCAAGTGCTCAAGGTTTCCCTCCTTCGACGTGCCGAACACCCCCATTGGCAGAAACACGCGATCAAATCTCCCGTGCCATTTGCCGTACTCTGTCGCAGTCCCGTCCGAATACTTCGTTGGGCCGCAGGCCGAGCAAAGCACTTTCCCCTTGCGATCTTCAATTCCTGTTCAGTCGAACAGTTCCGGCACGTGCCGTGAGTGGTAGGCGGCAAGCGCCGTATTCTCACAGCACCCGCAGTTTTCGCATTGAAACAAACTCATCGTCTTTCCTCTCCAAGTGGTTAATCCAGCGCCGAACACGGCGGTCAACAGCGACCGCTTTCAGCCACGCGCCGAAGCGCACCC